>NZ_JABFAX010000004.1:21759-44219 GCF_017168395.1 Micrococcus sp. KRD128 | reverse complement strand
GTGCTCATGGGCGCGGGGGCTCCTGCGGGGTCTCGGGCGTGTCGACCTCGGGCGCCTGCGTGGCGGCCGGGTCGAGCGGGCGGGAGCGCCGCAGGAAGCCGCGGGCGCTCAGGAAGTCGTCCAGGAAGGGCCGATGGTCCGCGCAGGCCAGCCAGGTCTTCACGCGGTCCGGGGCGTGGACGCGCGGGTTGTTCCACTCCAGGGCCCAGGCGGCCTCCGCGGCGCAGCCGCGACGCGAGCAGACCGGCCGCTCGGGCCCGTCCGCGGCGGCGTGCGGGGATCGGGCAGTGGAGGCACCGGCGGCGGGGTCGAGGCGGCCGGACGCCAGGGCGCCCAGCAGGTCCATGCCCGGCTCACCCGGGACCGCGCCGATCACGCGGCGCCCCGTCCGGGCAGGCCGGGACCGCCGGCGGACGAGGACCCTCGGCCCAGCGCCCGGGGCGCACGGTCGCGCGGGTCGTCCACGAGGTCGCCGGTGAGCACGACCGGCTCGGGCGCCGCCGTGTCGTCGGGGCGGGGGGCCAGGGCCGGTCCCTGGGCGGGCACGGCGCGCAGGGTGCCGGCCTGCTGCGGGCCGGTGTTGTTCACGCGCACGACGGCGACGTAGGGCAGCACGACCGCGCCGAGGATGAACCCGAGCTGCCACCAGCCGTGGGTGAAGAGCGCGGCGACGAAGCAGGCGGTGCGGAGCAGCATCTGGACCAGGTAGACCTTCATGCGCGCCTCCCGGTCCGCGCTGCGGCCGGCGGCGGCGGTGGTGACCCCCTGGACCTCCGGTGTCGTCCCGCGCCCGGCGCGGGCGGGACGGCCGGCTCGGGAGCCGGCGGCGGAGCTGGTCATGGCGCATCCTCCTGGCACGTCGCGCCCTGCGGAGGGCCCCCGCGCGGCCGCGGACGTAGAGTGGTGGTTCACATGCCGGCGCGCCCGCCCTCGGCGGCGTCCCGCAGGACGGCGTCGACGGCGCCGCGCCGGTGCTCCAGTCTAGTCCCGTCCCGTCCGGAAGGTGTTCCCATGGCCGATCAGACCACCACGCCCGCAGCGGACGCGCAGGCCGCCGGCCGCAGCGTCCTCGTCACGGGGGGCAATCGCGGCATCGGCCTGGCCATCGCCCGGGCGTTCGCCGCGAACGGCGACCGGGTGGCCATCACCTCCCGCTCGGGGGAGGGGCCGGAGGGGGTCCTCGCGGTCCGGGCCGACGTGACGGACGCGGCCTCCGTGGACGCGGCCTTCCGCGAGGTCGAGCAGGCCCACGGCCCGGTCGAGGTGCTCGTGGCCAACGCCGGCATCACCCACGACCAGCTGCTGCTGCGCATGTCCGAGGACGACTTCACCTCGGTGATCGACACGAACCTCACCGGCGCCTTCCGCGTGGTGCAGCGCGCCACCAAGGGCATGATGCGCCTGAAGCGCGGCCGCATCGTCCTGGTCTCCTCCGTGGTGGGCCTGCTCGGCTCGCCCGGCCAGGTCAACTACGCCGCCTCCAAGTCCGGCCTCGTCGGGATGGCCCGCTCGATCACGCGCGAGCTCGGCGCGCGCGGCGTGACCGCGAACGTCGTGGCCCCCGGCTACATCGACACCGAGATGACGCAGTCCCTCGACGACGAGCTCAAGGCCCAGTACAAGACGTCCATCCCGGCCGGCCGCTTCGCCGCCCCGGAGGAGGTGGCCGGCGTCGTGCGCTGGCTGGCCTCGGACGAGGCCGCGTACATCTCCGGGGCCGTGATCCCCGTGGACGGCGGCCTGGGCATGGGCCACTGACGACCACCGACCGCTGAGCAGACAGGAAGCACAGAACATGACCGAGCAGGACCTGGCCGGACGCGGCGTCGTCGTCACCGGCTCCTCCCGCGGCATCGGAGCCGCCACCGCCGAGCTGCTGGCCGCCCGCGGCGCGGGCGTCGTGGTGAACTACCGCCAGAAGGCGCCGCGCGCGAACAAGGTGGTGCAGAGGATCGAGGACGCCGGCGGCCGCGCCGTGGCCGTGGGCGGCGACGTGACCGTCGCCGAGGATCGGGCCGCGCTGCTGGACGCCGCCGTGGAGCACTTCGGCTCACTCGACGTGCTCGTGCTCAACGCCTCGGGCGGCATGGAGTCCCAGTTCGGCGAGGACTACGCCCTGAAGCTCAACCGTGACGCCCAGGCCGCGCTGGCCGACGCCGCGCTCGAGCGCATGGGTGCCGGCGGGCAGATCGTGTTCGTGACCTCCCACCAGGCGCACTTCATCGACGAGGTCGCCACGATGGACTCCTACGAGCCCGTGGCCCGCTCCAAGCGCGCCGGCGAGGACGCCCTGCGCGAGCGCATCCCCGCGTTCACCGAGAAGGGCGTGGGCTTCGTGGTGGTCTCCGGCGACATGATCGAGGGCACCATCACCGCCACCCTGCTCGACCGCGCCGAGCCAGGTGCCATCGAGGCCCGCCGCGAGGCCGCCGGCAAGCTCTACACCGTGGAGGAGTTCGCCGCCGAGATCGCCTCCCTCGTGGGCCGCGAGGGCCTCGAGGTCGGCCACACCGAGCTCGTGGGCGGCGCCGAAGACTTCCTCGGGCAGGACTGAACCCCACCACACCCCAGACGACGAGGGCCGGATCCGTGGGATCCGGCCCTCGTGACCTCCGGGAGCGGATGCCTCAGAGACCGAGGAGCCACCGCAGGGGGGTGAAGGAGGGCACGTCGACGACGACGTCCGCGTGCTCCCGGAGGATCGGCTTCGCGCACAGCGCCACGCCGCAGCCGGCCGCCTCGAGCAGGTCGATGTCGTTGGCGCCGTCGCCCACGCCGACGGCCTGCTCGGGGGTGAGCCCCGCGTCCTCGGCCCAGGCGCGCAGCATGGCGGCCTTCGCCGCGCGGTCCACGACGTCGCCCAGCACCTTCCCCGTCAAGTGCCCGTCCTGCACCTCGAGCTCGTTGGCGCAGTAGGCGTGCACGCTCCACGCCTCGGCCAGCGGGGCGAGCACCTGGGTGAAGCCGCCGGAGACCGCGCACACCCGGCCGCCGGCCGCGGTGACGGTCTCGATCAGCGCGAGGGCTCCGTCGGTGGGCCGGATGGCCCGCACCACGTCCGCCACGACGCCCACGGGCAGCCCCGCGAGCGCCTCGACGCGCGCGTGCAGCGAGGCGGCGAAGTCGAGCTCACCGCGCATCGCCCGCTCCGTCACCTCGGCGACCTCGGCCTCGCGGCCGGCGTGGGCGGCGAGCAGCTCGATGACCTCCTGCCGGATCAGCGTGGAGTCCACGTCTGTCACCACGAGGGGCGCCGGTGCGGCGGCGACCGTCGCCGGCAGCGTGAGCACGTCCCACCCGGAGCCCGGCTCCGGGGCCGCCGCCCACTCGTCCGCGGCGAAGCGCCAGCCCAGCAGGCCGTCGTCGATGAGCCGCTCGGCGCCGTCGGGCACGCCGACCGGGGGCGCGTCCGTGACGAGGAGGGCGGGGTCGGCGGTGACGACGAGGCGGCGCAGGGTGCTCATGCGCGGCATCCTAGGCGGGGGTGCGGGCGCGGCCGGGCGTGCGTCGCATCGGCGACGCGCCCGCTCACCGGACTAGGCTGGCCCCCATGACCACCCCCGCGCCTCCCGACGACTGGTTCCTCCCGGATGAGGACGCCGTGCTGCAGATGCGCCGCGTGCGCGTGCGCCGCGGCACGACCGACATCCTCGGCCCCCTGGACTGGACGGTCCGCGCGGGGCAGCGGTGGATCGTGATGGGCCCGAACGGCGCCGGCAAGTCGACGCTGCTCCAGCTGGCCGCGGCCCGCCTGCACCCGACCGCCGGCGACGTCGGCGTGCTGGACGAGGTGCTCGGCGCCGTCGACGTGTTCGAGCTGCGCCCGCGCATCGGCCTGTCCTCCGCGCAGCTCGCCGCCCAGGTGCCCGCGAACGAGACCGTGCAGGACGCCGTCGTCACCGCCGCCTACGGGATCACCGGCACGTGGCGCGAGCGGTACGAGACGGAGGATCGCGCCCGCGCGCTCGGCCTCGTGGCGACCTGGGGGCTCTCCCGCCTCGCCCACCGCGCGTTCGGCACCCTCTCCGACGGTGAGCGCAAGCGCGTGCTCATCGCCCGCGCCCTGATGACCGACCCCGAGCTGCTCCTGCTGGACGAGCCCGCCGCGGGCCTGGACCTCGCCGGGCGGGAGGACCTCGTGCGCCAGCTGACGGCGCTCGCCACGGACGAGGACGCGCCCGCGCTGGTCCTCGTCACGCACCACCTCGAGGAGGTGCCCCCGGGCTTCACGCATGCGCTGCTGCTGCGGGACGGCGGCGCCGTGGCGGCCGGGCCCATCGAGTCGACGCTCACCGAGGAGCACCTCTCCGCGGCGTTCGGCACGGACCTGAAGGTGACCCGCACCGGCGGTCGGTACACCGCCGTGGCCCGGTGACGGGGCTGCTGACCGTGCAGCTGCTGGGCATGGACCTGTGGCAGGTCCTGCTCGTGCTGCTCGCGGGGTTCTGGGCCGGCACGATCAACTCGGTGATCGGCTCGGGCACGCTCGTCACCTTCCCCACGCTCGTGGCAGTCGGCTTCCCGCCCGTGACGGCGCAGGTCTCCAACGCGATGGGCCTGGTGGCCTCGGGCTTCTCCGGCACGTACGGGTACCGCCGCGAGCTGGCCCAGTCCCGGGTGCTCCTGCCGAAGCTGACCGTCGCGTCGCTGCTCGGCGGGGTCATCGGCGCCGCCCTGCTCACCTCGCTGCCCCCGGCCGTGTTCGGCTACGTCGCGCCGGTGCTGCTCGTGGTGGCCCTGACGGTCGTCGTGCTGCAGCCGCGCATCCAGCGGTGGGTCCGGCATCGGGCGGAGCACCAGGGGCCGACCCCCGGCGCGGACTCTCCCGTGCCGGTGGGCCCCGTGACCCCGACGCTGTGGACGCTCGTGTTCCTGACCGGCATCTACGGCGGCTACTTCGTGGCCGCCCAGGGCGTCATGCTCATGGCGATCTTCGGCGTGCTGCTGGTGGGCGGCACCCTCGTGCACGCCAACGCGGTGAAGACGTGGCTGTCGCTGGTGGTCAACCTCACCGCCGCCGCGTTCTACCTGGTCTTCGCCTTCGACCGCATCGACTGGCGGGCCGTCCTGTTGATCGCGCTCTCCTCGCTCGTGGGCGGGCTCGTGGGCGCGCGGATCGGGCGGCGCATCTCGCCCACGGCGCTGCGCGTCACCATCGTGATCGTGGGCCTGGCCGGGCTGGTGGCCATGGTGATGCGGCAGGTCTCGGGTGGGTGAGGGCGGGACCCGCGAGGTGCGCCTGGAGCGGATCGAGGACCTCGCCGACCCCCGCCTGGCCCCCTACACGACCATGACGGACGCGGCCCTGCGCCGTCGCGTCGACGCGGAGCACGGCGTCTTCCTCGCCGAGTCCTCCCAGGTGGTCCGCCGCGCACTGGACGCCGGACACACCCCGCGCTCCTTCCTGCTGGGGAACCGCTACCGCGCGTCCTTCGCGGACGTGCTCGCCGCCCATCCGGACGTCCCGGTGTTCACCGGACCCGACGACGTGCTCGAGGCCCTCACCGGGTTCCACCTGCACCGCGGCGCCCTGGCCGCGATGGACCGCCCCGCACCCCGGCCGCTCGCCGACGTCCTCGCGGGCGCCCGGCGCGTGCTCATCGCCGAGGACGTCGTGGACCACACGAACCTGGGCGCCGTGGTGCGCTCCGCCGTCGCCCTCGGCTGGGACGCGCTGCTGCTCACCCCGCAGGCCGCCGACCCGCTGTACCGGCGCGCCATCCGCGTCTCGATGGGCACGGTGTTCCGCCTGCCGTGGGCGCGCCTGCCCGGTCCGGTCGCCGCGTCGCTGCCCGCGCTGCGGGCGGCCGGGTTCGCGGTGGCCGCCCTCGAGGTGACGGATCGCGCCGTGGGCCTGAACTCGCCGGAGATCGAGCCGCTGCGGACCGCCGAGCGCCTGGCCCTCGTCCTGGGGCAGGAGGGGCCGGGGGTCCGGCCCGAGACCCTCGCCCAGACCGACGCCGACATCGTCATCCCCATGCCCGACGGCGTCGACTCGCTGAACGTGGCCGCGGCCGCGGCGGTCGCGCTGTGGGAGCTGCGCGCGCGCTGACCGGCCCGGGTGCGGTAGAGTGGGCGGCTGGCCCGCCGTCCGGCGGACCCCCTGACCACACCTCTCGCGCCCCTGGTCCCAATCAGGTGGCTGACACGAAGGATGCACCATGAAGTCTGAGATCCACCCGGATTACCGCTACGTCATCTTCAACGACCTCGCCTCCGGTGAGAAGATCCTCACCCGCACCACCGCGAACTCCGAGAAGACCGCGGAGTGGAGCGATGGCAACACCTACCCGGTGATCGACGTCGAGATCTCGGCCGCCTCGCACCCGTTCTACACGGGCAAGCAGCGCATCATGGACACCGCCGGCCGCGTCGAGCGCTTCAACGCCCGCTTCAAGGGCTTCGGCGGCAAGAAGTGACCGCGGCGGCCTGAGCCGCACGCACAGCACGACGACGGGCCCCGCGCCCCCGGAGGGATCCGGGCGGTGCGGGGCCCGTCGCGTCGCCCGTAGGCTGACGGGCATGACGACTCTCCACGGTGAATACAAGGTGATCGGCGGCAAGCTGGTCGCGGCGGACCTGAGCCTCGCGGACGGACGGATCGCGACCGCCAGCATCAACGGCGACTTCTTCCTCGAGCCGGACGAGGCGCTCGACGACCTCAACGCGGCGGTGACCGGACTGTCCTCGGACGCCGAGCACCGCGTCATCCGGGAGGCCGTCGAGCGGGGTCTGCGACCCGAGGCCGAGCTGTTCGGCGTGGACGCCTTCGCGGTCGCCTCGGCCGTGCGTCGCGCCCTCGGCAAGGCGACCACGTGGGAGGACCACGAGTGGGAGGTCATCGGGCCGGAGCCGATGCCGATCGCGCTGACCGTGGCCCTGGACGAGGTGCTCACCCGACAGGTGGCCGAGGGACGTCGCAAGCCGACCATGCGTCTGTGGCAGTGGAACGAGCCGGCCGTGGTGATCGGCGCCTTCCAGTCGCTGGCCAACGAGGTGGACCCCGAGGGGGCGCGGCGGCACGGCATCAACGTGGTGCGGCGGATCTCCGGCGGCGGCGCGATGTTCATGGAGGCGGACAACTGCGTCACGTACTCGCTGCACGTGCCGTCGTCGCTGGTCGACGGGCTGGAGACGGCGGAGACCTACCCGTTCCTGGACGAGTGGACCATGGACGCGCTCTCCCGGCTCGGCGTGCACGCGTTCTACCAGCCGCTCAACGACATCGCCACGGACCAGGGGAAGATCGGCGGCGCCGCGCAGAAGCGGGTGGGCACGGCCGGGCTCCTGCACCACGTGACGATGAGCTACGACATCGACGCGGACAAGATGATGGAGGTGCTGCGCATCGGCCGGGAGAAGCTGCGCGGCAAGGGGGTGGCCTCGGCGAAGAAGCGGGTGGACCCGCTCCGCCGCCAGACCGGCGTCTCCCGCGCGGAGATCTGGGAGACCATGATGACCACCTTCGAGGAGCGCTACGGCGCCCGCCGCGTCGAGCTGGACGAGGCCACCCGCGAGGAGGCCGAGCAGCTGGCCCGCACCAAGTTCACGACCCCGGAGTGGACGGCGCGGGTGCCCTGAGCCACCGTGGTCACGACACGCCGTCTGTCCCGCAGGGACGCGGCGTGTCGTGACCACGGTGGGCTGGACCGGGCCGGCGGCTCAGCCCGCCGGCTGCACCGCCTGCACGCGCAGGGACCGCCGCAGGGCGTCCGTGTGCTCCACGACCAGGCGCCGCAGTGCCCCCGGGGCGTCGGGGTGCTCGTCCAGCCAGTGCTGGGCCGCGGCCAGCGTCGGGTGCGACTCCTGCGCGTCCGCGTCGCCGGCCACCGCGTCCTGGCGGCCCGGGAACAGCCCGCCGATCGCGCGCGAGGCCAGCCCGTTGGACCGTGAGGCCCACACCGAGGTCAGGCGCGGCCAGAAGCCGGACTCATAGGGGGCGAGGAGCTCGACCTCGCCCGCGGCGAAGCCGGCCGCCGTGGCCGAGAGCAGGTCGTTGGACAGCTCCGTGCCGGTGGCCGTGCGACCGGACATGACCGCCTCCCACGCCGCGGCCTTGACCTCGGCCTCGGGGCGGGCGGCCGTGGCGAGGCGATGCCACGTGACCGTCTGGTCGGTGCGGCCGGCCTCGAGCTCCGCGTCCAGGCGGTCCTGGTCGGCCCGGCCGGTCGCGGCGAGGGCCTGGAGCACGAGCCAGCGCAGCTCCGCGTCGATCGCCAGGCCCGGCGCCGACGTCGCCGCGTCCTCGCCGAGCAGGGCGGCCTCGAGGGCCGAGGCCATCCCGACGTCGGCCCGCGCCAGCGTCGCCCACGTGCGGGCCGCGGTGCGCTGGCGGTCGGAGCCGGCCTCGAGCGTCCGGGTCTGTTCGGCCAGCACCTCGCCCACCAGGGTGCGCAGAGTGTCCCGGTCCTCGGCGCGGGCGTACTGGCCCACGGCCGCGGCGGCCTGCGCCAGCACCTGCGCGTGCACGCCCACGGTCGCGATCCGCGCGGACAGCGTCGCGACCGCGTCCAGGAACCGGGCGACCGGCAGCTCGCCGTCGCGGGTCATCGACCACAGGGCGGCCCACACGGTGGCCTCCGCGAGCGGGTCCGCGATGGGGTGCGTCAGGGCCGCGCGCAGCGAGTCCGCGTCGAGCGCGACGGCGGCGTAGGTGAGGTCCTCGTCGTTGGGCAGCACGAGGCGGACGCCCCCGGGGACCTCGAGGTCCGGCAGGGGCACGGCGGCGCCCTCCGCCCCGCCCGGCACGTCGGCGGTGACCTGGGCGGTGCGGTGCAGGACGCCGTCCTGCCCGGGCGTGAACACGCCGACCTTCAGCACGTGCGGGCGGAGGATCGACCCGCCCGTGACCGGGTCCGTGCCCTCCTGGTGCAGCGCCGGGGTGTCGCCGTCGACGTCGACCCGCAGCCGGGGCACGCCGGAGGTGTGCAGCCACGCGTCCGCCCACGCGCGCATGTCCCGCCCGGAGGCGGCCTCGAGCACGGCCATGAAGTCGGCGAGGGAGGCGTTGCCCCACGCGTGGGCGGCGAAGTAGCGGTGCGCGGCGTCGAGGAACGCGTCACGGCCCACGTAGGCGGCCAGCTGCTTGAGCACGGAGGCGCCCTTGGCGTAGGTGATGCCGTCGAAGTTCTGACGGGCGGCCTCGAGGTCGACGATGTCCGCGACGATGGGGTGCGTCGTCGGCATCTGGTCCTGCACGTACGCCCAGGCCTTGCGGCGGGACGCGAAGGTCACCCACGCGGTCCGGAAGTCGGTGGCCTCGTCCACGCCGAGGGCGCCCATGTAGTCCGCGAACGACTCCTTGAGCCACAGGTCGTCCCACCAGTGCATCGTCACGAGGTCGCCGAACCACATGTGCGCCATCTCGTGCAGGATCACGTTGGCCCGGCCCTCGTACTGGACCGCGGTGGCCCGCGAGGTGAACACGAAGTCCTCGGTGAAGGTCACGAGGCCCGGGTTCTCCATGGCGCCGAGGTTGTACTCGGGCACGAACGCCTGGTCGTACTTGCCCCACGGATAGGCGACGCCGAAGAGGTCGTGGAAGAACGTCAGCCCCCGCTTCGTCACGTCGAACACGGCCTCGGGGTCGAACGCGTCGGCCATCGTGCGCCGGGTGAACAGCCGCAGCGGCACGGCCTGCGCACCGCCGGCCGGGTGACCGTCCCAGGCGTCCTCCCACTGCGCATAGGGACCGGCGAGCAGCGTCGTGATGTAGGTGGACTGGGGGAGCGTCGGGGCGAACTCCACTCGGACGACACCGTCCCCGGCCGGCGTCCGGGACACCTCCGGCCGGTTCGAGGCCAGCACCCAGTCCTCGGGTCCGGTGAGGGAGAAGGTGAAGGCGGCCTTGAGGTCCGGCTGCTCGAAGTCCGGGAACACGCGGCGCGCGTCGGCGGGCTCGTACTGGGTGTAGAGGTAGACCTCGCCGTCGGCGGGGTCCGTGAAGCGGTGCAGGCCCTCGCCCGACCGGGAGTACACGGACCGGCCGACCAGCTCGACCACGTTCTGCGCCGCCAGGTCTGGCAGCAGCACCCGGGCCTCGCCCACGACCTCGGCCACGTCCAGCGCCGTGCCGTTGAGGGTCACCGACTCCACACCCCCGTGGATCCAGTCCAGGTGGGTCTGCGCGCCCGGCTCGGCGCACGCGAAGCGGATCACGGTGCGGACCGGATAGGTGTCGGTCGCGGCGTCCCGGGCGTCGGAGAGGTCCACGTCCACGACGTAGTCCTGCACCGTGAGCAGGCGGGAGCGGTCTGCGGCCTCAGCGCGGGTGACGTTGGTGGCGTCGAGGTCGGGGGTGGTGTCGGTCAAGGCGAGCCTCCGGTCGTGGATCCAGCGGGGACGGCGACGCGCGGACACACCGGGGCGTGCCCGCGCGTCGGCGGTGGTCCGGGACCGGCGGCCCGGGGCCGCGTCAGTGCGGCTTCGGGACGGGCTGGCCCTTGGAGAGCACCGTCAGGCCGGATTCTGTCACGGTGTAGCCGTTCGCCTCGTCCTCCGCCCGGTCGAAGCCGATGCGCGCGCCCGGGGGCACGACCACGTTCTTGTCCAGGATCGCGTTGCGCACGTGGGCCCCCTCGCCGATCACCACGGAGTCCAGCAGCACCGACTGCTCCACCCACGCCTCGTTCTGCACGCGCACGTCCGTGGAGAGCACGGACTGGGCCACGGTGCCGCCGGAGATGACCACGCCCTGGGAGAGGATCGAGTCGTTCGCCGAGCCGGGGCGGCGGGTGGACGAGCGCACGAGCTTGGCCGGCGGGGAGACGGACTGGCGGGTGTAGAGCGGCCACTCCCGGTTGTAGAGGTTGAACTCCGGCCACGGCTGCACCAGGTCCATGTGCGCGTCGTAGTAGGAGTCCAGGGTGCCGACGTCCCGCCAGTAGTGCTTGCCGGCCGTGCCCCCGGGCACCTCGTTGGCGGTGAAGTCGTACACCCCGGCCTCACCGCGCTCCACGAACAGCGGGATGATGTCCCCACCCATGTCGTTGTTCGACTCCGGGTTCTCCTCGTCCTGGTTCAGCGCCGCCACGAGGGCGTCCGTGTCGAACACGTAGTTGCCCATCGAGGCCAGGAACTGCGTGGGGTCGTCCGGCAGGCCGGGGGTCGTCTCCGGCTTCTCCACGAACGCCGAGATCCGCGTCCTGTCCTGCGGGTCCGTCTCGATCACCCCGAACGAGGAGGCCAGCTCGAGCGGCTGGCGCACCGCGGCCACGGTCGCCTTGGCGCCCGAGGCGATGTGCTGGTCCACCATCTGTTGGAAGTCCATGTGGTAGACGTGGTCCGCGCCGATGACGACGACGATGTCCGGCCGTGCGTCGTGGATCAGGTTCATGGACTGGTAGATCGCGTTCGCGCTGCCCGTGAACCAGTCCTTGCCCCGGCGCTGCTGCGCCGGCACGGAGGCCACGTAGTTGTTCAGGAGCGTGGACATCCGCCACGTCTCGGAGATGTGGCGGTCCAGCGAGTGCGACTTGTACTGCGTCAGCACGACGATCTCGCGGTACCGGCTGTTGACCAGGTTGGACAGCGCGAAGTCGATGAGGCGGTACGTGCCGCCGAACGGGACGGCCGGCTTGGCACGGTCGGCCGTCAGCGGCATCAGGCGCTTGCCCTCACCGCCCGCCAGCACGACCGAGAGGACCTTCTTCTGCACCATCTGCGTCACTCCTCGTGAGCCGGGTCGTCGCGACCCGCACGCGTGCTCGGGGCGTGCGGGGCATCCGTGCCGCCAGACTATCGACCCCCGCCGGGCTGAACTAGGTTGGGGGCGTGCGCATCGACATCGTGAGCAAAGAGTTCCCCCCGTCCATCTACGGCGGTGCCGGCGTCCACGTCGCCGAGCTGACCCGCGTCCTCGCCTCCCGCGCCGACGTCCGCGTGCACGCCTTCGGCGAGCCGCGTGACCCGGACTACCACGGGGCCCGCGTCCTGACGTACCCGAACCCGCCCGGGTTCGACGCCGCCAACGGGGCCGTGCAGACCCTGGCCACAGACCTCACGATCCTCGGCGACCTCGAGGGCGCCGACGTCATCCACTCCCACACCTGGTACGCCAACCTGGCCGGCCACCTCGGCAAGCTCCTGCACGAGGCCCCCCACGTCCTCTCCGCGCACTCCCTCGAGCCGCTGCGCCCCTGGAAGGCGGAGCAGCTCGGCGGCGGCTACGCCCTGTCCAGCTGGGCCGAGCGCACGGCGTACCTCGGGGCGGACGCGGTCATCGCGGTCTCGGACGGCATGCGTCGGGACATCCTGGCCTGCTACCCGGACGTGGACCCGGCGAAGGTGCACACGGTCCACAACGGCATCGACACGCAGGTCTGGACCCCGCAGACCGGCACCGCCGCACTGGAGAAGTACGGAATCGACCCGGACAAGCCCTCCGTCGCGTTCGTCGGCCGCATCACGCGCCAGAAGGGCGTGCCCCACCTGCTCCGTGCGGCCCTGCGGCTGCCGGAGGACGTCCAGCTCGTGCTGTGCGTGGGCGCCCCGGACACCGCGGAGCTGGCGCACGAGGTCAACGGACTGATCGCCGAGCTGCGGCGCACCCGCCAAGGCGTCGTCGTGATCGAGGGGATGATCCCGCGCCACGAGGTGATGGAGATCCTCACGGCCGCCACCGTGTTCGCCTGCCCCTCGGTCTACGAGCCGCTGGGCATCGTCAACCTCGAGGCGATGGCGTGCGGCACCGCCGTCGTCGCCTCCGCCGTGGGCGGCATCCCGGAGGTCGTGCAGGACGGCGAGACCGGCCTGCTCGTGCCCTTCGAGCAGGTCGACGACGGCACGGGGGCGCCCGTGGACGAGGAGGGGTTCGCCGCCGACTTCGCGGCCGCGCTCACCCGCGTCGTGGAGGACCCGGAGCGCGCCCGCGCGATGGGTGAGGCCGGCCGGGCACGCGCGATCGAGCACTTCTCGTGGGAGACCATCGCGGAGCGCACGATCGAGGTCTACGAGGCCGTGCTGCGCTGAGCCCGCCCGACCACGCACACGGGCCCCCGCCACCGCGAGGTGACGGGGGCCCGGTGCGTCCGGGGACGGCCGCGGTCAGCCGCGGCGACCCCGCGCCGCCTTCTCGCGGGCGCGCACGGCCTTCTCGTCCTCCGGCTCCTCGCCGGCGGCCCGGCGGGCCGTGAACCAGGCGTGGGCCTCCTCCTGGCGCTGGGTCTCGGCGTCCGTGGCCACTGCCATGCGCAGGTGCTCGGGCTCGAGGCCGAACGCCTCGACGAGCTCGAGGGCGAAGGGGCGCAGCCGCTCGGCGAGCCGGTTGACGTAGCCGCGCAGGGCCCGGGCGCGCTGGCTCGAGACGCGGCCGTGGGCCACGAACCAGCCGAGGTCGTCCTCGATGAGGCGCAGCGCGAAGAGGTCGCGCAGCCACGTCAGGACAGTCTTCGTGGTCTCATCCGTGATGCCCTCCAGGGCGCGGGTGAAGGCCTCCCACTGCAGCAGCTCGCCGTGGTTGCGGGCGGCCTCGATGAGCTCGTGCTGGCGCGTGTTGAACGCCTCCGCCTGGGCCGCCTGGCCCTTGCCCCGGGCCCCCGAGAGGGTGCCGGCGACGTCGGCGGTCTTGGCGCGGACGCGCTCGGTGAGCAGCTCATGCTGCACGGCGGGGTCCTTGAACCAGTTCGCGGAGCGGCGCTCGGACCCGCCGTCGGCCACGGACTGGACGACCTTGTGCAGGCCCGCACGGTGGATGGCGTCCGAGGCCTGATGGACCACGTAGCGGGAGACGGCGCCCACGTTGAGACGTCCGAACTCCTTCGAGTAGTCGGTCAGCAGACGCTTGCCCACCAGCTGCAGGAGCACCGTGTTGTCGCCCTCGAACGTGACGTACACGTCCAGGTCGGCGCGCATCTGGGCCACCCGGTTCTCGGCGAGGAACCCGGCGCCGCCGCACGCCTCGCGGGCCTCCTGCAGGGTGTCCAGGGCGTGCCACGTGGTCAGCGGCTTCACGGCCGCGGCGAGCGTCTCGAGCTCCTGCCGGTCCACGTCCGTGTCGGAGCGGCCGGAGAAGACGTCGTCGAACTTCTCGACGAGCTCGTTGGAGGCGAAGGCGTCCGCGTAGGCGCGGGCCAGGCGGTCGATGAGGCGGCGCTGGTGGTTCTGGTAGTCCAGCAGCACCTCCTCCCGCTGCGGGTCGGAGGCGTTGAACTGGCGGCGCTGCTCCGCGTAGGCCAGCGCACCGTGCAGGCCAAGGAAGGAGGCCGTGGTGGCGGCGAGGGACAGGGAGACGCGGCCCTGGACGAGCGTGCCGAGCATCGTGAAGAAACGACGCCCGGGGGAGGCGATGGGCGAGGAGTAGGTCCCGTCCTCGGCCACGTCGCCGTAGCGGTTGAGGAGGTTGGTGCGCGGGATGCGGACCTGGGTGAAGTGCAGGCGGCCGTTGTCGATGCCGTTCAGTCCGCCCTTGAGGCCGTCGTCCTCGCCGCCCACGCCGGGCAGGAAGGCACCCTTCTCGTCTCGGATGGGGACGTAGAAGCAGTGCACGCCGTGGTTGACGCCCCGGGTGATCAGCTGCGCGAAGACCGTGGCCGCCCTGCCGTGCAGCGCGGCGTTGCCGAGGTAGTCCTTCCAGGCGCCCTTGAACGGGGTGTGGATGACGAACTCCTGGGTCGCCTCGTCGTACGTGGCGGTCGTGGCGATCGAGGCGACGTCCGAGCCGTGCCCGATCTCGGTCATGGCGAAGGCGCCCGGGACGCTGAGGTCCATCGCACCCGGCAGCCACCGGCGGTGGTGCTCCGCGGTGCCCAGGTGCAGGATCGCGGAGCTGAACAGGCCCCACTGCACACCGGCCTTGATCTGCAGGGAGGGGTCGGCGAGCACGAGGTCGCCGAAGGCGGAGAGGTTGCCGCCGTGGTTGTCCTCGCCGCCGAACTCGCGCGGGAAGGCGCGGTGGACCGCGTTGCGCTCCACGAGGACGCCCAGCTGCCGCAGGACGCGGGCGCGGTGCTCGTCCATGCCGAGCATCGGGTCGCGCCACAGGGCGGGGTCCTTGGCGAGTTCGCGGGATTCGCGGCGCTCCGCGGCCCAGCGGCCGAGGAGGGCCTCCTCGAGGGCCGCGGCGTCGAGGGAGCCGGGCGTCGGACGCTCGGGGGCGATCTCGGCGATGTCGGAGGGGACCTCGGTGCTGGGCGTCGGGGACTGGGGGGCGAGCTTCTCGTGGACGGTCATGACGATGCTCCTGTTCGTGAGTGGGGGCGGACGCGGTCGGCGTCCGCCGCCGCGGGGTCGAGGGAGGCGCCGGGCGCGGCGCCGAGGAGGCCGGTGAGCAGCCAGTCGGCGATGGCGCGGGCCATCGCCTCGACCGGGATGCGCCCGGCGGCCGGGGTCCGCAGCCAGGTCTCGGCGGCGGCCCGGACGAGGCCGACGGCGGCGCGCGGCCACAGGGCGAGCGGGTCCGCCGGCGCCGGGGCGTGGCCCCGCGCGGCCATCCCGCGTACCAGGCCCGACTCGAGCACGGCGTAGACGCGCTCGAGGAACGGGCCCAGCACAGGGGCCTCGGCCGTGGCGGGGGACGGGGCGACGGCGAACGCGTACACCTCGGGTGAGGTCGCCGCGACCGTGAGGTACACCTCGACCATGCGACGCAGCGCCTCGGGCTCGGAGACCGGTTCGTCCGCCACCTCGAGCAGGCGTCGCTCCATGTGGGCGGTGACCCGCTCGGACACCGCCAGGCGCAGGCCCTCGCGGTCGCCGAAGTAGCGGTAGTAGACGGTCTTGGAGGTGCCCGCGTGGGACGCGATCTCCTCCATCGAGGCGTGTGCGCCCAGGGCGTGCACGGCCGACCGGGCGGCCCGGACCAGTTCCAGACGGCGCTCGGCGCGGTGGCGGTCCCAGCGGACGCTGCGACCGTCCCGAACGGTGGACGTGACGGGATTCACGAAACCGAGCGTATCAGGTACTGTGGGTCACAGTCACCCATCCCGACGACGTCCGTATCGTCCGGGGTGGAAACGCCCCCCCGCCGCGTCGGCGGCGGGCCCGCCGTCGAGAGGACCGTCATGACCCACCACGAGACCCCCGCGTCCGAGACCGCCTCCCGCCCCGCCGTCGCCGGCGGAGCGCTGCGCCCCGCCGTCATCCTGGGCGGCAACCGCATCCCCTTCGCCCGCGCCAACACCGCCTACGCCGAGGTCGGGAACCAGGAGATGCTCACGGCCACGCTCGACGGCCTCGTCGCGCGGTTCGGGCTCCAGGGCGAGCGCCTCGGCCAGGTCACCGCCGGCGCCGTCCTCAAGCACCCGCGCAACTTCAACCTCACCCGCGAGGCCGTCCTGGGCTCCGCGCTCTCCGCCGCGACCCCGGCTGCCGACGTCCAGGTGGCCTGCGCCACCGGCATGGAGGCTCTGGGCACCCTGGCCAACAAGATCCGGCTCGGCCAGCTCGACTCCGCCATCGGCGGCGGCGTGGACTCGATCTCGGACGCACCCGTCTCGCTCTCCGACGGTGCGCGCCGCGTGCTGCTGCAGCTCAACACCGCCAAGACCACGAAGGACCGCCTGCGCGCCCTCGCCCAGCTGCGCCCCGGGCAGCTCGTGCCGGAGCCGGCCGGCGCAGGCGAGCCGCGCACCGGCATGTCCATGGGCGAGCACCAGGCCCTGACCACCCACAAGTGGGGCATCACCCGCCAGGCCCAGGACGAGCTCGCCGCGGCCTCCCACCGGAACCTCGGCGCCGCCTACGCCGCCGGGTACATGGACGATCTGGTGACCCCGTTCCACGGCCTGGCCCGCGACAACAACCTCCGCCCCGACTCCACGCCGGAGAAGCTGGCCGGCCTGAAGCCCGCGTTCGGCCGCCAGCTGGGGGACGAGGCGACCATGACGGCCGGCAACTCCACCCCGCTCACCGACGGCGCCTCCGCGGTGCTGCTCTCCTCCGAGGAGTGGGCCGCCGAGCGCGGACTGCCCGTGCTCGCCGAGTTCGTGGACATGGAGAACGCCGCCGTGGACTTCGTCGACGGGCACGAGGGCCTGCTCATGGCCCCCGCCTACGCCGTCCCGCGCCTGCTGGCCCGGCACGGGCTCACCCTCGACGACCTCGACTTCGTGGAGATCCACGAGGCGTTCGCCGGCACCGTCCTGTCCACCCTCGCCGCCTGGGAGGACGAGGAGTACTGCCGCGAGCGCCTCGGGCTGCCGGGTGCGCTGGGCTCGGTGGACCGCGCCCGGCTCAACGTGCACGGCTCCTCGTTGGCGGCCGGTCACCCCTTCGCCGCCACCGGCGGCCGCATCGTCGCCCTGCTGGCCAAGATGCTGCATGAGAAGGGGGAGGGCTCCCTCGGCCTGATCTCCGTCTGTGCTGCCGGCGGCCAGGGCATCGTCGCCCTGCTCCGCGGCCGCTGAGCCCTGACCGACCCGACCCGAGAGGACCGACCATGACCGACCGTTACGGCACCTTCGTCGCCTCGCCCCTGGGCCGCCGCCTCACCGGCGCCCTGGGCCTGCCTCAGCCCGTCGAGCTGCGCCGGCACACCCCCGGCGACCCCGTGCTGCCCGGCTCCGTGCTCGTCCTGGGCGCGACCCCCGCAGCCGCGGACGCCCGCACCCTCTTGGCCTCGTGGGGCCTCGAGGTCGCCGACGTCCCCCGTGAGGGCGCCCGCCACGCGGCGATCGTCGCGTGCTTCGACGGGGTCGCCACGCCCGCAGACCTCGGCGCGGTGGCGCTGGAGATCGGCGGCGCGCTGCGCTCGCTGGGCTCCTCCTCGCGCGTGGTGACGGTGTTCGAGGACCCCGAGGCCGCCACGGACCCGACCCTGCGCGCCGCCCGCCAGGGCGTGACGGGCCTGACCCGCTCCATCGCGCACGAGATGCGCCGCGGCGGCACGGCCAACGGCCTGGTCCTGGGCGAGGGCGTGCCGCTCACCGCCCCCGGTGCGGCCGGCGCGCTGGCGTTCCTGCTCTCCGGTCGCGCGGCGTACGTCTCCGGCCAGTTCGTGCCCGTCTCCACCGCCGACGGCGCGGTCCCCGCCGACGTGGCGCGCCCGCTGGCCGGCAAGGTCGCCGTGGTCACGGGCGCCGCCCGCGGCATCGGCGCCGCCATCGTGCGGACGCTCGCCCGCGACGGGGCCGCCGTCGTCGGCGTGGACGTCCCGGCGGCGGGCGAGGCGCTGGCCGAGGTCGTGAACGAGGTGGGCGGCACGGCGCTCGCCCTGGACATCACGGCGCCGGACGCGGGCGCGCGCATCCTCGAGCACTGCCGCACCCGGCACGGCCGGATGGACGTGGTGGTGCACAACGCCGGGATCACCCGGGACCGGATGCTGGCCAACATGGACGCCGCGCGCTGGGACTCCGTCCTCGCTGTGAACACCACGGCCCAGCTGGCCATGAACGAGGCGTTCCTCGCCGAGGACGCCCGGGACGTGGCGGGCCACGGGCTGCGCATCGTGGGCCTGGCCTCCATCTCCGGCATCGCGGGCAACCGCGGCCAGACGAACTACGCGGCATCCAAGGCCGGGGTGATCGGCCTGACCGCGGCCTCCGCACCGGTCCTCGCGGCCCGTGGGGGCACGATCAACGCGGTGGCCCCGGGCTTCATCGAGACCGAGATGACCGCGAAGATCCCGCTCGCCACGCGCGAGGTGGGCCGGAGGCTCAACTCGCTCCAGCAGGGCGGCCTGCCGCAGGACGTGGCCGAGACGGTGGCCTGGCTCGCCTCGGACGCCGCAGGCGGCACCAACGGGGCCACGCTGCGGGTCTGCGGCCAGTCGAAGCTGGGGGCGTGAGGATGCAGACCACGCAGCTGTCCGCCCCGCCCTCCCTCGCCCGGCTCTACGCCCGGGCCGCCAGGCAGGCCGCCACGGACGCCGTCGTCCGTCGGCGCCGTCCCCGCGAGCTCCCGGACCGTCAGGTGGTCGTGACCGGCCACCGCATCCCGGCCGAGGCCGTGTCCGCGTGGCGCGGGGCCGTCGGGTCCGCGGATCCGGCGGACCTGCCCTCGGTCCTGGTGCACACCCAGGTGTTCGGTGCGGCGATGGAGCTGATGGCCGACCCCGAGTTCCCACTGCCCCTGCCCGGACTGGTGCACCTGAGCAACACCGTCCTGCACCACCGGCCCGTCGCGGCGGAGACCCCGCTGCGCGTCACCGCGCGTGCCGTGGGCCTCGTCCCGCACCACGCAGGCACCGCCGTGGACGTCGTCGTGACCGTCGAGGGGCCCGGCGACGACGGCGAGGAGGCACTGCTGTGGGAGGGCGTCTCCCGGTACCTCGCCAAGGGCGTCCACCTCTCCGGCCTGCGTCCCGAGCGGCCCGCCCGCGAGGACTTCGTGCCCCCGACGCCGACCGCCCAGTGGCGCTTCGGGACGGGGGCCGGACGCCGGTACGCGGGCGTCTCCGGAGACTGGAACCCGATCCACCTGACGGGCGTCTCGGCCCGACTGTTCGGCATGAAGGGCGCGATCGCCCACGGGATGTTCCTGGCCGCCCGGATGCTCGAGGGCCGTGAGCCGGCCGGCGCCGGGTTCCGCTGGCACATCGACTTCGAGGCACCCGTCGTGCTGCCGACCACCGTGGCCGTCCGCTACGCGCCCGGGCCCGACGGCGGCACGCGCGTGTGGGGCTGGGATGCGCGGCGCCGGCGCCCGCACTTCTCCGGGGAGATCACTCCGCTCGAGCCCTGACGGCCGGGCCGACGCGTCGGCCCGCCGGGACCACCCGTCCCGGCGGGCCGGTGAGCGCGGCGGCTCAGGCGTCCGGCGTGGGCGACCGCCGCGGCACGGCGGCGACGGCCTCGAGCAGCCCGTCCGCGTAGGCCTCCCACGAGTGACCGGCGGCGTGACGCACGGCGCCGGGCCCCAACGCGGCCCAGGCGTCACGATCCGCCAGGATCTCGGCCAGGGCATCGGCCCACGCCTCAGGGGTGCCCGCCGTCACGTGGCGGCCGGACACGCCGTCGAGGACCGCGTAGACCAGTCCGCCGACCCGGTGCGCCAGCACGGGCGTGCCACAGGCCTGTGCCTCGAGGGCGACCAGGCCGTAGGTCTCCGACGCGCTCGGCATCGCCACCACGTCCGCCGCCCGGAACTGGGCGGCCAGGGCGGGCGCGGGCACCGGCCCGGAGAACGTCACCAGGTCGGCGACCCCCTCCTGCGCGGCCAGGCTCGCCAGGTCCAGCTCGTCGCCCCCCGAGGCGGCCCCGTTCACGTGCAGGCGCACACCCGGGTCGGCGCCCGTGCCACCGGCCCGCTCGCGCAGCACACCGAGGGCGGCCACGAGCAGGTGCGGGCCCTTGTGCCGCTGCACGCGGCCGGCGAACAGAACCCGCAGGGCTCCGTTGTCGTCCGGTGCGCCCGGCCACTGCGCGACACCGTCCGGCGTGAACGTCTCGAGGTCGGCCGCGGGGGGCAGCACCCGGGTGCGGGCGCGGGGCACGTCCAGCAGCTCGCGCAGGTCGGCGACCTCGGCGGCGGAGTTGACCACGAGCAGGTCGGCTCGCCCGACGATCTCACGCTCGGCCTCGATCCGGGCGGCCGGCTCGCGCAGCTCGGGGTCCTCGAGCATCTTCGCCGCCGCCGTGGTGTGCATGGTCTGCAGGTACGGGGCGTGCGCCGCCCGCGCCAGGGCCGCGGCGGTGGACCCGGAGAGCCAGTAGTGGCCGTGCACGAACGCGACCGGGGGGGCCTCCGCTCCACCGAGGACGGGACCGCCCGGCACGGCGTCCGAGGCGAGCCAGTCGAGGGCCGCGCGGGTGAACTCGTCGCGGAGGCCCGCCAGATCCGCCTTGGCCACGGGAGCGGACGGCCCGGCCGCGAGGTCGACCACCGTGACCGGCGGGGCCTGCCCGCCGGCGTCCAGCATCCGGACCCGTGCGCCGTCCGGCCCCACCGGCTCCTCCGCCCGGGTCAGCAGGATCATCCGCACGCCCCGGCGGGCCAGGGCCACGGCGGCCTGCCGCACGTAGACGTTCATGCCGCCGGCGTCGCCGCGGCCGGGCTGGGCCAGCGGGGAGGTGTGCAGGCTGACCCCGATCCCCACCGGCACGGACGCCCGCAGTTCGGCGTCCACGGCGTCGAACAGCCGGGCCGCCGACGCCGAGTCCGCCAGGTCCTCGACGGAGACCATCCGTCCGGCGCCGTCGCCGAGCGGCACGGTCCAGTTCGGGTACTGGTCCTGGAGAGTGCCGGGCTGGTTCTGGATGCGCCGCTCGCCCACAGCGTCCACGAGCGCCACGCTGTGCAGGGCCGAGGGCGCCTGCGCGAGCAGGCGGTGCAGGGCCACGATCTGGCGTTCGCGCACCTCGGGGCCGGCGTCGGGGACGTCCACGTCCGCCTCGGCGAGCAGCCCGCGCCGGGCCGCGGCGGCGAGGAACGCGCGCACCTCCTCCGCCGACCGGCGGCGTTCCTGGGCGACGTCCACGGTGTAGAGGCCCAGCCGTTCGCGCAGGTCCACCTGGACGCCCTCGAGGTAGCCGGCCGTGGGCGGCAGGTCGTGCGTGTTCACCGCCGCCATGGCCAGCCGCCGGTAGCGCTCCGGCGGGGTGGGCTCGCCGTCCTCCTGCTCGAACCAGAGGATCGACGTGCCGAGCACGCCGGCCTCGGCCAGGCGACGCTGCACCCACGGCTCGAACGTGCCGAGGTCCTCGCCCACCACGACGACGCCGGCCCGCTCGGCCTCGAGCGTGAGCACGGCGAGCATCGCCTCGTGGTCGTACTCGACGTATGCGCCCTGGGTGGCGCCGGCGCCCTCCGGGATCCACCACAGGCGGAACAGCCCCAGGACGTGGTCCATCCGGATGCCGCCCGCGCCGCGCAGCACGGTGCGCAGCATGTCCCGGAACGCGGCGTAGCCGGTCTCGGCCAGACGGCGCGGATGCCAGGGGTGCTGCGACCAGTCCTGGCCCAGCTGGTTGAACAGCTCCGGCGGCGCGCCGACGGACATGGTCGGCACCAGCACGTCCCCGAGCATCCACGCGTCCGCGGTCTCGCGGGTGGCCCCCACCGCCAGATCCACCATGACGCCCATGCGCATGCCGGCCGCCCGGGCCCGCTCCTGCACGCCGGCGAGCTGCTCGGCGGCGATCCACTGCACCCAGCGGTGCAGGTCGACGTCGGTCGCACGTTCGACGCGGACCCGCTCGGCCTCGACCCCGCCCGGCGCCCAGGCCGGGTCGGCGAGATCGGGGCCGGTGCCGTCGCCGTCCAGCCGCAGGACGGACCAGAGGGCGAAGTCGTCCAGGCCCGGTCCGGCCTCGGCGCGGAACCGCGCGTAGGCGGCCTCCCGCTCGGGGGAGCGGGGCACCTCGTGCACGCGGCGCAGCGCAGGCCACAGGACGGCGGCGACGGCGGCCCGGTCGATCCGGCCGGTGCGCTGCAGCTCCGCCTGGACGCGGGCGCCGGCCGACCGCAGCTCCGCCTGCTCCGTGGCGGGCAGGTCGGCGAACTCGGGGATCGAGGGCACGTGCACGACCAGCGCCGAGAGGAACCGACGGGAGACGGGGGAGTAGGGGGAGTCCGCCGGGTGG
>NZ_JABFAX010000004.1:0-21659 GCF_017168395.1 Micrococcus sp. KRD128 | reverse complement strand
AGTCCGCCGGGTGGGGGCCGGGCTCGACCGCATGCAGGGGGTGCAGCAGCAGGAAGTCGGCACCGTGCCGGGCGACGATCTCGGCCAGGGACGCCATGTCCGCCGCGTCGCCGATGCCCCACGAGTCCGCCGAGGTCACCGAGTAGCCCTGCGCGGCCGCGCCCCAGCCGCGGCGCTCGAGGAAGGGACGCGGCGTGCTCAGCCGGGTCGGGGCGCAGACCAGGACCGCGGAGGCGGTGGAGCCGGAGCCGCTGATCACCTCCAGCCGGTGCCAGCCCGGGGCGAGGTCGGCGGGGATCTGCACGTGGACGCGCTCGCGCTCGACGCCGTCGACCAGGCGGACCTCGGACACCGGCTCGCTCACGCTCACCTCGAGGGTCCGCCCGTCCTCCGTGTGCACACGGGCCGCGACCGGCTCGCCCGCGGCCACGTGGCACGGCACGGACAGGCGGTGACCGGACCGGGCGGCCACGGTGGGCGGGAGCACGTCCCGCCAGGGGGCCGTCTCCGCCTCCTCCACCGCCTCGGCCAGAGCGGCGACCCCGTCCGGGCGGACCGACACGCCGAGGGCGGCGAGCACCTTCACGAGGGCCTCGTCCGGCACGGTCTGGGCGGATCCGTCCTGCCCGACGTACTCGGGCTGCACCCCGTGGGCTCGCGCGAGCCGGTGCAGCAGTGCGGGGGCTTCCAGGGCCATCGGGTCCTCCATGCCGTCGTGCGGTTCCACCGACGGCGCCTGCCGTCGCACGGACACCACTCTAGAGGGGACGCCGGACGGGGGAACACGCAGGGCCCCGGTCGTGACGACCGGGGCCCTGCTGCTCGACGAGCGGTGCGCGAGGGGGGACTTGAACCCCCACGTCCTTGCGGACACAGCGACCTCAACGCTGCGCGTCTACCAATTCCGCCACTCGCGCTCATCGGTGGAGCCCTGGGAGAGGCTCCGTCGCCCACCGCGTTCCGGTCCTGTCCGGTCCGTCCCGCTCCGGGCAACTCGAGAAAGATAGCACGGGTTCGGGCTAGGCTCAAAACCATGGTCGAGAACATCGTGAACCCCGCCCGCTCGCGTCCCGAGGATCGCGTCGTGGAGATCTGCCGCGACCTCATCCGGATCGACACCACCAACCGCGGGGGCAACGTCTCCGTCGGTGAGCCCGAGGCCGCGGAGTACTGCGCCCGGCTCATGGCCGAGGCGGGGATGACCCCTCGCTTCTTCGAGTCGGCGCCGGGCCGGGTCTCCGTCGTCGGGCACCTGCCGGGCTGGGATCCGGAGGCGCCGGGGCTCGTCATCCATGGGCACACGGACGTGGTCCCCGCCGAGGCGGACGAGTGGAGCGTGGACCCGTTCGGCGCCGAGCTCAAGGACGGCATGGTCTGGGGGCGCGGCGCGGTGGACATGAAGGGCATGGACGCCATGGTGCTCGCGGTGCTGCTGCACCTGGCCCGCACGGGCCGCCGGCCGCGGCGACCCCTGACGGTCGCGTTCTTCGCCGACGAGGAGGCCGGCGGCGTCTACGGCGCACGCTGGGTCGTGGACCACCACCCCGAGGTGTTCGACGGGTGCACCGAGGCGATCTCGGAGGTGGGGGGCTTCTCCACCGAGGTGCACGGCTCGCGCGCCTACCTCGTGCAGACCGCGGAGAAGGGGCTCGCCTGGCTCAACCTCACCGCGGAGGGCGCCCCCGGGCACGGCTCGGCCCCGCACCCGGACAACGCGGTCACCCGGCTGGCCGGCGCCATGACCCGCATCGGCGGGCACGAGTGGCCGCTCGTGTACACCAAGACCACGCGCGCGCTGCTCGAACAGGTGGCCGAGATCATGGGCGTCGACTTCGACGAGGCGGACCCGACGCCCCAGCTCGACGCGCTCGGGCAGGCCCGTTCCTGGGTGGCCGGCACCCTGCGCACCTCGTCCAACCCGACGGGGCTGACCGCCGGCTACAAGCACAACGTCATCCCGTCCTCGGCCACCGGCACCGTGGACGTCCGCCTGATCCCCGGGGAGGAGGAGTCCGCCCTCGCCACGATCGCCGAGCTCGCCGGCCCCGAGGTGACCATCGCACCCGAGCACCGGGACGTCGCCCTGGAGACCCCCTTCTCCGGAGACCTGGTGGAGCTGATGATCGCCGCGCTGCAGGCGGAGGACCCCGAGGCCCAGGTGCTGCCGTTCATGCTCGGCGGGGGCACGGACAACAAGTCCCTCTCCCGGCTGGGCATCACCGGCTACGGCTTCGCGCCCATGCGCCTGCCTGCCGACCTGGCCTTCACGTCCCTGTTCCACGGCATCGACGAGCGGGTGCCCGTGGACGCGCTCGAGTTCGGCTGCCGGGTGCTCGAGCGGATGCTGGAGCCGCGCTGATCCGGGCCGCGGGCGGCGACGACGGCCGGGGCGCCGTCGTCGCGCCCGCGCCTCAGAGGGTCTGCAGGGTCGAGGCCACGCGCATCACCCGGCGGCGCATCCAGTAGCGGCGCGCCCCGTCACGGTAGTGCACGGAGCGCTGCAGCTCCCATTGGCCGTACTCCGCGTGCTCCACGAGGCGCCGCCGGGCGTCGGCGAGGGACTCGTGGGCGGCGACCGTCATCACCAGGTACTCCCACTTCTGTCCGCGGGAGATCGCATCGAGGGTCGAGGACATCAGCTGTTCACGCACCCGCCCATCCTGGCAGACGGCGTCGAGTCCGGCGGCCCGGTCCCGCACGGCCCACCCCTGGCCGCGCCACCGGCCACCGGGTTACCGTTCACCCATGAGCTCTGACGCCCGCATGGCCCTCGAGGCCCTCACCACCGCCCTGAACGAACACCTCGTGGCCGCGCAGAACAAGCGGGGCGAGGACGACCCCGCCGTCGAAGCCGCGTTCTTCGCCGTGGCCGACGCCTTCGAGGCCTACGAGGACGCCCTGTACGCGGACACCGAGGAGGTCACTCCGCTCGACCTCTTCGACGACGAGGACGACGACGACTGACCGTCCCGCTCGTGACGGACCGCACGGCCCCGGGTTCCCACCCGGGGCCGTCGCGTACAGTGACCCTCCGTGACGTGGATCGAAGCCATCATCCTGGGCCTGGTGCAGGGCCTCACGGAGTTCCTGCCCATCTCCTCCTCCGCCCACATCCGCATCGTGGGCGAGTTCCTGCCCTCCGGGGCCGACCCGGGGGCGGCCTTCACGGCCATCACGCAGCTCGGCACGGAGCTGGCGGTCCTCATCTACTTCTGGCGCGACATCACCCGCATCATCGGGCGGTGGTGCGCCGCGGTCACGGGGCGGATCCCGCACTCGGACCCCGATGCGCGCATGGGCTGGCTGATCATCGTGGGCTCGATCCCGATCGCGGTCCTGGGTCTGCTGCTGCAGGACTGGATCGACACGGAGTTCCGGTCGCTGTGGATCACGGCGACCATGCTCATCGTGTTCGGCGTCCTGCTCGCCCTGGCGGACCGGCTCGGTCGTCAGACCAGGCCGCTCGAGAAGCTCACCGTGCGGGACGGCGTGCTCTACGGGCTGGCCCAGGCCCTCGCGCTGGTCCCGGGCGTCTCGCGCTCCGGCGGCACCATCGCGGCCGGCCTGGCCATGGGATACACCCGGCCCGCCGCCGCCCGCTACGCGTTCCTGCTGGCGGTGCCCGCCGTGTTCGCCTCCGGCCTGTACAAGCTGTACACCTCGCTCACCGATCCCGGCACGCAGGGCCCGTACGGCATGGGGGAGACGCTGGTCGCGACCGGGATCGCCTTCGTGGTGGGCTACGCGGTCATCGCCTGGCTCATGCGCTTCATCAGCACCCACTCGTTCCTGCCGTTCGTCTGGTACCGCATCCTCCTGGGCGGCGTGCTGTTCGCCCTGCTGGGCGCGGGCGTCATCAGCGCCTGAGCCCGCTCCCGCCGCCGGGCATGAGGGCCCGGCACCGCCGAACCACCCCGATGTGAGGAGTCCTGTGAAGTCCTGGAGCACCCCCGCCCCGCCCGCCGTGCCGAGCCGCCCCGACCGGCTGCGGCTGCACGACACCGCCACGGGACGGACCCGGCATCCGGGCAACGATGCCCAGCGCGCCTCGCTGTACGTCTGCGGGATCACCCCGTACGACGCGACGCATCTCGGCCACGCGAGCACCTATGTGGCCTTCGACCTGCTGCACCGCTACTGGCGCGCGGCCGGTCTCGAGGTCGCCTACGTCCAGAACGTGACCGACGTGGACGACCCCCTGCTCGAGCGGGCCGAGGCGACCGGCGTCGACTGGCGCGCGCTCGCCGAGGAGCAGACCGACCTGTTCCGTGCGGACATGGCCGCCCTCGAGGTGCTCGCCCCGGGCCACTACGTCGGCGCGACCGAGGCGGTGGGCCTGGTGGTCGACGCCGTCGAGACGATGCTGGCGGCAGGCCGGGCCTACCGCGTGCCGGGCGGCGACGGCGAGCCCGACGGGGACGTCTACTTCGACGTCCGCGCGGCCCAGTCCGCGACCGACTGGCGCCTCGGGCAGGTCTCCGCGATGGGCCTGGACGAGATGGCCGCGGTGTTCCCGGAGCGGGGAGGCGATCCCGACCGCCCCGGCAAGCGCGACCCGCTGGACCCGCTGCTGTGGCGCGTGCACCGCGAGGGGGAGCCTGCCTGGGACGGTCGGTCGCTCGGCTCCGGTCGGCCCGGCTGGCACATCGAGTGCTCCGTGATCTCCCGGGCCCACCTGCCGGCGCCGTTCACGGTGCAGGGCGGCGGCTCCGACCTGCGGTTCCCGCACCACGAGTTCTCCGCCGCGCACGCCACCGCCGTCGACGGCCTGCCGCTCGCGCACACCTACGCGCACACCGGCATGGTGGCCCTGGACGGCGAGAAGATGTCCAAGTCCCTCGGCAACCTCGAACTCGTCTCCCGCCTGCGGGCGCGGGGCGTCGAGCCGGTGGCCGTCCGCGCGGCGATCCTCGCGCACCACTACCGGTCGGACTGGGAGTGGTCCGAGCAGGTGCTGGCCGACGCCCAGGCGCGGGTGGCCCGCTGGCGCGCCGCCCTGGACGGACCGCATGCCGCCGCCGGCGTCGCCGTGCTGGACGCCGTGCACGCGGCGCTCTCGGACGACCTGGACGCCCCCCGCGCGCTGGAGGCCCTCGACGCATGGGCGGCCGGCACCCTGCCGGGCCTGGTCGAGGCCGCCGCCGACCCGGTGCCGGTGGTCGACGTCGTGGCGGCACTGCTGGGTCTGCGCCTGCGCTGACCCCGCCGGGCGCGGCCGGGCGTCAGCGTCCGCCGCGCCCGCGCAGGTAGCGCTCGAACTCCCGCGCGATCGACTCGCCCGAGGCCTCCGGCAGCTGCTGGGTGTCCTGGGCCTCCTCGAGCTGCCGGACGTAGGCGGCGACGTCGGGGTCCTCGGCGGCCAGCTCGTCCACGCCGCGCTGCCAGGCCCTCGCATCGTCCTCGAGCCCGCGCGTGGACACGCTCACGTGCAGCAGGTCCTCGACCGCCTCGACCAGCCCGAGCAGCGTCTTGGGGGAGGGCGCCTGCGCCACGTAGTGGGGCACCGTCCCCCACAGCGAGAGGCTCGGCAGGCCGCGGCGCGCGGCCTCGTCCGCGATGACGCCGATGATCCCGGTGGGCCCCTCGTAGACCGGACGGTCCGCACCGACGGCCACCCGGACGTCCACGAGCGGCGAGGTCGGGCGGGCGCGCAGGGGCCGGGTGTGGGGCACGTCCGCCAGCAGCGCGCCCAGCGTCACGACGGCGTCCACGTCGCGCGCGTCGGCCGCCGTGAACAGCTCCTCAAGGAACGCGCGCCACCGCACGTTCGGCTCCACGCCGACGGCGATGAGCACGCGCACCCCGTCCGGCGGGGCGGCCTCGCCCGCGACGGGCCGGCCCTCCCGGTCCAGGAACGCCTCGTGCAGGGCGACCGCAGGCCAGTCCAGCGTCCCCAGCCCGTCGGCGTCGCGCCGGACCAGCGGCCGGGTGACCTGGTAGTCGTAGAATTCGCCGTCGCACACCCGTCCCGCGTCCGCGGCGTCCCACTGCTCCCGCAGCGCGCCCAGGGCCCCGGTCGCGGCCTCCCCGGCGTCGTTCCAGCCCTCGAAGGCCAGCAGCAGGACCGTGGGGGCCCGCCGCCCGGCCTCGAGCGCGTCCACGGTCGCCGTCAGGTGGGTCCGCAGCGGGCCCAGGGCGTCGTCCGGCTGGTCCTCGGAGGTAGCGTCGGTCATGGCGGCCAGCCTAGACACGGCCCGACGACGGGGTCACGGCCCGCGACCCGCCCGGCACACCCCGGCGGCGGCGCTCGATAGGATGCACTCCATGTCCCGCCACCCCGCGCCCGCCCCGGACGACCGTGCCCGCCGCCTGCCGCGCGCCGTCCTGTGGGACATGGACGGCACCCTCGTGGACACCGAGCCCCTGTGGAACGCCGTCCAGCGCCGGCTGGTGATCGAGCACGGCGGCACCTGGTCAGACGACCTGGCCGCCTCCCTCGTGGGACGCCCCCTGGACGAGGGAGCGCGCCGTCTGCAGGAGGCCGGGCTGGACCTGCCCGTGCAGCGGATCATCGACCTGACGATGGACGAGGTCGTCCAGGGGGTCGTCAACGGGGTGCCGTGGCGGCCGGGCGCCCGAGAGCTGCTCGTCGGGCTCGCCGAGGCCGGCGTGCCGGGCGCCCTCGTGACGATGTCCCACGCCCCGCTGGCCCGCGCGCTGGCCGAGCGGGCGCCGGCGGGCACGCTGGACGTCGTCGTCTCGGGGGACATGGTCTCCCGAGGCAAGCCCGACCCGGAGGCGTACCGGCTGGGCCTGCAGCTGCTGGCCGAGCGGACACCGGGGCTGACGGCCGTCGACTGCGTGGCGGTCGAGGACTCCCCGGTGGGCGTCGGCGCGGCCGTGGCCGCGGGACTGCCCACGGTCGGCGTGCCCAGCGTGCTGCCGCTGCCGGCGGGGCTTGCGACCGTCGAGTGGACGACGCTCGCTGGCCGCACACCGGCCGACCTCGCCGCGGTCCGTCGGATCGCCGCCGCGCGTGGGCCCGGGGCGGACGGGGCCGGATGAGCGGGCCCGCCTCCGTCCGGCTGGGCACGATCGCCGGCGCACCGGTGCGCCTGTCCTGGTCCTGGCTCCTGATCGCCGCGGTCATCACCCTCGCGTTCGGCCCGCAGATCCAGCGCGCGCTGCCCTCACTCGGCGGCGGCGCCTACGCCGTGGCCCTGGGGTACGCCGTGCTCCTGGCGCTCTCCGTCCTGGTCCACGAGGCCGCCCACGCCCTCACCGGCCGTGCCTTCGGCCAGCGCACCGAGGAGATCGCGCTCACCCTGTGGGGCGGGCACACCCAGTTCCGCAGCCCGTCCGCCCGGCCGCTGGACACGGTGCTCACCGCGATGGCCGGCCCCACCGCGAACCTCGTGCTCGCGGGCCTCGCCCACCTGGCGGCCCGCGCCGTGCCCGGCCCGTCCGTCCCCGCCCTGCTGCTCGAGGTCACGGTGTGGGCCAATCTCCTCCTGGCCGCGTTCAACGCGCTGCCGGGCACCCCGCTCGACGGCGGCCGCATGGTCGAGTCCGCCGTCTGGGCCGCCACCGGCTCCCGGGCCCGCGGCGTCGAGGCGGCCGGCTGGGCCGGTCGCGTCGTCGCGGTGGGCGTCCTCGCGGCGGTGCTCGGCCCCCCGATCCTCGCGGGCCGCGCGCCGGACGTGTTCGTCGTCGTCCTGGCGGCCTGGGTCGCCCTCACCCTGTGGCGGGGCGCGGACGACGCCGTGCGCCACGGGCGCTGGAGCCGCCGGCTGGAGACCCTGCGGCTCGAGCAGGTCCAGACGCCCGCCGTCGCCCTGCCCGAGCACCTCGGCGTCGCCGAGGCCCTGGCCCAGGCGGACGACGGCCGCCGCGCCGTCGTCGCCGTGGACGGGGCCGGTCGGCCCCGCGGCGTGCTGGACCTCGCGGCCGCGGCGGCCCTCACCCCGGCGCGCCGCACGACCACCGCCCTGGCCGCGGTCGCGGTCGCACTGGCCCCGGAGGCCGTCCTCGTCCGCGATGACGTCCCCGCCTCCGGTCCCGACCTGGCCGCCCGCCTGGCCGACCCCCAGACCCCCGTGTGGGTGCTGACCGACGCGCACGGCCTCGTGCGCTCCGTGGTGCCCCGCGAGACGATCCTCGCCGCCGTCGACGCGACGCGGCGTCCCTGAACCGAAGGAGCCCCCCCATGACCGAACCCACCGGCGTGAGCGCGCGCCGCGGCCCCCTGCGGGCCGGCCAGCGCGTGCAGATCAAGGACGCGAAGGGCCGTCTCAACACGATCACCCTGCTGCCCGGCGGGGAGTTCCACAGCTACCAGGGCGTGCTGCGGCACGACGACCTGATCGGCGGCTTCGAGGGCGTCGTGGTCGAGAACTCGGCCGGCCAGCCGTACCAGGTGCTGCGCCCCCTGCTGAACGACTTCGTCCTGTCCATGCCCCGCGGCGCCACGGTGGTCTACCCGAAGGACGCGGCGCAGATCGTGCAGCAGGCGGACATCTTCCCGGGCGCCGTCGTGGTCGAGGCCGGCGTGGGCTCCGGTGCCCTGTCCATGTCCCTGCTGCGCGCCGTGGGCGACCACGGTCGCCTGCACTCCTACGAGCGTCGCCCGGAGTTCGCGGACGTCGCCCGGGCCAACGTGGAGGCCTTCTTCGGCGCCGAGCACCCCGCCTGGTCGGTGCACCTCGGCGACGCGCAGGAGGAGATGCTCACGGTCCACGAGCCGGGCTCCGTGGACCGGGTGGTCCTGGACATGCTGGCCCCGTGGGAGTGCCTCGACGCCGTCGCCGAGGTCCTGGCCCCCGGCGGTGTGTGGCTGAACTACGTGGCCACCGCCACCCAGCTCTCCCGCGTGGCCGAGGCCATCCGGGACTCGGGCCGCTTCACGCAGGTCGAGGCCAACGAGACCCTCGTGCGCGGCTGGCACCTGGACGGGCTCGCCGTGCGCCCCGACCACCGCATGGTCGCGCACACCGGCTTCCTCCTCACGGCCCGCCGCCTCGCCTCGGGCGAGGAGGCGCTGCGCCTGAAGAAGCGCTCCAAGGTCTCCGAGTTCAAGGCCGAGGACGTCGAGGCCTGGCAGCCGGCCGACGAGGCCCGGTGGACGCCCGAGGCCCTCGGCGAACGGCCGATCACAGACAAGAAGGCGCGCAAGGCGGCGAAGGAGGCCCGCCTCATGGCCGCGCGGTCACGCGCCGCCGAGCAGGGCGTGGACGCGTACGGTGGGAGGACCCCGACCGGGGAGCAGGACTGAGTGGACGGAGCACCGGTGGACCACCACGCGCAATCAGGCACGGAGCACGCCGAGCAGCGCCTCGCCGAGGCGCGGGAGCTGCTGCGGCAGTCCCAGGCCGAGGCCGAACGGCTGCGGCACCAGCTGCAGTCTGCCCAGCGGCACGCCGCCGGCCTGAGCGAACGCCGTCGGGCCGCCGAGGCCCAGACGCAGACGGCCGCCCGCAACAACCGGCGCATGGTCGAGCTGCTCGAGGCCACGCGCGCCGAGATCACGACGCTCAAGGAGAACCTGGACGCCGTCACGCATCCGCCGTTCACCTTCGCCACCCTCGAGGCCGTCCACGCCCCGCGCGAGCCCGAGGAGGGCGTGGAGACCGGCGCCGTGGTGCGCGGGGGAGCGGACGTCGTGCAGAACGGCCGGCGGCTGCGCGTGACGGTCTCCCCGCTGCTCGACGCCGCCCGCCTCACCCCCGGCGCCCAGGTGCTGCTGGACGAGTCCAGCTCGATCGTCGGCGTCGCCCCGGGCACGGGGTCGGGTCAGCTGCTGCGCGTCAAGGAGGCGCTGCCCGACGGCGGCCTCGTCCTGGCCGGCACGGCGGACGAGGAGCGCGTGGTGCGGCGCGCGCCCGCGCTGGAGGGCGTCGACCTGCGCCACGGGGACGCCGTCACCGTGGACGCCCGCATCGAATGGGCGCTGCGGCGGGTCGAGCTGTCCGAGGTGGACGAGGTGCTGCTCGAAGAGGTCCCGGACGTCACGTTCGAGGACATCGGCGGCCTCGGCCCGCAGATCGACCGGATCCGCGAGGCCGTCGAGATCCCGTTCCTGCACCCCGAGGTCTACCGTGAGCACGGCCTGCGCGCCCCCAAGGGGATCATGCTGTACGGCCCGCCCGGCACCGGCAAGACCATGCTCGCCAAGGCCGTGGCCAACGCCCTCTCGGCCCGCAGCGCGGACGGCGAGCGCTCGTTCTTCCTCAACGTCAAGGGACCCGAGCTGCTGAACAAGTACGTGGGCGAGACCGAGCGGCAGATCCGCGTCATCTTCGACCGGGCCCGGGAGAAGGCCGACGCCGGCTTCCCCGTGGTCATCTTCTTCGACGAGATGGAGTCGCTGTTCCGCACGCGCGGCTCCGGCGTCTCCTCGGACGTGGAGACCACGATCGTCCCGCAGCTGCTCACCGAGATCGACGGCGTCGAGGCCCTCGAGAACGTGATCGTCATCGGCGCCTCCAACCGCGAGGACATGATCGACCCGGCCGTGCTCCGCCCCGGCCGGCTGGACGTGAAGATCCGCGTGGACCGTCCCGACGCCGCCGGCGCCGCGGAGATCATGGCCAAGCACCTCACCGCGGACGTGCCCCTGCACGCCGACGACGTCGCGGCGGCCGGCTCCGCGGACGCGGCCCGCGCGACGCTCATCGCCCGAACGGTCGCCGCCCTCTACGACCGCGGCGCGGACACCGCGCTGGCGGAGCTGACGGACGTGTCCGGCACGACCCACGCCCTGCACCTGGCCGACCTCGTCTCGGGCGCCGTGGTGGCCGACGTCGTGGACCGGGCCAAGCGGCACGCCGTCCGCGACTACCTCGCCGCCGGCCAGGCCCCGGCCGCGCTCGGCGTCCGCGAGGGCCACCTGCGCGAGGCCGTGGCCGCGGTGCTGGAGGACCAGACGGACCTGCTGGCCACGGTCGCGCCCGCCGAGTGGGCGCGCACCTCCGGCTGGCGCGGTCCTCGGCTGCGCTCGCTGCGCATGGTCCGGGGGGTCGAGGCATGAGCGCCTTCGGCCGCGGGACCGCGGACGGCTTCGCCCGGGCCGCCGCCGTCGACGTCGGACCGACCCCCGCCTTCGAGGGCCAGCGTCGGCTGTTCCACGGCGCGGCCGTTCCCCCGAACGGTCGGGACGCCGCCGGCTGGGGCGTGCACCGGGTGATGGGCACGGAGACCGAGTTCGGCATCCACGCGCCGGCCAACCCGGGGGCGCACCACAGCGTGCTCTCGGTCGAGCTCGTGAACGCGTACGCGGACCTGGTCACCCGCTCCGGCTCGGCGGTGGCCGGCACGGAGTGGGACTACACGGGGGAGTCGCCGCTCGTGGACGCGCGGGGCTGGCGGCTGCCGCGTTCGGCGGCGCACCCCTCGCAGCTGACCGACGAGGCGCTCGTGGGCCCGGACGGGGAGCCCGTGCACCTGCTGCTGTCCACCGTGCTGGCCAACGGCGCGCGCTGGTACGTGGACCACGCCCACCCGGAGTACTCGTCGCCGGAGACGACGACCCCGCGGGACGCCATGGTCTGGGACGCCGCCGGGGACCTGGTCGCGCAGGCGGCGGCCGAGCACATCGGCCAGGCCGAGGGCGCCCCGGAGGTGCTGGTCTACAAGAACAACGTGGACGGCAAGGGCCGGTCCTACGGCGCGCACGAGAACTACCTCGTGGCCCGGTCCCTCGACTTCGAGGAGCTCACCGCCGTCCTGCTGCCGTTCTTCGCGGCACGGCAGGTGCTCGTGGGCGCGGGCCGCGTGGGGCTCGGCCCGGCGGGGGAGCGGCCGGGCTTCCAGCTGTCGCAGCGGGCCGACTACTTCGAGGAGCCCGTGGGGCTGGAGACCACGATCCACCGGCCGATCGTCAACACGCGGGATGAGCCGCACGCCCGTCCCGAGGCCTACCGCCGACTCCACGTGATCATCGGTGACGCGACGCTGAGCCAGCACGCCACGTGGCTGCGGATGGGGATGACCGCGCTCGTCCTCGCGATGGCCGAGGCCGGGACGGCGCCCCGGCTCACCCTGGACGACCCAGTGGCCGCGCTGCAGACGATCAGCCACGACCCGGGCCTGCGGGCCACGGTGCCGCTGCTCGAACGCACCGCGGACGGCCCCGTGCGCCGGCACTGGACCGGGCTGCAGATCCTGCGGTCCTACCTGGACGCGGCCCGCGCCCACTGCGCCGCCTTCGGGGTGACGGATCCGCAGACGCGCGAGGTGCTGGAGGCCTGGGCCATCGACGTCGACGACGCCACCGCGGATCCCCTGTCCCTGAGCGACCGCGCCGACTGGGCGGCCAAGCTGCGCGTCCTCGAGGGCCTGCGGGCCCGCGCGGGTGCGGACTGGACCGACCCCCGCCTCGCGATGGTGGACCTGCAGTACGCCGACCTGCGCCCGGCCCGCTCCCTGCACCGCCGGCTCGTGGCCGCCGGCGCGCTCCGGACGCTCGCCGACGAGGCGGAGATCCGTGCCGCCGTCGCCACGCCGCCGCGGGCCACCCGTGCGTGGACCCGCGGCAACCTCGTGGGCCGCCACGGTGACCGCGTGGCCGGCGCCGCGTGGGAGACGCTGCTGCTGCGCGGGGCGGGGGAGCGGGTGCACCGGCTGCACCTGGCCGAGCCGCTGGTCGGCGCCGCCGTGGACCTGCCCGGCTGGTGGGAGGACGCCGCCGCGCCCCGGCCCGACGACGAGGCGCTCGTGGCCACGCTGCCGCCGCTGTTCGGCGCGCGGGCCTGAGGTGCGGGCGGGCGCTCAGCCAGTGACGGCCGCGCGCACGCGGCCCAGCAGGGCGTCCGCCCGCGCGACGAGACGGTCCGCCCGGTCGACGTCGGTGCGCAGGATGCCCTCCAGGCCCTCGTCGCGGAGGGGGCCCAGGTTGGTCTCGAGGGTGACCGCGGCGGCGGTGAGGCCGCCCCGGATGCAGCCGAGCGCCGCACCGACGTCGGAGAGCACGTTCGGGTTCGCCGCGTCCAGCACGCGCTCGGCCAGGTCCAGTGCACGCTCGGCGGCGTCGACGATCCCGCGGGGTGGCCGGACGGCCTCGGCCAGGGCGGCCTGGATCGCGGCCGAGCGCCGGGACCGGGTCTCCGGGGTGTCGCGGGGCAGCCCGAACGCCTCGGCCACGGCGCCGAAGCCCCGCTCGTCGCCGTCGGCGAGGCCGAGGCACGCCGCGATCAGGCCCTCCGATGACCGGGCGTCCTCCTCGGCCGCGCTGAACCGGGCCGCCATGGCCAGCAGTCCGGCGCCCTCGGCGACCGCGAGCGCGCCCGTCGCGCCGCCGCCGGGGGTGGGCTCGCCGGAGGCGAGGCGGCCCAGGTAGCTCTCGATGCTCTCGTCGCGGATCATGCCCCCACGGTGCCAGACCGGGCCCGACGGCGGCCCGCCCTCAGGCGCGCTCCCAGGAGGCGACCGGCCCCGGGACGATCGTGAACAGCGGGTGCACGTCCGGGACGGGCGTGTCCGACCACCGTTCGAGCCAGGCGGGGCTGCGCGCGGCCAGCTTGGCGCACAGGTGACGCCACTCCAGGTCGCGCTGGCCCGTGGTGGCCGGGATCGGTGCGAGACCGGCGGGCGGGATGCGCACCCCGCCGTCGGGGGCGGGGCACGGCCGGTCGATCCGGGAGTGGTCGAAGCGGTAGCCGCGCGCCGTGGCCTCGGCCTCGAGGCCGGAGAGGAACGCGCCGACGGCGCCGGACGGGTCCGGGTGCTCCCGGAACCTCAGCAGCTGCGGGTGGTCCCGATACCCGCGCGTGCGGCCGGCGAGGACGGCCTGGGCGAGCAGGGCTTCGCGCCAGGCGCCCGTCAGGCCCTGGCGGTCGAGGTGGCGGGGATGAAGGGTCCACAGGCGCATGCCCCCATCCTGCCAGCGTGGGGCAACCCGGGGACGTGGGGCTGAAACGTGGCCCGCGCGTGGGGCAGGATGGGTGGACGCGGACGGAGCACACCGACCCGCGTCGACGCACGAGGAGGCCACCATGTCCCAGGAGCAGATCCGCCCACGCCCGTCCGGCGGCGACGACGAGACCGGCGCCGCGGCGGGCCAGGCGCACGTGAAGCCCGCGGCCCAGGACCAGGGCCTGGACAGCCTGCTGGACGAGATCGACTCGGTGCTGGAGTCCAATGCCGAGGAGTTCGTCAAGGGCTTCGTCCAGAAGGGCGGCCAGTGACCGACGCGGACCGCGCCCGCCGGATCTTCGGGCTGGAGACGGAGTACGGCGTCCAGCACTGGAACCCGGAGGGGCGCCCGCTCAGTCCCGAGGAGGTCGTCCGCTACCTCTTCCGGCCCGTCGTCGAGTGGGGGCGGTCCTCGAACGTGTTCGTGGCCAACGGCTCGCGGCTCTATCTCGACGTCGGCTCCCACCCCGAGTACGCGACCGCCGAGTGCTCGACGCTCGACGAGCTCATCGCCTCGGACGGGGCGGGGGACCTGCTGCTGCACGACCTCGTGGTCCAGGCCGAGGAGCGCATGGCCGCGGACGGGGTCGGCGGCCGGATCCACCTCTACCGCAACAACGCCGACTCCTCGGGCAGTTCCTACGGCTCCCACGAGAACTACCTGCTGCGCCGGCGCACCGAGTACCGGCGGCTCACCGAGGCGCTCGTCCCGTTCCTCGTCTCCCGGCAGATCCTCGTGGGCGCGGGCCGCGTCGTCCCCGCCGGCACGTGGCCCGAGGGCGAGGGCCCGGCCCACTTCGCGTTCTCCCAGCGCGCCGACTTCGTGCAGGACGGCGTGTCCTCCTCCACCACGCGGTCCCGGCCGATCATCAACACGCGGGACGAGCCGCACGCGGACGCCTCCGAGTACCGGCGCCTCCACGTGATCGTGGGGGACACGAACCTCTCCGAGCACACCCACCTGCTGCGCTTCGGCGCCACCGACCTGCTGCTGCGGATGATCGAGGCGGGCTTCCCGCTCGGGGACCGGGTCGTCGCCAGCCCCACCCGCGCGGTCCGGCAGATCTCCCACGACCTCACCGGCACGGCCCGCATCGCGCTCCGGGAGGGGGAGGCCTCCGCGCTCGAGCTGCAGGAGCACTACCTCGAACGGGCCAGCGCCTTCGTCGCCGCGGAGGGCGCCCACCACGACCGCGTGGGGGAGATCCTCACCCTGTGGGGCGAGGTGCTCGACGCCGTCCGCACCGGTGACCGGTCCCGCATCGAGGATCGCATCGACTGGGCGATCAAGCTGCGCCTGCTGGAGGACTACCGGGCCCGCCACGACCTGGGCTGGGACGCGCCCCGCCTCGCCCAGCTGGACCTGGCCTTCCACGACATCGACCCCGACCGGGGGCTGTTCCGCCTGCTGCTGCGGCGCGGCGCCGTCGCCCGCCTGCTGCCCGAGGACGCCGCCCGGTCCGCCGTCGAGACCGCCCCGCCCACCACCCGGGCCCACGTGCGCGCGGACTTCGTGGCCCGCGCCCGGGAGCGCAGCCTGGACTACGCCGTCGACTGGACGACCCTGAAGCTCACGGACCACCCGCTGCACGCGATCGTGACGAAGGACCCGTTCGACACGTCGTCGGCCGCCGTCGACCGGCTGTTCGAGCGGATCCCCTGACAGCGCGCGTCCAGGACACGCCGTTAGGGTGACACGCATGAGTTCGTTCGAGACCCCCCAACCCCCGACGGCCCGCCGCCGTCGCCGCCTGCTGCCGCTGCTGTCCCTCGGTGCCGCGGGCCTGATGCTGGCCACCGCCTGCGCCACCGGCGACGACGGGGCGGACCAGCCCCACAGCGACACCGCGTCGGCCTCCACGTCGGCCGCCCCCGAGCGGGCGGCCGTCGGCGAGGGCCAGGGGGAGCCGGACGCCCTGACGGGGGTCACCTTCACCGAGGGCGACGGCGGGGCGCCGACGGTCGAGATCGACGGGGAGATCGACACCGACCAGCCCACCACGCGCGTGCTGACCGCCGGCGAGGGGGAACAGGTGCAGGAGGGCGACGTCCTGAAGATGTCGATCGCCGTCGTCGACCCGGCCAGCGGCGAGGTGGTCGCCGAGAACTTCAGCGGCGAACCGGAAGCCGTGCCTGTGGACGACCAGCTCAAGTCCATGAACCCGGAGATCCACGACATGCTGGTCGGCAACGGCGCCGGCACGATCGTCGCCGCGTACAGCCCCGAGTACGACGTCTCCGTCCCGCAGACCGAGAGCGCGTCGCCGAGCGCCTCCCCCTCCACCCAGACGCAGCCCGCCCAGCTGTTCGTCTACAAGATCGACGCCATCCTGCCGAAGCAGGCCGAGGGCGAGGAGGTGACCGAGCGGGACGAGCGCCTGCCCGACGTCACCGTGGACGAGCAGAGCGGCCGGCCGAGCATCGCGAAGCCCGACGGCGAGGCGCCCCAGGAGCTGGTGGTCCAGCCTCTGATCCAGGGCGAGGGCCGCGAGGTCGGTGCCGACGACACCGTGACCGTGCAGTACGAGGGCGCGAAGTGGTCCGACGGCGAGGTCTTCGACTCGTCCTGGGAGACGGGCCAGGCGATCACGTTCTCCCTCAACCAGGTCATCGAGGGCTGGAAGGAGGGTCTGGCCGGCCAGAAGGTGGGCTCGCGCGTCCTCCTGTCGATCCCGGCCGAGAAGGCCTACGGTGAGCAGGGCAGCCCGCCGAACATCGGCGAGAACGAGCCCCTGCTGTTCGTGGTGGACATCCTGGACGCCCAGGCGCCCGCCACCGAGTCGGCGAACTGACCCCGTCCACGAGAACCCCAGAGGAGAGCACCGTGTCCTTCGGACAGCGCGACTACGACCGCACCAAGCCCGAGATCGACTTCCCGGGCGAGACCCCGCCCACCGAGCTCGTGGTGGAGGACCTGATCGAGGGCTCCGGCCCGGCCGTCGAGGCCGGCTCCCGCGTGCAGGTCCACTACGTGGGCGTGGCCTGGTCCACCGGAGAGGAGTTCGACGCCTCGTGGAACCGCGGCACCCCGCTGCCCCTGACCGTCGGCGTCGGCCAGGTCATCGCCGGCTGGGACCAGGGCCTGCTCGGCATGAAGGTCGGCGGCCGCCGCCGCCTCGAGATCCCGCCGCACCTGGGCTACGGCGCCCGCGGCGCCGGCTCCGCGATCGGGCCGAACGAGACGCTCATCTTCGTCTGCGACCTCGTCTCGGTCGACTGACCCCGGACGCCCGCCCGTGACCCCACCCGCCCCGCGGCGCGCCGGCGACGAGGCCGCCGAACGCATCATCTCGCTGCTGTGGCTGCTGCTCTCGGCGCCGCAGGGCCTGGAGCGCGATCGGATCCGACGGCAGGTCGTCGGCTATGAGGGGCTCACGGACACCGCCTTCGAGAAGCTCTTCCAGCGGGACCGCCGCGTGCTGCGCGCCGTGGGGGTCCCGCTGGAGACGCTCGAACCCGCGGGCTTCGACGAGGGCGAGGCGGGGGTGCGGCACCGCGTCGTCCGCGATGCACTGCTGCTGCGCGACCTCGACCTCACCGTGGACGAGCGCCGCGCCCTCGTGCGGGCGCGGCGCCTGTGGGGCGACTCGCCGCTGCGCGCCGACGTCGTCCGCGCCGTGGGCCTGCTGTTCCAGCCCGCCACCGACCTCACGGGCGACGACGAGCTGGCCGGGTACCACACCCTCATGCCCCGGGCCGACCCCCGGCTCGAGGCCCTCACCCAGGCCGTGGCCGACGAGGCCGTGCTGCGCTTCCCCTACCGCGACGCGCGGGGGCGGGCCACCCGGCGCACCGTGCGGGCCTGGTTCCTCACCCTCGTGCGCGGCCGCTGGTACCTCACCGGCTGGGACCTCGACCGCGCCGCCGAGCGCAGCTTCCGGCTCACCCGGATGGAGGGGGAGCCGCGCCGCCTCGAGCGCGCGACGGACGCCCCCGGCCGTCCCGAGGACCACGACCATGCCGACCTCGTGGCGCGCCTGGCCGGACAGGCCGACGCCGAGCGGGTCCGCGTGTGGCTCGCGCCCGGCCGGGGCCAGGGCGTCCGCGCAGTCGGTGAGCCCGCCGCGCCCCGCGTCGAGGACGGTGCCGCACCGGAACCCGACTGGGAACTCTGGGAGGCCCCCGCCGGGCCTCGCGAGGACGGCCTCGCCGCGGAGATCGGCGGCCTGCTGGGCTGCGCCGTGCCCTCGGCCGCGCACCTGGACCTGACCGACCGCGTCCGCGCGGGCCTGGCCGCCGCGGCGGAGGCCCACGCCGGCCCCGCCGACCCGGCCCTGCTCGAGGTGGCGCTCGCCGCGCCCGTCCGGCGCCGCGCCCGCGACTCGAGCGAGGACCTCGTGGGCCGCCTGCTGGACATCGTGGGGCTGGCCAACCGGGCCGGTGGGGTGGACCGGGCGGAGCTGCGCGCCCGCCTCGGCATCACCGACGAGCGCCTCGACGCCGACCTCGAGACGCTGCGCTACTGCGGCATGCCCGAGCGCGACTTCCCCGGCTTCCAGTTCGAGGTGGCGGAGGTGGGCGGCCGCGTCCATGTGGAGCGCGCCGCCGACCTGGCCGGCCCCGTGCGGCTGACGCGCCCCGAGGCGCACAGCCTCGTCGCCGCCCTGCAGACGGTCGCGGACCTGCCGGTGCTGGACGAGGCCGACCGCGAGGCCGCCCGGTCCGCTCAGCGCCGGATCCGCGCCGCGGTCCTGGACGCGGGGGCCCCGGACGCGGACGACGCGGACGACGCCGCCCTCCAGGAGGCCGAGGCGCACACCGCCGGCGAGCCCCCGGTCGCCGTCGCCGCCCACTGGGACGTGGCCGTGGACCCCGCGACGGTGCGCACCCTGCTGGCCGCCGTGGCGGAGCGGGCCGTCGTCCACCTGACCTACCGCTCCGTGCATGCCGATGCCCTCACCGAGCGGGACGTGGAGCCGCTGGCCCTGGTGCAGGACGGGGCGCGCCTCTACCTGCAGGCGTGGTGCCGTCGCGCCGATGACCACCGGGTGTTCCGGGTGGACCGGATCAGCGCGCCCGCAACCACGGGGGAGACGTTCGCGCCCCGGGCCCGGCCCGCGCGCTGGCGGGTCCATCCCGACGACGCCGCGGGGGTGCCCGTGCTGCTGCGCTGGGCCCACCCCGTCCGCGACGCGGCCGCCGGCTTCCGCCCGGACGCCCAGGCCGACCTGCCCGACGGCGACCGGCTCACCCGGGTGCATCTGACCGACGCCGGCGTGGCCGCCGCGCTGGTCGGACGCCACGGCGGCGCCGTCGAGGTGCTGGCCCCCGCCGACCTCCGGGCGTCCGTGGCGGACGCGCTGGACGATGCCCTCGCGGCACTGCCGGCGCGGTAGCCTGGACCCCGGAACCCCATCGAAAGGACCCTTCATCATGGCTGGACTCCAGGGCTGGCAGCTCGTCATCATCATCCTGCTCGCGATCCTGCTCTTCGCGGCCCCGAAGCTGCCCGCGATGGCCCGCAACCTCGGCCAGTCGATGCGCATCTTCTCCTCCGAGGTGAAGCAGATGCGCACCGAGGGCAAGGGCACGACGGACGAGCGCTCCGGCGCCGGCTCCACCGCCGCGGACGAGCCGGTCGAGGGCCGCGTCGTCGAGCGTGACGAGACCGACCCGCGCGACCCGCGCTGAGCCGGAAGGACCCCCACCCGATGACCGAGGTCGACGAGGTCGCCCGCCGCACCCGGCGCCGCCGGAAGCGGCGGGACAACCCCACCGGCGAGATGCCGCTGCGCGAGCACCTCACGGAGCTGCGCAACCGACTGCTGAAGTCGGCGCTCGCCGTCGCCGTCGGCATGGTGATCGGGTTCCTCGTCTACCAGCCGGTCATGGCCGAGCTGTACCGGCCGATCAAGGAGCTGTCCGAGCAGGGCTACACGGCGGCGATCGCGTACGACACCGTCGCCTCGCCGTTCGACATCATGCTGAAGATCAGCATGTTCGTCGGCCTCATCCTGTCCAGCCCGGTGTGGCTCTACCAGATCTGGGCGTTCATCGTGCCCGGACTGAAGAAGTCCGAGAAGAAGTACGCCCTCGGCTTCATCGCGGCGGCCGTGCCGCTGTTCGTGTTCGGCCTCGCGCTCGGCTGGCTCGTGATGCCGCAGGCCGTCCAGTTCTTCGGCGGATTCACCCCCGAGGGCGGCGGCATCCTCCCGACGGCGTCGGTGTACATCAGCTTCGTCACGCGTCTCTACCTCGCGTTCGGCGTGGCCATGGTCCTGCCGGTGCTGCTGGTGGGACTGAACATGCTCGGCATCCTGCCGGGCCGCACGATCGTCCACCACTGGCGCATCACCGTCTTCGTGATCATGCTGATCGCCGCGATCGCCGCCCCCGGTGCGGACGCCATCTCCATGTTCTACATGGCCATCCCGCTCGTCGTCCTCTTCGGCGTGGCCATCGCCCTGTGCCTGTGGGGGGACCGTCGTCGCGACCGCCGCTCGGGGCAGCGCGAGGTGGACGTCGAGGCGGAGCTCGCCGCAGGCCCGAAGCCGCTCGATCAGATCTGAGCGGCGTCCGCCGCGGCCCGCCCGCCCGGATGCACGACCACGACGGTGTCCGGACCCGCCAGTAGGGTGGGGCCATGGCCCACCACCCCGCGTCCGCGACCCCGCACGACGAGCCCGAGCTGAGCCCGGCGGAGCGCTACGCCCGTGCCCGGGCGGCCCGGCACCATGCCGGCTCCGAGCTCGGCCGGTTCGCCGCCCGCGTGGGCTTCCCCCTCGACGACTTCCAACGCCGCGCGTGCGCCGAGGTCGAGGACGGCCACGGCGTCCTCGTCGCGGCGCCCACCGGCGCCGGCAAGACGGTGGTCGGCGAGTTCGCCGTCCACCTGGCCCTGGCCCGCGGCACGAAGGCGTTCTACACCACCCCCATCAAGGCCCTCAGCAACCAGAAGCACGCGGACCTCGCCCGCGTGCACGGCGCGGAGAACGTCGGCCTGCTCACGGGGGACACCTCGGTCAATCCGGACGCGCCCGTCGTCGTGATGACCACCGAGGTGCTGCGCAACATGCTGTACGCGCAGTCGGACACCCTCATCGACCTCGGCTTCGTCGTCATGGACGAGGTCCACTACCTCGCCGACCGGTTCCGGGGCCCGGTGTGGGAGGAGGTCATCATCCACCTGCCCGAGCACGTGCAGCTGATCTCCCTGTCCGCCACGGTGTCCAACGCCGAGGAGTTCGGCGCCTGGCTCGACACGGTCCGGGGCGCCACCACCGTGATCGTCTCCGAACACCGGCCGGTGCCGCTGTGGCAGCACGTCATGGCCGGGGGCCGGCTCTACGACCTGTTCGCCGAGGACATCGCCTTCGAGGATACTGCGGACCGGGACGGGGAGGCCCTGCTCAACCCCGAGCTCAAGCGCCTGGGGGAGGAGGCCGAGCGCCGGTTCCAGCGCGCCGACTGGGGGCGCCCCGGGCGGCAGCAGCACCGCGACGGGCGCGGGGGCGGCACGAAGGTCGAGGACCTGGAGATCCTCGGGTTCTGGGCGTGGCGGGACGGTCTGTCCCGGGGCTTCGCGGCCCACCACGCCGGCATGCTGCCCCCGTTCAAGGAGGCCGTCGAGGATCTGTTCGCCGCCGGCGCGCTCAAGGCCGTGTTCGCCACGGAGACCCTCGCCCTCGGCATCAACATGCCGGCCCGCTCCGTGGTGATCGAGAAGCTGGTCAAGTTCAACGGCGAGAACCACGTCGACATCACGCCGGGGGAGTACACCCAACTGACGGGCCGGGCGGGCCGCCGCGGCATCGACGTCGAGGGCCACGCCGTGGTGATGTGGCGTCCCGGACTGGACCCGGCCGCCGTCG
>NZ_JABFAX010000039.1:0-393 GCF_017168395.1 Micrococcus sp. KRD128 | reverse complement strand
CAAAAGGGAGTTTGTAATGAATGGATGAACAGCAACAATTGACGAATGCATATCATTCAAATAAATTATCGCATGCCTATTTATTTGAAGGTGATGATGCACAAACGATGAAACAAGTTGCGATTAATTTTGCAAAGCTTATTTTATGTCAAACAGATAGTCAATGTGAAACAGAGGTTAGTACATATAATCATCCAGACTTTATGTATATATCAACAACTGAGAATGCAATTAAGAAAGAACAAGTTGAACAACTTGTGCGTCATATGAATCAACTTCCTATAGAAAGCACAAATAAAGTGTACATCATTGAAGACTTTGAAAAGTTAACTGTTCAAGGGGAAAACAGTATCTTGAAATTTCTTGAAGAACCACCGTACAATACGATTGCTA
>NZ_JABFAX010000038.1:0-390 GCF_017168395.1 Micrococcus sp. KRD128 | reverse complement strand
CAGCACCTGCTGCGCGGTCGATGGCCGCAGCCGCTCATAGGTATCCTTGCAGGCCTGCAAGTCGGTCGGCTCGCCGCCCGAGATGTCGTCGCGCAGATTGATGATCGATCGCACCGTCGACCATGACAGGCCCGACACCTTGGCCAGGATCATCACGCCCTCGGCGCGGGTTTCGATCATCATGTTCTCGGCGACGCTGACCGAGACATTGGCGAGCGCGGCAAGCGAGGCATTGGTCTCGTCGAACTTGCCGGCCTCGGCGAAGGCCGCAAGCTGGAACTCGTCGAGCCGGCCGTCCTGGTAGAGCGACTTGACCAGCGCATGTGCGATCGTGGTGTCCGGCGTGACGCCGGCGGGCGCCGAGCGCGCGCGCCGCGTCGCTTCCTTCAC
>NZ_JABFAX010000037.1:0-464 GCF_017168395.1 Micrococcus sp. KRD128 | reverse complement strand
TTTATAGAGACACCTAAGTTGGGATTTGCTTTTATCCAGTTCGACGAATCATTAATATCATCGTCATCATCCAAAGATGCTAAATAATAAAAAGTTCTTTCGTCTTCTATGATTTGATCTAAGGTGTCTCTTCCCGCTTCTACCATATCAACAAGTGGACCATCTAATTGAAACCCTGCTGTCGTAATGTAGATGAGAAGAGGTTGTAACCTTGCAGCTCTTGAGTTTTTTATAACTGAAATCAATTTATAGTCTTTAAATTCATGAATTTCATCAAAAATCCCCATGTGTGTATTCAATCCATCTAACTTATCGCTATCTGATGCTTGGGGCATAATTTTTGATATCGTTGCGTCATAATGGATTTCATCTCTTAATGTTCTGAAATTTTTATCAAGCTTTTGGCTAGCTTTAATCATCGCCTTAGATTCATCAAATAGAATCCTCGCTTGTTTCATCACATT
>NZ_JABFAX010000036.1:0-504 GCF_017168395.1 Micrococcus sp. KRD128 | reverse complement strand
CTGCGGACCCTGTTCGTGACGATCGGGACCCTCGGCGCCACCGCGGCCCCGCTCCTCGGGCAGGCCCTGTCCGCCGTGGCCCCCGTCCTAACCGCACTAGGTCCGCCCGCGCAGACCTTGATCACTGCCCTAGGTGACGGGCTACAGCCGATCATTGCCGCGCTCGGTCCCGTGCTGGAGGTGGCGGCGGGTGCGCTCGGGTCCCTAGTCACTGCGGCAGCTCCGCTTCTGCCCGTGGTCGGTCAGCTCGCGGCAGCGCTCCTACCTGCACTTACGCCCCTTCTTGAGGGGGCGCAGCGGATCTTTGTCGCGCTCGCTCCTGTGGTCCGAACTGTGGCCACTACCTTGCAGGCCGTGCTCGCCCCGATTTTGGCTCAATTGCCCGTACTTATAGGGCCTTTGGTAGATATCATCGCAAACTCTTTCGTATCGGGACTCGATGTCCTTCAGCGTTTGCTCGTTGAACTGGCCCCGTCGCTGGTCAGCATGGGTCAGACTTTCGGC
>NZ_JABFAX010000035.1:0-252 GCF_017168395.1 Micrococcus sp. KRD128 | reverse complement strand
GCGAGGTCGGCCTCCAACCGGAGGACCTTCGCCGCCTGCGACTCCGGTCGCCCCGTCGCCCCCGGCGGCGACGCAGCGGCAACCGTGACCCCGGAGCCGAACTTGTCGACCCACTCTTTCAGCGCACTGAATCGCCCCGGGTTTGTTAGAGGCTCGTAAGTGCCGCCCCGGCAGGCGCCGGCACGGGATTCTCATGATGGTAGACGTCCTCGAACTCGACCGGAGGAACCATCCCGATCTCGCCGTGCACAC
>NZ_JABFAX010000034.1:0-390 GCF_017168395.1 Micrococcus sp. KRD128 | reverse complement strand
GTTTTAAAGCGTTTTCATTTTATAAGTTGTATAATAAAGACAGCAACCACGTTTTGACTTTCTAGTAAAGGGAAATTGAGGTAAGAGGACTATTATAAAGGAGGTTTTTTGTCAGATGAAGAAGATTCTTAACGGTACTGATCAAGTAGTAGAACAGATGGTGGAAGGTTTAGTTAAATCGCATGCTGATGTTGTTCACCGTGTCGAAGGAACTCGCGTCATTGCAAGAAATGATAAACGTCCAGGAAAAGTCGGACTTGTAAGCGGTGGAGGTTCTGGTCACGAGCCGGCTCATGCTGGTTATGTGGGTCGCGGAATGTTGTCTGCGGCTGTGTGCGGTGATGTTTTCACTTCCCCAACTCCCGACCAAATTTATGAAGGTATTAAAGC
>NZ_JABFAX010000033.1:0-390 GCF_017168395.1 Micrococcus sp. KRD128 | reverse complement strand
CGCCCGCTCGATGCCGGCCCGTATACCTTCCTCGCCGCCGACGCCCTGGTGCTCAAGGTGCGCGAGGCAGGCCGCGTCGTCGGGGTGCACACCTTGATCGCCACCGGCGTCAACGCCGAGGGCTACCGAGAGATCCTGGGCATCCAGGTCACCTCCGCCGAGGACGGGGCCGGCTGGCTGGCGTTCTTCCGCGACCTGGTCGCCCGCGGCCTGTCCGGGGTCGCGCTGGTCACCAGCGACGCCCACGCCGGCCTGGTGGCCGCGATCGGCGCCACCCTGCCCGCAGCGGCCTGGCAGCGCTGCAGAACCCACTACGCAGCCAATCTGATGGCAGCCACCCCGAAGCCCTCCTGGCCGTGGGTGCGCACCCTGCTGCACTCCATCTACGAC
>NZ_JABFAX010000032.1:0-36294 GCF_017168395.1 Micrococcus sp. KRD128 | reverse complement strand
ATCCCGCCGTCCGCGCTGAACCCCTCCCGGCCGAGCACCCCGATCCCGGCGAGCGCGAGGGCTGCCCACGCCGCCGACCGCCATGACGGCCGCGCCGCCACGGACAGCGCCAGCGGCCCGAGCACCTCGAACGTCACGGCCACGCCCTGCGGGATCCGCGCGAACGCCTCGTAGATGGCCAGGTTCATGCCGGTCATGGCCGCACCCAGTCCGACGACGGCGGCCCACCCCCGGGCGCCCAGGCCGGCGAGGGCGGCGCGGCTCGGCCGGGTGACGAGCAGCAGCACGGCCGCGGAGAACACCACGCGCAGGGCGACCATGGCGGACGCGCCGACGTCGTCGAACAGCAGGCCCGCCACGGACGCGCCGAGCTGCTGGCTCAGCAGCGAGAGCAGGACGAGCAGGACGAGGCGCACGGGCTCAGCCTAGGGGGGCGCGCCGCGCCACCCCGCCCCCGGCCGGCGCGGGACCGCTGCTGCCGGAGGACCACCGGGGGCCCGGTTCCGCTGACCCCGAGGCCGCGGAAAACATCACGCTGACGTGCGCTAATCCGCCGGCTCGTGGGAGAGTGGGGGACGCGCGCCCGCGCACACCTGCCCCGACCCCAGGAGGCCCGCATGGCCCGGCCCCAGACCGTCCTCACCGTGGTGGCCGCCCGCCGGCTCACCCCGCACCTCGTGCGCCTGACCCTCGGCGGCGAGCAGTTCGACGCCGTCCACGCCCGCTGGGCGGAGAAGGGCGCCACGGACCAGTACGTGAAGCTGCTCTTCGCGGACCCCACGCTCGGCCTCGAACCCCCGTACGACCTGGACGCACTCCGCGAGCCTCTCGCCCCGGAGCAGCTGCCGGTCCGCCGCACCTACACGGTGCGTCGCATGGACGCGGCCGCCCGCACCATGGACGTCGACTTCGTGGTCCACGGCGCGGACGACGACGGCGCCGCCCTCGGGCACGACGGCGGCCTGGCCGGGGCATGGGCGGCGTCCGAGCCGGTGGGGCAGCAGGTCGCGTTCCTGGGTCCCGGCGGCGCCTACCGGCCCGACCCCACCGCCGACTGGCACCTGCTCGCCGGCGATGAGGCCGCCCTGCCGGCGATCGCCGCCGCCCTCGAGGACCTCGCCGCCACGGACGCCGCGGCGGCCGGTCTCGCGCTGATCGAGGTGACCGACGCCCGCGACGAGGTGCCCCTGACCGCGCCGGCCGGCGTCGAGGTGCACTGGCTGCACCGCGGCGGCCCGTTCACCCCGGAGACGACGCGGTTCGCCGCCGCCGTCGAGGACGCGGTGTGGCGGGAGGGGCGGGTGCACGCGTTCGTGCACGGCGAGCGGGAGCAGGTCAAGCGCGTCCGGGCGTACCTCACGGACGTGCGCGGCGTGGACCGGCGGCAGCTGTCGGTGAGCGCGTACTGGGCCTACGGCCGCGCCGAGGACGTGTTCCAGGCGGAGAAGCAGACCCCGGCGGGGCAGATCTTCGAGGACGGCACCACCGGCGGCTCACCCGCACAGGGTCGGCACAGCAGCAGCTTCGCCGTCCCTCAGGGCCTGACGGGCCAGGGGTGACGTGAGACGGTCGACGGGACATCGTCCGGCGGTCCCCGGCCGCCGGCACGTCCGCACCTCTGTGAAGGAGTCCCCATGAAGACGCCCGCACGCCTCGCCGTCGGCATGCTCGCCGCCTCCGGTCTGCTGCTCACCGGCTGCGCCCCCGACCCGACGCTGGACGAGAGCTGGCCCGAGATCCGCCAGAAGGTCGTGGACGCCGAGAGCCTGCGCCTGAGGATGGAGGGCACCGCCGCTGACAAGGAGGAGGACAAGGACGACGCGTCGGCCTCGGCGTCGCCCTCCGCCTCCCTGGGCACGGACGCCAGCCAGTCCCTGAACGTGGACCTCGCCGGCGCCACCGACGACTCCCACCTCAAGGGCACCATGAACATGGACATGGGGGCGGCCACCATGGGCATCGAGGTCCTGCGCCGGGACGCCGACGTGTTCTTCAAGCTCAAGGCCGACGGTGACGACCTGCCCCGGGAGATGGGCATGTTCTCCACCCTCGTGGGCGACCGCTGGATCAAGACGAGCGCCGAGCAGGCCGCGCAGATGGACATCTCACTCCAGGAGATCATGTCCGACCTCGAGGAGGACATGCCCGCCGCGGACGCCTTCGACGGCAAGGACCTGAAGGCCGAGGAGGTGGAGCTCGAGGGCAGGAAGTACCTCAAGTACGCGTTGCCCGAGGAGCACCACGAGTTCGGCCGGACGATGCTGATCGACCCGGAGAGCACGACCCTCTACCGCCTCGAGGACGTGAACTCGGAGGACGAGGACGTGGACGCGAACGCCACCTTCACCGAGTGGAACGCGGTCGAGGCGCCTGAGGCCCCCGCCAAGGAGGACGTCTTCGACCTGGCCGAGCTGCAGGAGCTGGCCGGCTGACCCGCTGCGCGATCCGGGTGGGCCGGCGGGCCGCCACGGCATGATGTCCTGATGGACCGCATCACCCCCACCCCGCCCGCGAACGCCCTCGCCCCGGACCTGCCGGAGGACATCGCCCGGGAGGCGATCGCCTTCCGCCGCCTCCTCCACGGGCATCCGGAGCTGGACCTGCACCTGCCCCGCACCCAGGCCGCCGTCCTCGAGCGGCTCGAGGCCCTGCGCGCTGAGGCGGGGGAGGATGCCGCCACCGGCCGCCCCGCGCTGGAGACGAGCGTGGGCCGGGCGCTGAGCTCCGTCGTCGTGGTGCTGCGCGGCGGGGCCCCGCTGCCGGAGGGGGCCCGGCGGCCGGTCGTGCTGCTGCGGGGGGACATGGACGCCCTGCCCGTCACGGAGGAGACCGGGCTGGAGTACGCCCCCGCCGTGCCGGGGACCATGCACGCCTGCGGCCACGACCTGCACACCGCCGGCCTCTACGGCGCCCTGGCCTGGCTGGTGCGCCGTCGCGGGGAGCTCACCGCCGACGTGGTGGCCATGTTCCAGCCCGGGGAGGAGACCGGCGGCGGCGCCCTGCACATGATCCAGGAGGGGCTGCTGGAGGCGGCCGGGCGCCCGGTGGACGCCGCCTATGCGATCCATGTCTCCTCGGGCACGTACCCGCGCGGCGTCCTGCTCAGCCGCCCGGGGGCGATCCAGGCCGGCTGCGACGACCTGGTGGTGACGGTGCACGGTCGAGGCGGACACGGCTCGGTGCCGCACCTGGCCCAGGATCCGGTGCCCGTGGCCGCCGAGATGGTGCTGGCGCTGCAGTCCGTGGTCACCCGGCAGTTCGACGCCTTCGACCCGGTGGTCGCGACCGTCGGGCACCTGAGCGCGGGCACGGCGGCCAACATCATCCCGGACAGCGCCACCCTCGCCCTCACCCTGCGGACCTTCTCCGCGGACGCCCGCGCCCGGCTGTGCGCGGCCGTGGAGCGCATGGTGCACGGGGTCGCCGCGGCGCACGGCATGAGCGCGCAGGTCCGGGCGGACTGCGCGTTCCCGGTGACGGCCAACGACGCGGACGCGGTGGCCTTCGCCCGCGGGGTCGTGGAGGACCTCTACGGGGCCGACGCCTACCGGGAACTGCCCGAGCCCGAGCCCGGCAGCGAGGACTTCTCCGAGGTCCTCCAGCGGGTGCCCGGGGCCTACGTCCTGCTCGGGGCGGTCCCGGAGGGCGTGGACCCGGACGAGGCCCCGGTCAACCACTCCCCGCAGGCCGTGTTCGACGACGCCGTGGTGCCGCGGGCTGCTCAGGTGCTGGCCGAGCTGGCGCTGCGGACGGCGCCGGTGCCGGCGTCCTGAGCGCGGCGGCCGGCCCGGAGCACCTCGGCGATCTGCCCGACGCACGGCTCGTTCTGCAGGCTCGTGGTGTCCCCGAGCGCGGTGCCCTGGTGCAGCTGCGTCAGCAGCCGCCGCATGATCTTGCCCGAACGGGTCTTGGGCACGTCGGGGACGAAGACCACCTCGGCGGGCTTGGCCACCGGCCCGATCACCCGCCCCACGTGCCGCCGCAGCTCCTCGGCGCGGTCGGCGGCGGAGGCGCCGGGGCCGTCGTCGCCGGCCAGCCAGCTCTCGTGCGCCACGACGAAGGCGACGGCCGCGTGCCCGGTGGTCTCGTGCGGCACGGGGCACACCCCCGCCTCGATCACCTCCGGGTGCGCCACGAGGGCGGACTCGATCTCGATGGTGCTCAGCCGGTGCCCGGAGATGTTGATGACGTCGTCCACGCGCCCGAGGATCCAGACGTCGCCGTCCTCGTCCCGCTTGGCGCCGTCACCGGCGAGGAACCAGCCCGCCTCGCCCTGGTCCGCGTAGTCCTCCCAGTACGAGTGGAAGTAGCGGGCCGGGTTCTGCCACACGGTCCGCGCCATCGACGGCGAGGTGCGGGTGACCACGATCCGGCCCTGCAGGCCCTCGGGCGTGGGGGCGCCGTCGTCGTCGACCACGGCCACGTCCACCCCCGGCAGGGGCCGGGAGCCGCAGCCCGGCTTGAAGGCCGTGTCCGTGGGGCGGGGGGAGAGCACGGTGGCGCCGGTCTCGGACTGCCACCACGTGTCCACCATCGGCAGGTCCGGGGTGTCCCGGCCGATCTGGGTGCGGGCCCACGTCCAGGCCTCCGGGTTCACGGACTCGCCCACGGTGCCGATCAGGCGGATCGAGGACAGGTCCGGGCCGCCGTCCGCGTGCGCCGGGATCCCGTCAGGATGCCAGCCCTTGAGCGAGCGGATCAGGGTGGGCGCCGTGTAGTAGCTCGTCACCCGGTAGCGCTCGATCACCTCGAAGTGCCGGCCCGGGTGCGGGGCGTTCGGCACGCCCTCGTAGATCACCTGCGTGACCCCGTTCGAGAGCGGACCGTAGATCTCGTAGGTGTGCGCGGTGACCCAGGCCAGGTCCGCGGTGCACCAGTGGACGTCGTCGTCGCGCCGCGCCGGGTCCGGGTGGGAGAACAGGAAGTCGTGCGTCCACGAGGCCGCGGCGAGGTACCCGCCCGAGGTGTGCACGAGCCCCTTGGGCTGTCCCGTGGTGCCGGAGGTGTACATGATGAACAGCGGGTGCTCCGCGTCGAAGGCGCGCGGGGTGTGGGTGTCCGGCTGGCGGTCCACGACGTCGTGCCACCACAGGTCCCGGCCCTCGGTCCACGGGATGTCCCGGTGGCCCGTGCGGTCCAGGACGAGGACGTGCTCGATCGCGTTGTCCCCGGACACGGCCTCGTCCGCGTTGGCCTTCACGGGGACGGCGGCGCCGCGGCGGAACTGGCCGTCGGTGGTGACGAGCAGCTTGGCGCCCGTGTCCTCGACGCGGAACCGCAGCGCCTCCGCGGAGAACCCGCCGAACACGAGTGAGTGCACGGCGCCGATCCGCGCGCACGCCAGCGTGATGACGATCGTCTCCACGAGCACGGGCAGGTACACGACGACGCGGTCGCCCGCCTCGATGCCCAGCTCCTCGAGGGCGTTCGCGGCCTGGGCGACCTCGCGCTGCAGCTGCGCGTAGGTGACGGCGCGGCGGTCGCCGGGCTCGCCCTCGAAGTACAGGGCGACCTTCTCCCCGCGCCCCGCCGCCACGTGCCGGTCCACGCAGTTCACGGCCACGTTCAGGGTGCCGTCCTCGTACCAGCGGATCTCCGGGCCGCGCTCGGCGGCCGGGTCCGGGGCCGTGAGGGAGTGCGTCCGGGTGAAGGGCCGCTCCCAGCTCAGACGTCGGCCGGCCGCCTCCCAGAACGCGAGCCGGTCCGCCTCGGCCACCGGACGGCCGTCGCCGCGCCCGCCGTGCAGCCGGTCCGCCGGGCGGCCGGGGTGGACGTCCGGGTCGGCGGCGTCGAGGAGCGCCTGCGGGAGGGGGCCGGGCAGCGTCGCGAGGGCCGCGGCGGGCACACCGTCGTTCGGTCCGCGGACGGCCCCGGAGGCGCCCTCCTCGGCCGGGTCGGGGTGGGCGGGGTCCTCGGTGAGCGTCATGGGCGGCGGTCCTCCTGGTCGGCGGGTCCGACCAGGCTAGGGACGCCGACGACGGCGCCGCGCCCGCCGGCGTCACCGGCGGTCATGCTCGGCCCGCCGGACCCCCGCGGGCGCCCGGCGCGGGCCACGGCGACGGCGGCCGGTGTGGACCCCGTCCCACGGTTGGGGCGCTCCGGTCCCCTGGCCGCCCGCGCGTGTCAGAGTAGGTCCATGACCACCTACGCCACCCTCGCCGCCCGGTACGCCGACGCCTTCGACTCCGTCGCCCACGGCGAGCGGGCCCGCGAGGCGGGCCGGCACCTGCCGTTCGCCGCACTCGGGGAGCTGCAGGCCGCCGGGTTCGGGAAGGTCGGCGTCCCCGAGGATGCGGGCGGTCAGGGCGCCCGCAGCGAGACCGTGCTGCGCCTGCTCATGGACCTGGCCGCCCGAGACGTGAACACCGCGCACGTCTGGCGCTCCCACCTCGTGTTCATCGCCACGGTCATGGACCAGGCGCCCGCCCGCCGGGACCGGTGGCTGCGGCACATCGTCGAGGGGGACTGGGCCGGTTCCGCCCTGGCCGAACGCGCCGGCGGGGCCGCGCCGGGCCGTGCCGCCACCCTGGCCAGCCGGGACGAGGGCGGCACCTGGGTCGTGCGGGGGCAGAAGTACTACGCGACCGGCTCGGCCTTCGCCACGTGGACCGCCGCGACCGTGGGCATCGAGGGGGCGGACCTCGTCTCCCGCCGGAACTCCAAGCGGGCCGGGGGCGCGGTCCGCGAGCCGGACCGGGCCGTCGCCGTCGTGCGCGTGCGTCAGCCGCGCGTGGGCATCAAGGACGACTGGGACGGCTTCGGCCAGCGCCTGACCGCCACCGGGTCCGTGGTGCTCGACGACGCCGCGGCCGAGGAGCTGCTCGAGGTGCCGCGGCAGGACGGGCCCGTGCCCGTGCTCATGGAGGCGACCCTGCTGGCGCTGCAGGCCGGGATCGGTCGTGCGGCGCTCACGGAGGGCACGCAGCTGCTGCGGAAGCGGCGCCGCACCTTCAACACCGGCACGGCCGCGCTGCCCAAGGACGACCCGCAGCTCCTCGAGATCATGGGGCAGCTGGCCGGGCGGCAGGCCGCGGCCGAGCTGATGGTGCGCGAGGTCGGGCGTCTGCTCGACGAGGTCGAGGACGGCGCCGACGGGGCCGGCCCGGCGGAGGCCGACGTCGTGGCGGCGTCCGCCGAGGCGATGGCCGCCGCGTACCGGGCTCAGGCCGTGGTGCCGGAGGCCGTCCTCGAGGTGTGCACCCGCATCTTCGACACGCTCGGCGCGTCGGCGACGTCGGCCACGCTGCGGCTCGACCGGCACTGGCGCAACGCCCGCACCCTCGCCACCCACGACCCGGCGGCGTTCAAGGTGCGCATGGCCGGCGACTGGCTCGTGAACGGCACCCCGCCGACCGCCTACACGTCGGCCGGCGAGGCCCCCGAGGGGGACTGACCCGACGACCGGGCGGCCGGACGTGCCGGGCTCAGGCCCAGCGGCGCAGGGCCCGGCGCTCCAGCAGGCCGAGCAGCCAGTCGGTGAGCTTGCCGAGCACGGCGAGCAGGATGATCGCCAGGATCAGGCGGTCCGTGCGTCCGTTGTTCTGCGAGTCGGTGAGCAGGAAGCCCAGGCCCATCGAGGACGCGATCAGCTCCGCGGCCACGAGGAACAGCCAGGCCTGGGCCAGGGCCAGCCGCAGGCCGGAGAACACGGCCGGCACCACGGCGGGCAGCTGCACCGTCCGCAGCAGGGACAGCCCGTGGTAGCCGAACGCCCGTCCGGCCTCCACCAGGTGCGGGTCCACATGGCGCAGGGCGGCGTAGACGGTGGTGAACACCGGGAAGAACGCGCCGATCGCGATGAGGGTGACCTTGGACTCCTCGCCGATCTGCATCCAGAGGATCAGCAGCGGCACCCAGGCCAGCGAGGGCACCGCGCGCAGCGCCCCGATCAGCGGGGCGAACAGCGCGTCCGCCCACCGGGACAGCCCGAGCGCGGACCCCACGGCCAGCCCGAGCGCGGCGCCGAGCAGGAAGCCCAGCAGCACGCGCTGGGTGGAGATCCCCATGTGCAGCCACAGGTCGCCCCGCTGCAGCAGGTTGACGCCGGCGCTGAGCACCGCGCCGGGGGAGGGCAGCTGCACCGCGGAGAGCAGGCCGGCGGCCGTCACCGCCCACCACAGCACCAGGAGGACAGCGGGCACGGCCAGGCCCACCACCGCCCGGGCGCCGGGCCGGTCCAGCACCCGGGGCCGCTGCCGTCGGCGCGCCCCCGTCCCCCCGTCGTCGCGGCGATCCGACCGCTCGCGCGCCTCGGGGCCCGTCGTCGCGGCGGGGGTGGTCGGGGCGGTGCTCATCGGGTGGCCTCCTCGGCGAAACGGGTGTCCAGGATGCTCGCCAGGGCGGCGTCCACCTGGTGCTGGTAGTCGACGGACCCGGTGTCGACCAGGATCCGTCCGACCCCCGTCAGGGCGTCGAGCAGCTCCTGGCCCGGCACGGGGCTGACGTCCGCGTTGGTGCGTTCGACGATCACGGTGCGGGCGACGTCGGGAGAGATCTTCGCGGCCTCGGCCAGGATCCCGACGGTCTCGACCGGGTACTCGAGCGCCCAGGCGCGGGCGCGTTCGTACGTGTCCAGGACGGTCTGGGCGGTCTCCGGGTCCTCCTCGAGGAAGGACTCCGTGGCGTTGAGGACGGAGAACGTGTTCAGGGCGAGGTCGCGGTACAGGAAGCGGGCGCCCTCGGCCTCGGCCTTGGCCATGATCGGGTCGAGCCCGGACCACGCGGCCACCGATCCGCCGGCGAGGGCGGCGCGGCCGTCGGCGTGCTGCAGGTTCTGGATCTCGACGTCGGCCGGGTCCACCCCGGCGGCCTCGAGCGCCTGCACGGCGAAGAAGTACGGGTCCGTCCCACGCGTGGCGGCCACCGTGCGGCCCGCGAGCTGGGTGACGTCCGTGATGTCAGAGCCGGGCGGGACCATGAGCGCGGACCACTCCGGTCGCGAGGCGATGCCCACGATGCGCGTGGGCGCTCCGTTGGCCCGGTTCAGCAGCGCGGCGGAACCGGCCGTCGACCCGATGTCCACGGAGTTCGACCGCAGGAGTTCGTTGGCCTTGTTGGAGCCGGCGGAGAACACCCAGTTCACCCGGACGCCGCGGGGCGCGAGCGTCTCCTCCAGCCATCCCTGGTGGCGGATCACGAGGGAGAGCGGGTTGTAGGTGGCGTAGTCGATGCTCAGCGTGTCCGGACCGTTCACCGGCCCGGCCGTCGCCTCACCCTGCAGGACGCATCCGCTCAGGCCCAGGGGCAGGGACGCGGCCAGCAGGCCGAGCGCCGTGCGACGGGTCAGGCGGGCGGAGCCGGCGCCGCTCATCGGGCGTGGCTCTCGACGCCGAGGCCCTCGAGGAGCTCGGAGCGCAACTGGGCCAGGCGGGCGTCCGCGCGGTCGCGGGGCCGGGCCCCCGGCACGTCCACGATGCGCCCCACGGTCGCTCCGGGGCGGGCCACGCCGTCGGGCGCGGGGACGTCACGGGCGAGCAGCAGCACGCGGTCGGCGAGCTGCAGGGCCTCCTCCACGTCATGGGTGATGAGCAGGACGGTGGTGCCGGTGGCGGCGTGCACGTCCAGCAGCAGGTCCTGCATCTTCAGGCGCGTCAGGGCGTCGAGGGCGCCGAAGGGCTCGTCGAGCAGCAGCACGCCGGGGCGGCGGGCCAGGGCGCGGGCGAGCGAGGCCCGCTGGGCCATGCCGCCGGAGACCTCCCGGGGGCGGTGCTCCGCGAAGGGCGCGAGGCCCACGAGCTCGAGCAGCTCCTGCACGCGGGCCCGGCCCGCGGCGCGGTCCAGCCCCCGGGGCAGGCCGAGTTCCACGTTGCGGCGCAGGGTGCGCCAGGGCAGCAGGCGCGGCTCCTGGAAGCCGACGGCGGTGCGCTCGTCGTAGGGGCGCACGGGCGAGTCGTCGATCAGCAGCTCTCCGTCGAAGTCCGGGTCCAGGCCGGCCACGGCGCGCAGCAGCGTGGACTTGCCGCAGCCGGAGGCGCCGATCACGGCGAGCACCTCGCCGGGCGCCACGGTCAGGTCCACGTCGCGCAGGACGACGCGTGGTCCGTCCGCGGTGGGGAACGTGCGCCCGACGCCGCGGAAGACGACGTCGAGGCTGTGGCGGTCCTCGTCCCGGACCGGGGTGGAGGCGGTGGCACGGGAAGGCGCGTGCACGCTCATGGAGGGCTCCCATCGTCGCTTCGTCGTCGGTGTCGGACGGATACGGATGCCAGTAGACCACCGCGGGCCCGGTCGGCCGCGCGTCCGCCCGGCCGCCGGCGCCGGGGGGCCGCACGGGCGTCACACCGGGGGCGCCGGGGCCAGCGCCGAGCCAGACGTTTCGGTCGTCTCCGCAGGGTGGAGGCAGCAGATTCCTCTGGCTCAGCGCTGGGTCGCCGCCCGCGGACGTGTCCTCCGTCACGTCAGGGCATGTCACGAACCGGGCGCCGGACGCGTGGCCGAGCCCGGCGGGGCCGTCATGAACCCCTGGGCCGGACCGACTTCCACCGCCGGCCGCGTCGGCGTTGCATGGTGCGGAACCGTCGCCCGCCCGGCCGCGCCCCTGCGACCGGGCGGCCCTGGAAAGGAGACCCATGAGCACCGCCGAGAACGCCGGGGCCGGAGCACCCACCCGCCCGGACGAGCACCGCGAGATCCTCTTCAACGCATTCGACATGAACTGCGTCGCCCACCAGTCCCCGGGGCTCTGGCGTCACCCCGACGACCACGCCCGCGACTACAACACCCTGGGCTACTGGACGCACCTGGCGCAGACGCTGGAGAAGGGCCTGTTCGACGGCCTGTTCATCGCCGACGTCCTCGGCCCGTACTCCGTGTACGGCGGCACCTCTGAGGCCGCCATCAGGACCGGCGCGCAGACCCCCGTGAACGACCCGTTCCTGCTCGTCTCCGCGATGGCCGCGGTCACCGAGCACCTCGGCTTCGGCGTCACCGCCGGCACCGCCTACGAGCACCCCTACCCGTTCGCCCGCCGCCTCGCCACGCTCGACCACCTCACGGGCGGCCGCGTGGGCTGGAACGTGGTCACCGGCTACCTGCCCTCCGCCGCCCAGAACATGGGCCAGGACGACCAGATGGAGCACGACGAGCGCTACGAGCACGCCGACGAGTACCTCGACGTCGTCTACAAGCTCCTCGAGGGCTCGTGGGAGGACGACGCCGTCGTCTACGACAAGGAGTCCGGCGTGTTCGCGGACCCGGCCAAGGTCCACGACATCGCCCACGAGGGCAAGTGGTTCAAGGTCCCCGGCCACGCCGTCACCGAGCCGTCCGTGCAGCGCACCCCCGTGATCTACCAGGCCGGCGCCTCGACGCGCGGCCGCGCCTTCGCCGGCAAGCACGCCGAGGCCGTGTTCATCAACTCCCCCACGAAGGAGCTGGCGGCCGCCACCGTGAAGAAGATCCGCCAGGCCCTGGTGGACGCCGGCCGTGACCCGTACGACGTGAAGATCTTCGCGATGCAGACGATCGTCACCGGGGCCACCGACGAGGACGCGCGGGCCACGTACGACGACCTGGCGCAGTACGTGGACCCGCTGGGCGGCCTCGTGCTCATGTCCGGCTGGATGGGCATCGACCTGTCCCAGTACGACCTGGACGAGCCGATCGGGGACGTGAAGTCGAACGCCATCCAGTCCACCGTGGAGACCTTCCAGAAGGCCTCCGGCACGGACGAGGAGTGGACCGTGCGCAAGCTCGCCGAGTGGGTGGGCATCGGCGGCTTCGGCCCCGTGATCGTTGGCGGCGGCGAGTCCGCGGCCCGCCAGCTCGTCGAGTGGGCCGACGAGACCGACGTGGACGGCTTCAACCTCGCCTACCACATCACCCCGGGCACCTTCGAGGACGTCGTGGAGTTCGTGGTGCCGGAGCTGCAGAAGCTCGGTCGCTACAAGACCGCGTACACGGACGGCACGCTGCGCCACAAGCTCTTCGGCCGCGGCGACCACCTGCCGCAGAACCACCACGGCGCATCCTTCGCCCTGCGCCGCCGGTAGGGTGACGCCAGTGGCCGCGGCGCCCTGCCTCGGCCGGCAGCAGCCCCAGGAGGAGAACATGCAGCGCAGACGTGCCGTCCGCGCGGCCGGGCTCGGCGTCGTGGGCGCCCTGGCCTTGGCCGGGTGCGCATCCGAGCCGCAGTCGGCGGGGGAGGCCTGGCATCAGGCCCGCACCCAGTTGGACGAGGCCGAGACCGTCCGACTCGAGACCGCCTACACCACCGGCCGTCAGGGCCCGCACTCGGTCCGCTGGGACATCGCCGGCCGGCTCGACGGCGGCGACGCCGAGTCGAAGGGCGTCATGCAGGTCGGCCGGGACTCGCACATCACCATGGAGTCCCGCCAGGTCGGCGAGGACGTGTTCGTCCGGGTCGACGTGGACGGGTCCGACGTCCCGGACGACGTCCAGATGATGTACTCCGACCCGCAGTGGCGCCGTGTCCCGGCCGGTGAGGGGCAGGAGCCGCCCCTGAAGTCCCTCCTCGACCAGGTGGGCTTCCCCGCGGCGGACGCCCTCGACGGCGCCGAGGTGCGCGCCGAGGAGGTCGACTGGGACGGCGGCACGGCCTACCGCTACGCCGTGCCCGAGGAGGTCGCCGACGCGGCGATGGCCGACGGCGACGCCACCCGGGTGCACTCCTTCACGGTGGACGACGACGGCGAGCTGGTCGCGCTCACCGTCGACGACGGCCGGGCCACCCAGCAGTACGCCCTGAGCGACTGGAACCAGATCGAGCCGGCCGAGGCGCCGGAGGAGGTGGCCGAGTGAGGCAGCGCCAGACCCAGACCCGCCGCACCCGCCGCGGCCTGTCCCTCGCCGCCGTCGGGGCGGCCGCCCTGCTGCTGACCGGCTGCGCCTCGGGCGACGACGCCCCCGGCGCCTGGGACCGCGCCCGCACCCAGCTCGAGGAGGCCGACTCCGTCCGCATGGTCACCGAGCTGCGGTCCGAGGCTCCGAGCAACGGCCGCGCGGTCCCGGACTCGGTGGACATCTCCGGTCCCGTGGACGGCTCGTCCATGCGGTACATGTCCGTGTACAAGGACGACGGTCTGATCACCCGGGACGAGTCCCGCATCGTGGACGGCACCGCGTACTCCCGGTTCACGGTGGAGCGCGCCGGCGCGAGCGGCGAGGACCGCCCCGCCTACGTGGAGCGCTGGACCGCCACCCCGTACGAGAGCGACCCCAGCGCCACCGGCATGGGCGCGATGGTGAGCTCGCTCCTGGGCTCCCTGCCGGAGTCGGGCGGCCTGGACGACGTCGAGGCGGACGCGGACGGCATTCGCCGCAGCGGTCAGGACGCGATCCGCTATGTGCTGGACGAGCCCGTCTCGGGCCCGCAGGAGGGCGTGGAGCTGACCGCGTTCACGGTGTCCAAGGAGGACGGCCGCCTACTCACCGTGGAGACCGAGTCCGCCGGCACGAAGGCCGTGGTGACCCTCTCCGAGATGGGCGAGGTGGATCCGGTGCAGGCCCCGCCGGCCGACGAGGTCCTGAAGCAGGACGGCTGACCCGGCCCACGACGACGGCGGCCCGCCTCCCCTCGGGGAGGCGGGCCGCCGTGTCTGCGCGGGTCAGCGCGTCTGCGGACCCTCGGCACCCAGCGGGGTGGACGGGTCCGAGACGGTGTCCGGCTCGGCGCCGTGGCTGGCCGCCGAGGTGACGTTGTCGTTGTTGGACTCGGTCACGCGGTCGTCGCGGACGTCGTTCTTCTTGTCGTTGCCCTGCATGGCATCCTCCACCTTCGTCGTGGCCTTCTGCACCGGATCGGACTTCTTCACCTCAGCGAACTTCTGCTGGGCGGTCTCCTGGACCTGGCCGACCTTCTCCTGGGTGTTGGGGTCGTTCCAGAGCTTCTGGGCGTTCTGGGTCATCTTCTCGAGGTTCTTGCGGCCCTCGGCGGAGCCGAGCAGGTAGCCGAGTGCGGCGCCGAGGCCCAGGGTGATGAGGCGCATGGGTGGTCTCCTTCGTGTGTCGGGACCGCGCCGACCCTCTTGGACGGGCCGGGCGGCGCGCTGGCGCGCTGTCCTGGGATCACTCTGGTCACCGGAGCCCGCCGCGTCAACGGTTGAGGCGCACGGCCGCGCGACGGCCGAGCCCGAGAGCACGGCGTCTCCCGCGTGCGTCGGGACGGGGTCGTTCTCTCCTGTGCGGAGGGCGATGCGGTCCCGTGTGCGCTTGGCCGAGCACTCCTGGACGAGGCCGATGACGACGTTGGCCACCGCCGCGAGGCTGTGCGAGGAGTGCCGGGGCTGGGCGTTCGCCAGGCCGGCGGCCGTCCGCTCGGCGACCTCGACGGCGCTCAGACCGCGGGGCGGGGAGGCTCGTGATCGGAGGGGGAGGAAAGTCTTCTGCAACGGATCGGTCGCGGCGTCGGTAGTCCTGGTGTGAGCGCATTCGGCGCCTCACCTCGCAGGACCCTCGACGAACAGGAACGACACCATGCGCAAGTCCCTCCCGGCCGCCGTCACCGCCGCCATCGGCATCGCCGTCCTCGCCCCCCTGTCCGCCGCCGCCATGGACGCCCCGTCCGGCGCCGAGCTCTCCGTGCTGCACGCCGTGCCCGCGACCCCCGTGGACGTCTACGTCAACGGTGCCCTCACCCTGGATGACTTCGAACCCGGCGACCTCGCCGGTCCTCTGGAGCTCGCCGCCGGCGACTACGAGGTCGCCATCACCGCCGCGGACGCCATGGATGACTCCGCCCCGATCCTCGGTCCCGTCACCCTCACCCTCGCCGACGGCGGCGACTACACCGCCGCCGCCCACCTCGACGCCGCCGGCACGCCCACGGTGACCGCGTTCGAGAACGACACGAGCGCCGTCGCCGCCGGCGAGGGCCGCCTCACCGTGCGTCACATCGCCGCCGCCCCGGCCGTGGACGTCTGGGCCGGCGAGGACGTCGTCGTGCCCGGCCTGGAGAACCCGGACGAGGCCTCCCTCGAGGTGCCCGCCGGCACCGTCTCCGCCGCCGTGTCCGTGGCCGGCACCACCGACCCCGTGATCGGCCCCGCCGACGTCGAGGTCAAGGACGGCGTCACCACGATCGCCTACGCCTGGGGCTCCGCCGCCGACGGCACCCTCGCGCTCGCCACCCAGGAGGTCGCCGCCGATCACAGCGCGCCGGGCTCCGTCCCCGCGGGCATCGACGTCGCCCCCGCCCAGGACTCCACCGGGATGCTGGCCGCCGCCGGCGCCGGTGCGGCCGCCCTGGTCGCCGGCGCCGTCCTCATGGCCCGCCGCCGGGCGGCCCGTGCGTGATGAGTCCTGCGGGCGGGGTCCCTCCCGCCCGGAGATGAGGACCGCCGGCCGTGTGCCGGCGGTCCTCGCCCTCGCCGCCGTCGTCCTCACCGGCTGCGCGCCGTCGGCGGCGGTCTCCTCCCTCCCGTCCGAGCAGGGGCGAGGCTCCGTCGTCGCGATGACGCCGGGTCCCGCGGCGGGGACGGGAACTCCACCGGCCGCAACCCCCTCCGCGGCTCCGGTCGTCCCCGGGCGGACGCCGTCGTCGGGGATCGCCGTCCGGCGCGCCACCCAGAGCCCATCGGACGACGCCAGGATCCCCGTGCGCGTGGACTATCCGGCCATCGGGGCCACGCTGAGCGTGGTCTCGGTCGGGGTCACGGGGGACGGTGCGATGGAGCTGCCCGACGACAGCTCCGTCGGCGGCTGGTACCGCCACGGCTCGGCCCCCGGGGATCCTGAGGGGGCGGCGGTGATCGCCTCCCATTCGGGTTCACCGCGCAATCCGGTGGGGGCCCTCTACGGGCTGCGGCAGGCCGCGGTCGGCGACGAGGTCACCGTCACGGATGCGGCGGGGACCGCCCGGCGCTATCGGGTGGCCTCCACTCAGAGTCTGGGGAAGGGCGAGCTGGACCTGTCCCCGTACTTCCGCCGGGACGGCGCCGCCGAGCTCGTCCTCATCACCTGCGGCGGCGAATGGCTGCCGGACGAGCAGGACTACACGGAGAACATCGTGACCATCGCCACTCCCGTCGAGGACTGACCGGTAGCCTGTCGGAAGGTCTGGCCTGAGCCGGGCCGCGCCGCGCCGACGCGGAACACCGCGGGAGAGGAGCCCCATGTTTGAGGACGACGGGCTCGACCGCCGGTTCGCTGCGGGGGAGGCCGCCGCCGTGCGCGAGGCGTACGAGCGCCACGGTCGCCTGGTCTTCTCCCTGTGTCTCGCCGCACTGCGCAGCCGGGAGGACGCCGAGGACGCCGCCCAGCAGGTGTTCACGCGGGCGTGGCGCTCCCGGGGCACCTACGATCCTGCCCGGCCACTCGGCGGGTGGCTGACGGGCATCACCCGTCGCGTCATCGCCGACATGTTCGCCGGCCGTGCTCGTGAGGCCCGGAAGATGGAGGCGGAGGTCGTCCACCTCCCCCGCGCCGAGGACGCGGTCAGTGACGCCGTGGTGGCCGCCGTCGTCGTGCATGACGCCCTCGCCCTGTTGGGTCCGCCCCAGGACGAGGTGCTGCGCCTCGCCTTCCTGGAGGACCTGGCGCACCAGCAGATCGCCGAGCGCCTCGACATGCCGCTCGGCACCGTCCGTTCCCACATCCATCGCGGCCTGGCCGCACTGAGAAGACGTCTGGAGGCCGCCGATGCCCGAGCGTGAGCATCCCCGCGGCCGACAGTCCGCGGAGGAGATCTCCGACCTCGCCGTCCGACTGCACGAGCGCGTGCGCGACGGCGGCTCGCTCGCCGTGCCCGCCGACGTCGCGGCGTCGCTCCATCCGGAGGACGCGGCCGAGCTGGAGGCCATCCTGCGTGTGCTGGCCGCCCTGGACGGCCCCGTCCCGGACCTGGCCGACCCGCCGCCGCACCTGTGGGGGCGGATCGCCGCTGAGCTGGGACCCGAGACGGAGGCCATGGCTCACGACGGGCTATTGCAGGGGGAGGCCACGGGCGAGGATGTCGCGACCGACGGCGTCGCGACCGTCCGTCCGATCGGCTCGGGTCCGTCCGCCGCCCGCGGCCGCTGGTGGCCGGTCGCCGCGGCGGCGGCCGCCGGGCTCGTCATCGGCGGCGGGGCCGTGGGTGTCGCCCTGGGCGGCGGCCCCTGGCAGGGCGGGGTCCCGGAGGCCGGGAAGCCCGCGACGACGTCGCCCGCGCCGCCGACGCGCGGGACGGACGCTCCCGGCCAGGGGGGTGAGCCGGGCGGCGGCGACGACCTCATCGGCACCGCCGTCATGGCGTCCGTGACCGCCGACGGATCGCCGGCCCGCGCCGAGATGACGCGTGCCGCCGACGGGGAGATGCACCTGGCCGTGCATGTGCCCCAGGTGCCCGCCCCCGAGGACGGCTACCTGGAGGTCTGGATCCGCGACGAGGCCGCCAGCCGCATGATCTCGCTGGGCACGGTGACCCGCCAGGACACGACGCTGACCGTCCCGGAGGGCGTCGACCTGGCGTCCTACCCCGTGCTGGACGTCTCGCATGAGCACTTCGACGGCGACCCGTCCCACTCGACGCTCTCCCTGTGGGTCGGCGAGATGCACCGGACCACCTGACGCGCCCTGAGACACGACGAGCCCTGCGCAGTGGGGCCCATCAGTACTGGATAGGCACCACTGCGCAGGGCTCGTCGCTTCTGTCCCAGGCTCAGCCGAAGTGCTTCGGCAGGGTGGCCTCCCAGGCCTCGCGCAGCCCCGCGATCGGCAGGGTGAAGGCGTCCTGGACCTCGAGGGCCGCGGAGTCGGCGTCCACCACGCCGATGCGCACGGCCGCGTAGCCGCGGGCCGTGGTCATGTCGGTGAACCGGACCTCCTCGGTGCGGGGCACGGCCACGACGGCGCGCGCCTGCGTCTCGGAGAACAGCGCGGTGAACAGGTCCACGCCGTCGCGGCGCAGCACCTCGTCCAGCACCACGCGGGCGCCCACGCCGAAGCGCAGCACCATCTCGGACAGGGTGGCCGCGAGGCCGCCGCCGGAGACGTCGTGGGCGGCGTCGATCATGCCGTCCCGGGACATGTTGACCAGCAGCTCGCCGAGCAGGCGCTCCTTCTTCAGGTCGACCTTCGGGGGCAGGCCGCCGAGGTGGCCGCGCAGGCGCGCGAACTCGGAGCCGTCCAGCTCGTCCCCGGTCTCGCCGAGCAGGTAGATCGCCTGGCCGTCCGCGTCCGGGGCGAAGCCGGACGGGGTGCGGCGCAGGACGTCGTCGAGCTGGCCGAGCACCGCCACCGTGGGGGTGGGGTGGATCGGGGTGCTGCCCGTCTGGTTGTACAGGGACACGTTGCCGCCGGTCACCGGGATGCCGAGGGTCTGGCAGCCGTCCGCCAGGCCGCGCACGGCCTCCGCGAACTGCCACATCACGTCCGGGTCCTCGGGGGAGCCGAAGTTCAGGCAGTCGGAGACGGCCAGGGGCACGGCCCCGGCGGTGGTGACGTTGCGGTACGCCTCGGCCAGGGAGGCCTGCGCGCCCGTGTACGGGTCCAGGTAGGTGAACCGGTCGTTGCAGTCCGTGGCCAGGGCCACGCCCATGCCGGTCTCCTCGTCCACGCGTACCACACCCGCGTCGTCCGGGGCCGCCAGGGCGGTGTTGCCGCGGACGTAGCGGTCGTACTGGCGGGTGATCCAGGAGGTGTCCGCCAGGTTCGGGGAGCTCATCAGCTCCACGACGGCGGCGCGCAGCTCCTCGCCCGTGGCGGGCAGGTCCTGACCGGCCTCGGAGGACCGGAACGTGTCCGCCTGGAGCTCGTCCTGCCAGGCCGGACGCGCGTACGGGCGCTCGTAGACCGGGCCGTCGTGGGCCACGGTGCGCGGGTCCACGTCGACGATGACCTCGCCGTCCCAGGTGATGATCAGGCGGCCGTCGCCGGTGACCTCGCCCAGCCAGGAGTACTCGACGTCCCACTTGGCCATGACGGCCTCGAACGCGGCGACGTTCTCCGGCGTCACCACGGCCATCATGCGCTCCTGCGACTCGGACATGAGGATCTCGCCCGGGGTCAGCGTGGAGTCGCGCCGCAGCACGTCGGTCAGCTCCACGCGCATGCCGCCCTCGCCGTTGGAGGCGAGCTCGGAGGTGGCGCAGGAGATGCCGGCGGCGCCGAGGTCCTGGATGCCCTCGACGAGGGAGTCGCGGAACAGCTCGAGGCAGCACTCGATGAGCACCTTCTCGGAGAAGGGGTCGCCGACCTGCACCGAGGGGCGCTTGGCGGGCTTGCCGTCGCCGTCGAAGGACTCGGAGGCCAGCACGGAGGCGCCGCCGATGCCGTCACCGCCGGTGCGGGCACCGAACAGGACCACCTTGTTGCCCACGCCGGAGGCGTTGGCCAGGCGCAGGTCCTCGTGCTTGAGCACGCCCACGGCGAGGGCGTTGACGAGCGGGTTGCCCTGGTAGATCGGGTCGAAGCGGGTCTCGCCGCCGATGTTCGGCAGGCCCAGGGAGTTGCCGTAGCCGCCGATGCCGGCCACCACGCCGTGGAACACGCGGGCGGTGTCCGGGTGGTCGATCGCGCCGAAGCGCAGCGGGTCCATCACGGCCACCGGGCGGGCGCCCATGGAGATGATGTCGCGCACGATGCCGCCGATGCCCGTGGCCGCGCCCTGATAGGGCTCCACGTAGGAGGGCGAGTTGTGGGACTCGACCTTGAACGTCACGGCCCAGCCGTCACCGAGGTCGGTCACGCCGGCGTTCTCGCCGATGCCCACCATCATGTGCTGCTTCATCTCGTCGGTGAGCTTGTCGCCGAACTGGCGCAGGTGCACCTTCGAGGACTTGTACGAGCAGTGCTCGGACCACATGACCGAGTACATGGCCAGCTCGGCCGCGGTGGGGCGGCGGCCGAGGATCTTCTTGATCTCGGCGTACTCGTTCTCCTTCAGGCCCAGCTCGGCCCAGGGCTGCTCGACGTCCGGCGTCGCCTGCGCGTCCGCGACCGTCTCGATGTTGAACTGCTGGCTCATGCATGGCCTCCACGGCTGGCGAGGGTGGTCAGGACGGAGGTGAAGAAGCCGAGGCCGTCCACGCCGGAGCGGGGGCCGGCGGCGGTGTCCGGGCCGAAGCCCGGCTCCACGGCGTGCTCCGGGTGCGGCATCAGGCCGACGACGTTGCCGGCCGGGTTCGCGATGCCCGCGATGTCCCGGCGCGAGCCGTTCGGGTTCCAGCCCTGGTAGCGGAACACCACGCGGCCCTCGGCCTCGAGGGCGTCGAGGGTCGTCTCATCCGCCACGTACTGGCCGTCCTGGTTCTTCAGGGGCACGGTGATGGTCTGGCCCTCCTCGAAGTCGCGGGTCCACACAGTGTCCGTGCTCTCCACGACCAGCTCCTGGTCGCGGCAGATGAAGTGCAGGTGGTCGTTCTTGATCATCGAGCCCGGCAGCAGGTGTGACTCGGTGAGGATCTGGAAGCCGTTGCAGATGCCGAGCACCGGCAGGCCGTCCGCCTCGCCCTCGGGGCCGCCGGCCGCCGTCGCCACCGCGTCCATCATGGGGGCGAAGCGCGCGATCGCGCCGGCGCGCAGGTAGTCGCCGTAGGAGAAGCCGCCCGGGATCACGACGGCGTCCACGCCGGCGAGCGTCCGCTGCGGGTCCGCGTCGGCGTGCCACAGGGAGACGGGCTCGGCGCCGGCGAGGCGGACGGCGCGCAGCGCGTCCACGTCGTCCAGGGTGCCGGGGAAGGTGATGACGCCGATGCGCGCGCCGCTGAGCGGCGTCGTCGGCGTCGAGTAGTCGCCGATGAGGGGGAGCTCGGTCATCGGGCGCCCTCGGCCTCGTCCAGGACGGCCACGTTCACGACGTCCTCGATGACGGGGTTGGACAGCATCTCCTCGGCGGCCGTGCGCGCCTGGGCGAGGATCTCGTCGGTGACCTCGCCCTCCACGGTGAGCTCGAAGCGCTTGCCCTGGCGGACCTGGCTGAACTCGGTGAAGCCGAGGCGGGGCAGGGCCCCGTTGATCGCCTTGCCCTGCGGATCGAGGATCTCGGGCTTGGGCATGACGTCGACGACGATGATGGGCATGAACACGCTCCTGGGTGCGGGACGATGCCGCGGAGCAGGACGGTGTAGATGCCGTCTCACGCCCGGCCCGGGGCGCTCCGCGTGCTTGCCCGCCCATTCTACTCGGCCGCCCGGACGCGGAATCGGGGGTGTGACGGGGACGGCACGCGGCAGCCGGCCCGGCGTAGCCTGACGGCATGAGACCTCAGCAGACCCGTGTGTCCCCGCTCGGCCGACGCCGGCCGATCAGCCCGCTCGGCCCCGCGCTGCTCGCCGCGGCGGCCGGCGTCGTGCTGACGGGAGTGCGCCGCATCAAGGCCCGCTCCGCCCGGCGTCGCGCGACCGGACGCCCGCGCCGGTGACCCGCCCCGAGCCCTGCCCCTGCGGGTCCGGAGCCGGGCTCGCGGCGTGCTGCGGTCGTCGGCACGCGCGTTTCACCCAGGACGGCGCCCTGACCGCGCCCACCGCCGAGGCGCTCATGCGCTCCCGGTACACGGCGTTCGCGCGGCTGGGCGAGGCCGGGCCGGCAGAGGCCCGGGCGATGGCCGACTACCTCGCCGCGACCTGGGTTCCCGAGCACCGGCCCACCGCGGCCGAGCTGCTGCCGGCCGCGGGGGAACAGGCGCCGCGGTTCACCCGCCTGGCGGTGCTGGACGTGCGGGACGGCGGGCCGTTCCAGGACGCCGGGACCGTGGAGTTCGTGGCCGTCGGCACGGGGGCCGAGGGCCGGTTCCGACTCCATGAGGTCAGCCGGTTCCGCCGTGAGGACGGGATCTGGCGCTACGTTAACGGCGACGTGCGCTGAGGCCGGGGCGGCGCGTCGGACGGCGGCCGGCAGTGACGCGTCAGAAGGCGGAGAAGATCCCGGCGCCCACGCTGAGGACCAGGCCCAGGATGGCGATCCACGCCACCAGGGTGACGATCGGGCGGGGGCGACGCGGGGCGTCGTCGTGCCAGTCCACGCCCTCCAGCTCCGGAGGGGTGCGCAGCTCTCGATCCATGGCCCCAGCCTCTCACGCCCCACGCCGACCCGGGCTCAACGCGGGTTGACTTGTCACGGGTGCTGAGCGCTCGAACCCGCGACAACTCAACCGGCGTTGCCGTCTGGGGTGAACAGGTCCTCGATCCGCCGCCCGAACACGGCCGCGAGGCGGAAGGCGAGGGGGAGCGAGGGGTCGTAGCGGCCCTTCTCGAGAGAGATGACGGTCTGCCGGGAGACGCCGAGCTCGTCGGCGAGCCGCTGCTGCGACCAGCCGAGGCGGGCACGCTCGTCGGGGATGGTGTTCTCCACGGCTCAGCCCCGGCGCTTCTGGAGCGCGTAGCGGACGGCCACCGAGGCGCCCGCGACGAGGAGCAGCCCGGCGCCCACGAGCGGCAGATCGGCCTGCCATCCGGTCATGGCGACGACGAACGTGCCCAGGCCCAGCACCACGAGCAGGTCGCCGAACGCGCCGGACTGCGCCTTCTCGAGCCACCGGCCCTCGATGGTCTCCTCGGTGTCTCGGATGGCCCCGCGGACGGTGGTGCGGTCCACGAGTGCCAGCCAGGCGAGGGCTGCGCCGACCGGGAGCGCCGACGCCGCCATGACCGCGCCCATGACCGCCGGGAAGCGGGGATCGGCGTCGCCCTGGCTCGAGGCCAGACCGTAGGCCGCGGCCCCGATCAGCAGGGCGATGACGACGCCGGCCACGAGGCTGACGAGGATCACTCGCCCGGATCCGCCGCCCAGACGGGAGGAGCGGCCCCAGCGGGAGCGGGTGTCCCGGCGCGGATCGGTGGTGGCGGTGCCGGCGTGCTCCGCCGCGGCGCCCTGCCTGTCCGCTGCGGCGGCGGTGTGGCGGGAGTGGTTCGCGGTCATGGGGCCCTCCTGTGGTCGATGCCCTGGGCCGGTGGCCCGGCCCGCCTCGGAGGCCTTGGGGGCGTCCGACCGGACGGTGTGAAGCAAGCTTGACAGTCAAGTGTCCTTGTCGTCAAGGGAACTTGACGCCGGGGCCCGCACGAACTCCTCCCACGTCATGGGCGGGGTCAGCCCGAGCCAGGCAGGTTCGAGACGGAACCCGAGGGCCGTGTTCATCCGCAGGGACGCCGCGTTGGCCTCGGCGCCGCCGGTGCCCCACTCGCGCCCACCGCGGGCATGGGTCGCCAGGACGGTCGCCGCCTTGACGGCCTTCGCCACGCCACGGTTCTCGTGCTCGGCCGCGACCGCGGTGCGGTCGACCTCCCACCGGTCAGGGGAGCGGAACGTCAGGGTGAATCCGATGAGCACGCCTCCCTCGAAGGCCCCCACGGCGAGCCCCTCTGGGGTGGACAGTCGAGCCTCGAGGTCGTCCGGCAGCGGCTCGTGACGGGAGCCGTCGGTGCGTGGGAATCGGGGAGCCGCTTCCTCGTCGAGGGCCCGCAGCGCGGGCAGGTCGACGGCGGTCAGTCTCCGCACCTCGATTCCCCGCGCTTCGGAAGCCGCGACGTGGCCACGGTAGGACGCCAGGTCGGCGTCGTCGTCGAGGTGGAGGCGCGCGCCCCAGGAGCGGGAGCGTATGCTCCACCCGGCATCGAGCAGCGCGGCGGCCTCGGCCGAGTCTTCGCGGTGCACGCGGGCTTCCGCCCGTGGGTCGGTCACGGGGGTGAGCATCGACCACGGGATGTGCCCGGAGACGGCCTCGCCCGGATAGACGTGCGGGAACTCGGCCGAGTGGGGATCGGAGGGGTCTCCCGGCTCGCGCCGCACCCGCAGGCCGGCTCCCGCCAGTTCGTCCTCGTCCAGGCCGACGACGAACGCGTCCGGCCGGTCCGGGTAGATCGCCGCGCCGACCACTCCCACCTGGGCGGCGTCGTCGGAGGCGTGGAGGAAGCCGACGTCGTCGATCGAGGCGCCGCGCGTCGACGCCGTGTAGCGGCCGGTGCGACGCGCGGCGGCCCAGTCCTCCGGGAGGGTGAGGTGCAGGATCATGGCGCGAGGCTACCGGCCTCGGCGTCGACGCCACCCCTCCGGCTGCCCATCGCGGGTTGACTTGTCACGGGTGCTGGGTCCCTGGACCCGCGACAACTCAACCCGCGGTGCAGGGCCGCCCCGGGCGTGACGACGGCCCGGCGTCTCCGCGGGGGAGTCGCCGGGCCGTCGGGGGCGGACCGGGTTCCGGGTGCCCGGGCCGTCAGTCCTCCAGGAAGGCCTCGACGTCCGGGGTCACCGCGCGGGAGTCGATCAGCTGACGCTCGATCGCGTCGTGGGTGATGCGGTTGGCCTCGCGCACGGCATCGGTGCGCATCGAGATCTTGATGTCGCCCTTGTGCGTCGGGGTCCCGGCCACCTGGACCGGCTGGGTCTCGAGCGGCAGCGGGACGGCGTCGCACAGCGACTTCTCGGCCGGCTGGGCGCCGGTCAGGAAGTAGTCACGGATGGGCGCGTCCACGCACTCGGTGCCGTACGGGAACAGGCCGTGGGTGCCCTCGTTGTCCACGGAGATGAGGGACGTGTTGCGCAGCACGCCGGCGGCACGGTGGCCGCCCTCGTACGGGGTCGCCGCGTCCAGCTCGGACTGCACGATCACGGTGTTCGGGGCGCCCTTGCCGCCGGGCTGGGCGGGCATGGAGGTCTGGGCGGGCCAGTACATGCACTCCGACGGGCCCATCAGCACACCGATCCACGGGGCCTTGCGGCCGAGGTCGTCCACCCACGAGGTCCAGTAGCCCTGCGAGGTGTTCCACTGGCCGTCCTGGCAGCGGATCGCCGAGAACGCGCCCTCGAAGGTGACGGCGTCACCGGCCTGGGTGGCGGCGACGAGCTGCTCGCGCTCGCCCACGGTCTCCAGGCCGCGGGCGGCGAAGCGGTCGAAGGAGTCGCGCTCCTCGGCCGGCAGCGACGCACGGGCCTCGGCCAGGATGCGCTCGATCTGGGCGCGCTGCCCCGCGGGGTCCGTGGCCGCGGCCTCGGACTCCATGATGCGGATGTAGGCGGCGATGACGGACCCGGCGTCGAGGTACTGGGACGTGTCGTACATGGCCGGCAGCAGGAACGAGCCGGCGACGATCATGCCGAGCTGCGTGCGGGTGCCGCCCACGTCCTCCCAGCGCTGCCGGATCTGCATCGGGTCGTCCCCGAGGCCGAAGATCTCGTCGTGCCGGGCCACGTAGGGGAGCATCGCGTCCTGGAACTGACGGTCGCGGGAGCGCGGCTGCAGGTCCCAGGTGGTCTGGAGCCCGTCGCGGGAGATGTCCACGGCGGAGTCCAGCAGGAACCGGTGCGCGTGCTGCGGGAAGACGCGCTGGTACCAGCTGCCCAGCCATGTGCCGTACGAGTAGCCGATGTAGGAGGTCTTCTCCTCGCCCAGGACGGCGCGGATGAAGTCCATGTCGTACACGGTCTGCTCGGTGGTGATGTACGGGGTGAGCTCGTTCTCGAGGCACGCGTCGACCTGGGCCTTCGTGTCCTGCCACACGTCGTGCTCGGGGTTCGGCGTGTAGGTGCACTCCAGGGCGGTGGACTGGCCCACACCGCGCGGGTCGAAGCCGATGAAGTCGTACTGCTCGGCGAGCTCCGGGGCGCGCTCGGCCATGGCGGGGCCCCAGGGCAGGCCGGAGCCGCCCGGGCCGCCGGGGTTGACCAGCGCGATGCCCTGGCGGTCGGGGTTGCCCTTCGAGGTCTCGGTCTTGGCCACGCGCAGGCTGATGGTGTGGCCGTCCTCGGGGTTCTTCCAGTCCCGCGGCACCGTGACGTCGGCGCACGCCGTGCCGGGGATCGCGCTGAACCGGGCGTTGAGGCTCTCGCTGCCGAAGTCGCAGGCCTCCCAGTCCAGCGTCTGGCCCATGAGGTGCGGCGCGAGCGCGGCGGCGTCGTTGACCTTGTTGCCGCGCGTGGCGGAGAGGTCGTTGGAGCGGGCCTGGCCCTGCGATGCGGACCCCTTGCCGTTGCCGTTGCCGGGCGCGGAGAGCGCGGGGGCGGCGGCCGTGATGGCGAGTGAAACGGCCGCGACGGCGGCGGCGAGCGCGGTGCGGCGGCGAGCTGGAACGGTTCCGGTCACGTCAGGTCCTCGAGTCGTTCGGTGCGGAGAGGGCCGGGGCGGTCACCGGATGACGCGAGTGATGCGCCTCACAGCCTGTATAGCGGCCATCCTAATCATGGACGCGCGCTGGAAGTCCATTCGGCGTCCGGCCGGGTCCCGGGGGCCGCCCCCGCGGCCTCGTCCAGCACCGCCAGCAGCCGTGCCCGCAGCGCCTGCCCCCGCTCGGCGAACTCGCGCTGTCGCCGCGCGTACTCGGCACGCCCGGCCGGCTCCTCGATCCGCACGGCCGCGTAGCCACCGCGCCCGTCGGAGAGGTCGTCCACCCCGGTCAGGTCGTACGGCGAGGCCTCCATGTCCAGCCGGCGGATGTCCCACGCGAGGTCGAAGCAGTCCGCGAGCAGGTCCGAGTCGACCACCGGCACCAGCTTGTACGCCCACTTGTACAGGTCCATCCCCGCGTGCAGGCAGCCGGGCTGCTCCAGCTCCCGCATCCCGGCGCGCGTGGGCAGGACGCCGTCGTCGCCCTCGTTGCGGTCGCGGGCCTCGGGTGCGAAGAACCGGAACGCGTCGAAGTGCGTGCACCGGATCCGCGAGCCCTCCACCACCGCGTCCGTCCCCCCGGCCCCGAGCCGCAGCGGCAGCTGGGAGTGCCGCACCCCGTGCACGTCCGAGCGGTACGCCATCGCCCACTCGTGCAGCCCGAAGCAGCCCAGGCGCGGCGCCCGCTCCGCCGTGCGCGCGAGCAGTTCCCGCGTGAACGCCACCCCCGACGCGCGGTCGGCCAGCACCGCCGCCACGTCCACCAGCCAGCCGCCCACCGCGCGGCCGTCGACGACGGCGCCCGCCACCTCGCCGGCCTCGACGCGCCGGTAGTGCTTCCACTCACCCCGTGGGGTCGTGCCCAGCTCGGCCGCCTCGGCACGGGCCGCGGCGCCGTCGTCGTCCGCGAGGAGGACCCCCGGCCCGGGGTGCCAGCGCTGCAGCGCGGCGGGGGAGTGCGTGTAGTAGCCGAAGAGGAAGTCCTGCACCGGGTGCTTCTCGCCGCGCATCCGCCGGGCCACCAGCGGGTCCGTGCGTCGGGCGATGCGCTCGCGGTGCGCCCGTGCATGGGCCCGCCACACGTCGGCGGGCAGGGCGACGACGGCGGTCGGCGGGGACGCGGGGGCGGTGCGTGGCTCGGGCATGGCCCCACCATCCTCCCCCGTGGCGCCCCCCGTGAGCGAGCAGGCCCGCGAGGCCGACGCGGGGAGCGCACTCCGGCGGCCCGTATTCGACGGTCCTGGACATTGGCTGGCAAAGATCTGGTCAAACGCCCTACCGGACGGTAGATTTCACCTGTCTCGCTGTGGTGCCCATCACATGGGTGCCGATCTCCCCGTCCCCCGGCGCCATCCCCGCCGGTGTGCCACGGGCGAGAGCTGGGCGGACCTTGATGAGAAAGGTGGAGGCAATGCCTCAGAAATCCACCCCTGCCCGGCGCCGTCGGGCCCTGGCCGCGGCCGTCGCCGGCGCGAGCCTCGTGGCCGCTCCCGCGCTCGCGGCGTCGGCCACCGCCGTCGAACTGCCCGACGGCAGCACCGTCTCCAGCCCGCAGGGCGAGGTGCAGGTCCAGCAGCAGTTCAAGGACGGCCGCTACTTCGTGGTCCTGAAGGACCAGCCGTCGGTGACCGCCCCCGAGGCCGGCGCCGTTCCGGGTGCCGCCCCGAAGGCGAAGTTCGACCCCTCGCACCCGCGCGTGAAGAACTACGAGGCCAAGCTCCAGCGCCAGCAGGCGAAGGTCGCGAAGACCCACGGCGCCCAGGCCGAGATCTCCTTCCAGCGCGCCGTGAACGCGTTCGTCGCCGAGCTGACCGCCGAGGAGGCCCAGGCGATCGCGAAGGACCCGGCCGTGCTCGGCGTCGCGCCGGACGAGCAGGTGGCCCCGGACTACAGCTCCACCGAGTTCCTCGGCCTGCCCGGCAAGAAGGGCACCTGGAAGTCCGTGTACGGCAAGGCCGAGAACGCGGGCAAGGGCGTGGTGGTCGGCGTCATCGACTCCGGCATCCACCCGGACAACCCGTTCATCGACGGCCAGCCCGTCCAGCCGCTCAAGGGCAAGGCCAAGGTCGGCGTGCCCTACCGCACCGCGGACGGCCAGATCGCCGTGCTCAAGGCGGACGGCACCACCGCCACGGCCGAGTGCGAGACCGGCCCGGACTTCCCGGCGTCGTCGTGCGACTCCAAGCTGATCGGCGCCTACGCCTTCTCCGACGACTTCGAGCGCTTCGTCCCGGTGGACGAGCGGGCCCCGGAGGAGCGCATCTCCCCGCTGGGCGTGTTCTCCCACGGCACCCACGTGGCCACCACCATCCTCGGCAACACCGGGGTGGAGCAGACCATCGACGGCGACTCCTTCGGCGAGGGCGCGGGCGTGGCCCCGGCCGCGAACCTGATCTCCTACAAGATCTGCTGGGAGGACACCGACCCGGACACCGGCGGCTGCTACACCTCCGCCTCCGTGGCCGCCGTCGAGCAGGCCATCGAGAACAACGTGGACGTGCTGAACTACTCGATCTCCGGCTCCAACACCTCGATCGTGGACCCGGTGGCCATGGCCTTCAAGTCCGCGGCCGAGGCCGGCATCTTCGTGGCCGCCTCCGGCGGCAACTCCGGCCCCGGCCCGAACACCGTGAACCACGGCTCCCCGTGGCTGACCACCGTGGCCGCGGAGACGTTCTCCAACGAGCTCACCGCCACCGTGCAGTTCTCCGACGGCACGCAGCTCCGCGGCGCCTCCTCGGCCCGCACCGGCGTGGGCCCGGCCGAGGTCATCCACGCGTCCGAGGTCGCCGCCGGCGACGCCGAGGCCGCGCGTCTCTGCCTGCCCGGCGGGCTCACCGAGGAGGCCGCCGGCAAGATCGTGCTCTGCGAGCGCGGCGTGAACGCCCGCACCGAGAAGTCGCAGGTGGTGGAGGAGGCCGGCGGCGTCGGCATGATCCTCGTGAACACCCCGTCCGGCTCGCTGGACGCGGACATCCACGCGGTGCCGACCGTGCACATGAACGACAACGGCGTGATCGAGAAGGTGAAGTCCTCCGACCTCACCGCCACGATCGTCCCGGGCGACACCACCGGCCTGCCGGAGGACCCGCTGCCCCAGATCGCCGGCTTCTCCTCCCGCGGCCCGGCCAACGCCGTGAACCAGGAGCTCCTGAAGCCCGACCTCGCCGCCCCCGGCGTGAACGTGATCGCCGGCGTCTCCCCGCTGGACCCCGACTACCACGGCAACACGTTCGGCCTGATGTCCGGCACGTCCATGGCCTCGCCGAACCTGGCCGGCATGGCCACGCTGCTGATCGGCAAGTACCCGGCCTGGTCCCCGATGGCCGTGAAGTCCGCCCTCATGACCACCGCCGGCGACGTGTACAACGCCGACGGCACCGTGAACACGGACAACTTCGCCACGGGCGCCGGCTCCGCCGATCCGGCCGCCGCCGCCCGTCCGGGCCTGGTCTACGACTCCGGCAAGGAGCAGTGGGACGCGCTGCTGCGCGGCGACATTGCCGGCCGTGACGTGAACGTCCCGTCCCTGGCGATCCCCGACGTCGTCGGCTCGGCCACCGTGACCCGCACCGTGACCGCCCTGGAGAACGGCCGCTGGCGGTTCTCCGCGAACGTGCCCGGCTTCGAGGTGACCGCCTCCCCGGCCGTGCTGGACCTGAAGGCCGGCCAGTCCGCCGACGTCGAGCTGACCGTCACCCGCACCGACGCCGCGGTGAACACCTGGACCCACGGCTCCATGTCCTGGACCACCGCCAAGGGCAAGGCCGTCCCGGAGGTGACCTCCCCGGTCACCGTCAAGGCGAAGTCCGCGACCGTCACCTCCGCCGTCGAGGGCTCCGGTGCCACCGGCTCCGCCGACGTGGAGATCACCCCCGGCGTGACCGGTGAGCTGACCCCGCAGGTCCTGGGCCTGGGCAAGGTGGACTCCACCGTGGCCACCGCGACCGCGAGCAACTCGCTCGTGTCCAGCGCGCTGGCCGTGTCCACGGTGACCGTGGAGGAGGGCACCAAGTCCCTGGTGGCCTCGATCAACGCGGGCGCCGCCGGCGCCGACTGGGACCTGTACGTGATCACCCCCGAGGGCAAGCAGCTCTCCCGGGCGACCGCGGAGGAGTCCGAGACGCTGACGATCGCGAACCCCACCCCGGGCGCCTACACCGTGGTCGGCCACCTGTACGCGGCCAACGGCGGCAAGGACACCGGCACCCTCGAGACGCTCAAGCTGCGCGAGGACGCGGGCAACCTCACCGTCTCCCCGAACCCGGTCCCCGTGACCTCGGGCAAGGCCACCGAGGAGACCCTCTCCTGGTCCGGCCTGACCTCGGGCACCTGGAAGGGCCTCGTCACCTGGGACGCGGGCATCACGACCGACGTGACCGTCCAGGTCCCGTGACCGCCGACCCCCTCCGTCCTCGCTGACGGAACGGGAGGAACCGCCCGCACGACGCCGGCCCCGCACCTTCACGCTGAAGGTGCGGGGCCGGCGTCGTGATGGGTGGGGCAGCGGCGGGTGCGGCGTCAGCGGCCGGTGCCGCCGTAGACCGTGGCCTCCTCCTCGGCGTCGAGGCCGAAGGCGGCGTGCACGGCGCGGACGGCGTCGTCGAGCTTGCTCTCGGCGGTGACCACCGAGATGCGGATCTCCGAGGTGGAGATGAGGTCCACGTTCACGCCGGCGTCGGCGAGGGCCTTGAAGAAGGTGGCGGAGACGCCCGGGTTGGAGCGCATGCCCGCGCCGATCAGCGAGAGCTTGCCGATCTCCGGGTCCGAGACGATGTCCTGGAAGCCGATCCGGTCCTGGGCGGCGCGCAGGGCGGCCATGGCGTCCTTGCCCTCCACGATCGGCAGGGTGAAGGAGATGTCCGTGCGGCCCGAGCCCTCGCGGGAGATGTTCTGCACGATCATGTCGATGTTCACGTTGGACTCGGCGATCACGCGGAAGATCTCGGCGGCCTTGCCGGGCACGTCGGGGACGCCGACGATCGTGACCTTGCCCTCGGAGCGGTCGTGGGCGACGCCGGAGACGATGGGCTGTTCCATGGGAGCGCCTTCCTGAAGGGTGATGGTGTCGTTCGGGTCGGGCAGGATCCAGGTGCCCTCGTGGTCGGAGAAGGAGGAGCGCACGTGCAGCGGCACGCCGAAGCGGCGCGCGTACTCCACGGAGCGCAGGTGCAGCACCTTGGATCCGGAGGCCGCCATCTCGAGGGTCTCCTCGGAGGAGAGCTCGGTGAGCTTGCGGGCGGTCGGCACGACGCGCGGGTCGGCCGAGTAGACGCCGTCCACGTCCGTGTAGATCTCGCACACGTCCGCGCCGAGCGCGGCGGCGAGGGCGACGGCGGTGGTGTCCGAGCCGCCGCGGCCCATGGTGGTGATGTCCTTGGACTCGGGGCTCATGCCCTGGAACCCGGCCACGATGGCCACGCGGCCGGCGTCGAGGGCCTCCTGCACGCGGTGGGGGTTGACTTTGACGATCCGGGCCCGGCCGTAGGAGGTATCCGTCAGCATGCCGGCCTGGGAGCCGGTGTAGGAGCGGGCCTCGAGGCCCTCGGCGTGGATCGCCATCGCCAGCAGGGACATGGAGATGCGCTCGCCGGCCGACAGCAGGATGTCCATCTCGCGTGCGGGCGCGTCCTGCGTGAGCTCGGCGGCGAGGTCGAGCAGCTCGTCCGTGGTGTCCCCCATGGCCGAGACGACCACGCACACGCGGTTCCCGGCGCGCACCGTGTCCGCGATGCGGCGGGCCACGCGCTGGATGCCGGCGGCGTCGGCCACGGAGGAGCCGCCGAACTTCTGGACGATGAGACTCATGGGTCGCTCCGGACGGGGTCGAGGGTCGGTTCGGGCCAAGTCTAGGGGCGCACTCTCGCGCGGGTCCGCCAGGTGAACCCCTGTTCCGGATGCTGGACCCGGCGCCCGCGGCAGGCCAGCACGACGGCGCCCGCGGTCCCGCCTGCGACCCCGGTCGGGCTGGGATCGGCGCCGGGATCATCCCCCGGGTGGATCCGCGTCCGTGCACGGCGCGGCAAGGATGGGGCCATGACCGCTCCAGCACCCCAGCCCGCCTCACCCGTCCTGGGGGTGGCCGCCCACGACGGGATCGTGGCTCACGGCCTCGCCCGCTCGTTCGGCGCCGTCCATGCGGTGCGGGACGTCTCCCTCACCGTGCCCGCCGGCTCCGTGACGGCCCTCGTCGGCCCGAACGGCTCGGGCAAGACCACGCTCCTGCTGATCCTGGCCACCCTGCTGCGCCCGGACGCCGGCGCCGTGTCCGTGGCCGGGGTGGACGCGGTGCGCGAGCCCGTCGAGGCCCGGCGGCGGCTCGGCTGGATGCCCGACACCCTGGGCGTGTGGGAGGAGCTGACCTGCCACGACATCCTCGCCAGCCTGGGACGGCTCTACGGCATGGGGAAGGCGGAGGCGTCGGCGCGCGCGGACGAGCAGCTCGAGTGGGTCGAACTCACGGAGTTCGCCCACCGGCCCGCCCGCGTGCTCTCCCGCGGCCAGCAGCAGCGCCTGTCCCTGGCTCGGGCCACCGTGCACCGGCCCTCCGTCCTGCTCCTGGACGAACCCGCCAACGGCCTCGACCCGGCCGCCCGCATCCGGCTGCGGGACGACCTGCGCGCCATGGCCGCAGCCGGCACCGCCGTGCTCGTCTCCTCCCACGTGCTCGCCGAGCTCGAGGAGATGTCCGACCGCGCCGTGTTCCTCCGTGAGGGCGCCACGGTGGCCACCCAGGAGTTCCGCGCCGCCGACGACCTCGCCCGCCCCTACCGGATCGCCGGACCCGACCCGACGGCCCGGGACACCCTTATCCGCGCCCTCGAGACCCGCGGCCTCGCCGTCACCGCAGCCACCGGCGCCGGCGCGGGCCAGCGCCGGGACGGCGTCGTGGTGCAGCTGCGGGGTGAGGCCGCCGCGGCCGCGCTGCTCGCAGACCTCGTGCGCGAGGGTGTGCTCGTCAGCCACTTCGCCCCGGAGGGCTCCCGCCTCGAGAACGCCTACCTGGGCCTCCATCTGGAGGGCCCCCGCACCGAAGGAGACCGGCCGTGAGCACCGCCGTCGCGACCTCGATCCATGACCGCCGCCCGCCGCAGCCGCAGCCGGGGGGACGCCTCGGCGCGGCCCAGGCCGTGGCCACCGTGGTGGGCATGGAACTGCGTCAGCGGCTGCGCTCGCGCGGCTGGTACGTGCTGTTGGGCGTCTTCTTCGTGGTGGTGGGAGCGGTGACCCTCGGCGCCCTCGGGCTGCGCGGCCTGGGCATAGCGGAGATGGAGGCGTCCGGCCTGGAGCCGGAGCTGGCGGAGCAGCAGATGCGCGCCCTGGGGCGGACGCTCTTCGACGGCGTCCTGCTCTTCGTCCTCACCCTCTCGCTGCTGGTCTCGCCCGCCCTGGCGGCCAACGCGATCTCGGGCGACCGTGCCGGCGGCACGCTGGCCATCACCCAGGTCACGCTGCTGCGGACCGGGCACCTGATGGCGGGCAAGTGGCTGGCCGCGTGGATCGCCTCCGCCGCGTTCCTCGCGGCCGCGCTGCCGTGGCTCGCGGTCGCGGCCGTGGTGGGGCGCGTGTCCCCGTGGGCCGTGCTGGTGGGGCTCGTGATGATCCTCGTGGAGTTCGGCATGATCGCGGGGATCGGCGTGGCCGTCTCGGCGATCGCCGGGCGCACGCTGTTCGCCGTCGTGGTGACGTACCTGATCGTGGCGGCGCTGACGATCGGCACCCTGGTGGCCTTCGGGCTGTCCCTGCAGTTCCTGCAGACCGAGGTGCGGGCCAACGACGCCGAGTACGGCTCCATGACGGCGGAGCCGTTCACCGAGGCGGAGCTCGAGAAGATGACCCCGGAGGAGGCGGAGCAGGCCTGGGCCGAGTGGGAGGCGGCGCACCCGGAGCTGTACGACGGGATCGCCGACCGGTGCGTCGGCCCGGTGACCACCCGGACGATCCCCGACCCGCGGCGCAGCGGATGGCTGCTCGCGGCGAACCCGTACGCCGTGCTCGCGGATGCCTCCCCCTGGGAGGGTGGGCTCATCGAGGACGGGACCCGGGCGGAGCCCGGGCCGCTCAACCTGCTGTCCGTGGGGCTGCGCTGGACCCAGCGAGACCCCGTCCGGGACGTCGAGTGCCTCGACGGCGAGCTGCGCGGTCTCGACAGCACCGGCGTGCCGGATCGGCAGGGCACCTGGCCGGTGTGGCCGCTCGGCCTGGCGATGCAGGGTGTGCTGGTGGCCGGGCTGGGCTGGTGGGGCCACCGTCGCCTGGACACCCCGGCCGGGCGGCTGCCCGCCGGCACGCGCGTGGCCTGAGCCGGGCCGGCGTCGGGCGGGACCTGCTCGACGCCGGCCGGTGTCAGCCGCTGATCAGGCGGCGGCCCTCGAAGGCACGGCCGAGGGTGACCTCGTCCGCGTACTCGAGGTCCCCGCCGACGGGCAGACCGGAGGCCAGACGCGTGACGCGGATGCCCGTGGCGCCGAGGAGCCGGCCGAGGTAGGTGGCCGTGGCCTCGCCCTCGAGGTTGGGATCCGTGGCGAGGATGACCTCCTGCACGGCCTCGTCCTGCAGCCGGGTGAGCAGCTCGCGGACGTGCAGCTGCTCGGGGCCGATGCCGGCGATCGGATTGATGGCGCCGCCGAGCACGTGGTAGCGGCCCTGGAAGGCGCGGGTGCGCTCCATGGCCATGACGTCCTGCGACTCCTCGACCACGCAGATCTGGGAGCGGTCCCGGCGCTCATCCCGGCAGAGCGAGCACACCTCGTCCTCGGACACGTTGAAGCAGACGGAGCACAGCCGCACCCTATCCTTGACCGTGCGGATGGCGTCCGCGAGCCGCAGCATGTCCTCCCGGTCCGCCTCCAGCATGTGGAAGGCGATGCGCTGGGCGGACTTCGGCCCGATGCCCGGCAGGCGGCCGAGCTCGTCGATCAGGTCCTGCACCGCGCCCTGGTACATCCGTCCCCCTCGTCCGATGGTGCGTCTCGTGGGGCGTGCGCCCCGACGCGGCGCCGTGGTCCGGCGCCGCGTCCATCATGCCCGCGGCCCCGGACGGCGTACGGGCGCGTTCGCCTCAGGCGTCGTTGGGGCGTTCCTCGAGCAGACGGCCGCCGAGCACCCGTTCGACGACGGCCCGGCCCACGAGGCCCGAGTCCTCGAGCGGGACGTCGTCGTCGCTGGCGACCTCGTCCTCCCACCCCACCCCGGACGTCGCCGGGGCGGCGGGGCCGGTGTCGGCGGGCCGGGCCGGGCCGCGACCCTGGGCGGCCTCGCGGGCGGCGCGGATGGCCGCGGCCCGCGCGTCCAACGAGGGCGGCGCCGAGGCTCCCCCGGCAGGCTCGACGTCGGCGGGGCGCGCCCCGAGCGAGGCCGCGCTCGGCCGGCCCCCGGCGGGGGAGCCCGGCGAGGCGTCCGGGGCGGGGCCACCGGGAGCGCCGGGGCCGCCGCCCGTCCCGCCGCCGCCGCTCGAGCCCGCGTTCACCGGAGGCTCGAGGGGCCCACCGGCCCGCAGCCGCTCCATGAGCCGCGGGTACATGCTCGCCGGATGGCCCGAACCCGGGAAGTCCGCCCCGCCCGGGCCGGCAGCCGCACGCGGCGTGGCGTCCGCGTCGTCGGCGGGCACGCCCGGATCGGGGGTCTCGTCGGCCGTGGGCGCGCCCGTGGGGCGCCGCTGCTCGTCCGAGGACGGGCCGGCGCCCGAGGCGGCCGGGTGGAGATCGCGTCGCTCCGTGGCCGCCGCGTCGTCATCCGGGGCGGGTGACGGCGTGGCAGGCCGGGCGGAGTCACCGTCCGCGGCTCCGCCCGCGCCGTCGTCGAAGCCGGCGGGACGGGTCGCGCCGAAGCGCTTCGCGAACTCCGCGCGCAGCTCCGCCTCCGGACGGGCGAACACGGGGATCGAGTGCTCCTCCTCGCGGACCAGCGGCCCCGGGTCGTAGGCCCGACGGACCTCCTCGGCGCTCGGCTCGCTCTCGTCGGGGGCCGGGGCGTCGGGCCGGACCGGGGAGTCCTGGCCGGCGTCCGGCGCGGCGCCGCCGGGGGCCGGGGCGGCCTGCGGCGGCGTCCCCCAGTCCTCGACCGACGGCACGGGGCCGTCCCAGCCGGCGGCGCCGACGGGCCGCTCCTCGGCGTCCCGGGCCGGCGGGGTCCAGCCCTCGGGGCCGGCCGAGTCGTCCTGCTCCGCGTCCGGGTCGAACGCGGGCAGCGAGTCCCACGGGTCCTCCTCGGGCGGGGGAGCGTCGTCCCAGGCGGGCGGCTCCTCGTCCGGGCCGCCCCAGCCGTCCGCCGGCGGGGCGGGGGCGGGCGTCGTCGGCGACGTCGGCGCCGGCCCCCAGGAG
>NZ_JABFAX010000031.1:0-462 GCF_017168395.1 Micrococcus sp. KRD128 | reverse complement strand
CCGCACACCCGGTCGACCTCGCGGCCCATGTGATCGGCGCACTCGTCGAACGCAACGGTGTCGACCCCGCGTCGGTCGACGACGTGATCCTCGGCTGCCTGGACAACATCGGTCCGCAGGCGGGCGATATCGCCCGCACCGCGGCCCTCGCTGCGGGCCTGCCCGAGACAGTGCCCGGCGTGACCATCGACCGCCAGTGCGGATCCTCGCAACAGGCTGTACATTTCGCCGCGCAGGCCGTGATGAGCGGCACCGCCGACCTCATCGTCGCGGGCGGGGTGCAGAACATGAGCCAGATCCCACTGATGTCGTCGGTCACCGCGGGCGAGGCGTTCGGCGTGCGCGACCCCTACTCGGGCTCGACGAGGTGGCGGGCCCGCTACGGGGACGAGACGATCTCGCGGTTCCGCGGCGCCGAGATGATCGCCGAAAAGTGGGGAATCGACCGGGAGGCGATGGAGC
>NZ_JABFAX010000030.1:0-448 GCF_017168395.1 Micrococcus sp. KRD128 | reverse complement strand
GGAAGTGACTGATTCAGCCACCGATCGTGCCGGCGAGCGGCCGGGCGCACCGGCACCGAGCGTGATCTGCTCCGAGCTCGACGTCACCTACACGGTCTTCGGCGCACGCAAGAGGGCGACGACCACCGAGGGCGAGCAGCCGTGGCTCGAGCGAATGCTGCAGCGCCGCAAGCAGATCGACGTGGGCGCCGTGCGCAAGGTGCAGGCCGTCAAGCAGGTCTCCTTCGTCGTGCGTCATGGCGAGGCCGTCGGCATCATCGGACGCAACGGGTCGGGCAAGAGCACCCTGCTGCGCGCCATCGCCGGCCTCATCCCGCCGAGTGGCGGGCGAGCCTGGGCCGCAGGCCGACCCGCCCTCCTCGGCATCAACGCGGTGCTGCTCACCGGCCTCACAGGCTCGCGCAACGTCATGATCGGCGGGCTGGCCCTGGGGCTGTCGCCCCGGGAG
>NZ_JABFAX010000003.1:101590-128199 GCF_017168395.1 Micrococcus sp. KRD128 | reverse complement strand
GGGGAAACGCCCGGTTCCATTCCGAACCCGGAAGCTAAGGCCCACAGCGCCGATGGTACTGCAGCCGGGAGGTTGTGGGAGAGTAGGTCGCCGCCGGACATTCTTTGAGGGAGGGCCTCGCACTGTTCGTGCGAGGCCCTTCCCGCATTCCCGGGAGGATTCACCGGGCGGCCCCGTGCGATGAGCACGGGGCTTTCTGCGTTTCCGGGTGCATGCGCCCGCGGCGCTCAGAGCTCCTCGCCGGCCCGCAGTCGTGCCGTGAGCGCGCGGGTGAGTCGGCGGCGCAGCCGGCCGTGCTCCGTGCCCTGCTCCAGAAGGCGCGCGTGCACGGCATCGGCATGGGCCGGCTTGTCCGAGTCGGGGAGTGCGAGGAAGTCGCGTAGCAGCGGCTCCAAGCGCCCGGTGAGGGCGAGCACGAGCTCCTGGGTCTCCAGGGGTCGTATGCGCTGCAGGCGAGTCCAGGCCGGCGCGTACTCGGCGGCGTGCTCGACCATCTCCCACGCGAGGGCCCAGCTGTCCGGGCGCAGTCGGTGCCGCTCGGCGCGCAACAGCTGTCGCAGGGCCGCCACGGCCTCCTCGAGCTCGGCGGCCGTGGCGCCGTCGTCGTCGGGGGAGGGGCTCGCGGAGGGACGCGGGAACGGCCACCAGCTCATGCCGGCCTCTCTCGGATTCGCGGGGTGCGCAGAGGTCTCACGCGTGAGATTCTGCCCCGCATCTCGGTTTGGCGGCACCCGGTGTGGCTGGTATAGTCGGTCTCTGTTGGATTCAGGTCTGAGACCTCCAACGGGGTGTGGCGCAGCTTGGTAGCGCGCGTCGTTCGGGACGACGAGGCCGCAGGTTCAAATCCTGTCACCCCGACCAGAAAGAGCCCCCGCCGGATCGGCGGGGGCTCTTCTCGTCTCCGGGTGCTCACCGGGTGCGGTGCGTCAGTCCTGGCGGGACTCCAGGAACTGCAGATGCTCGGGGCCCGCCGGGTCCACGTCGCCGGCCACGTCGTCGTGTTCGTTCACCCAGTCCTTCACGTACGGGCACACGGGGACGATCCGGCGTCCCGCGGCCACGGTGTCCTTCAGCGCTTCGCGCACGAGGGTGGAGGCCAGGCCCCGGCCCTCGTACCCGTGGTCGACCTTGGTGTGCGGGAAGATCCGCTGGGTCGGGCCGTCGCCGGTGTCGTCGTCGATCGCCACCGTGTAGCCGGCCACCGTGCCCGCCTCGTCGACGACGATCTCGTACCTCTCCGCGTTCTTGCGGACCTGCGGGTGCTCCAGGCTGGGGGTCTGCTCGGTCATGGTCGGTCCTCTCGTTCCTGGGTGGACCCCGCCGCCGGGCCGGCGACGGGGAAGGGGGTCAGCCGTCCCGGCGCCGCACGGGGTGATGGGACAGGATCGAGATGCGGTTCGTCAGGTTCATCACGATCGCGACCCACTGCACGGCCGCGTACTGGGCGTCCGTGAGCACAGCGGCCGTGGAGGCCTGCACGTAGTTCAGCTGCTCCTGCTCGGGGAGGTCCGTGACCGCCTCGGCGAGCTCGAGCGCGGCGCGTTCCTGCTCTGAGTACACAGCCCCGGCCTCACGCCACGCCGGCAGCAGCCCGAGGCGCTGCACGCTCAGACCGGCGTCGGCGCCCTGGCGGGTGTGCCGGTCCAGACAGAACACGCAGCCGTTGAGCTGGGAGACCCGGAGGTTCACGAGTTCCACGAGCTGCCGGTCCAGCCCGGCCTGCTCGGCGGCGCCGCGCGCGGCCGAGGCCAGCGGCCCGACCGCGTGCCATGCCTCGGGCACGGCCTTGTCGAGGAAGAACGCGAGGGGGTCCTGGCGGGGTGCGGGGGTGTCAGCGGCGGTCATGGTCCTTCAATGTCTCGCAGAACGGGGCGATGGGCCAGGGGCCGGGTGCCGGTCCCGGGCGAGCTTCCGGCTCAGATCCGGCCCCGATCGGCTCAGAATCGGCCGGACGAGCCCGCCCCGGAGAACGAGCCGGCTGAGGATCCGTAGCCGGTCCCGGAGGAGCTGGACTGCGCCTGGCGATGGTCCTGGACGGACCGCTCGCCGGCCTGGTGGCCCGTGGTGAAGGCCACCACCGTCCAGTAGGCATCCGTGGGCAGCGCGGAGTCCAGGATCGAGCCGCGCGCGGACCGGGCCGGGCCACGGTGCGTGCGCAGCTCGTCGCGCAGCAGCTCACGCTCGGCCTCGTCCTTGCCGAACGCCGCCACCTCGGCGTCGGCGAGTGCGGAGACCAGCCCGGTCAGGCGACGCCGCAGCGCATCCAGCTCGTCCAGCGCTGCGGCCGGGGTCAGGCGCTCGTCCTGCAGGTCCGCGCCCAGCGCCTCGAGCCGGCCCTGGGCCTCGGCGCGGAAGGACTCCAGCGCGGCGACGGCGGACCGGACGGGTCCGGCGGAGCCGACGGAGGAGGCCAGCGTGCCGACGGCGTCCAGGTCGGCCCGCAGCGGGGCGGTCTGCTGGTCCCACGCCGACGGCCACCCCGGGTGGCGGTTGAGGAAGGTGTTCGCCGCGGCCACGGCGTCGTCGAGGCGGTCGAGCTCACGGGCGCGGTCCCGGACGTCCTCCGCGGCCCGGGCGTGCTCCGTGCGATGCAGGCTGCGCTCCGGCAGGGCCTCGAGGCGGTCCAGTTCCGCCGACGCGTCGAGCGCCTGGCGCCGGAAGCCGCGGAAGCGCTCCATCAGCGCGGCCGCGTGGGGCGAGTCCTCAGGCACCGTGGACGCGTTCACGTCGGTGGCGTCCATCTCCAGGGTCACGGAGGTCAGGTGGGTGCGGGCCTCGGTCAGCAGGTCGGCCGTCCGGCGGCGGCGACGCCGTCGGCTCGCGAGCACCGCGGCCGCGGCGCCGCCGCCCGCCACACCGACGATCCCCGCGCCGAACCACAGCTCGGGAGCCTGCCACCAGGGGCGCCCGATCAGCTCGGCGGCGGCGTCCGTCACCTCCACGACCGTGTCCGTCCACCGGGCCGCACGGGCTGCCTCGTGGCCGGCCTCGCGCACATCCCGCAGCTGGTCCGTGCTGAGCATCCGGTCCTCGCCCACGTACACCCCGATCAACCGGTTGTCCGGGTCGAGGGCCACGATCACGAGGCCGTCAGCCCACTTCTGGCCGTCCGCGCTGAGCCAGTCCGGGTGCTCGGCGCGAGCCCGCTCGAGCACCCGCCCGTTGAACGCCTGAGACGCGCGGTCGTCGTCCAGCGCGGACAGGTCCGGGCCGCGCTCGGTGACCACGGCGACGCGGGTCGGCTCCCGGAACTCGATCCCCGCCAGGTCACGGCGCAGCTGGGCGGGGTCGATCACGCCCGCGTCATCCACGAGCTCCACCCGGTCCCAGGCCACGGCGTGGGCCTGCGGCGCGGCGGCCACGACGGCGCTCGTCACCCCCGCCGTGACCGGCAGGGCGACGACGGTGGCGGCCGCCGCCGGCCCGGTGAGGGCGGCGGCGGACAGGGCGACCGCGGTGAGAGTGCGGCGGGCGGTGCGGTGCGTCGGACGGGTCACGGGGGCCTCCTGGACGGGTCGGCGGTCCCGCCCAGCGTAGGCACCGCAGGGCCGGTGTCGCCTCAGCCGGTGGGCGCGTCGGCGAGCAGCGCGGCGAGCCGGCCGGCGTCGTGCGCGGTGCCGAACCCCGCCGCCCCCGGCTCGAGGACGCCGGCCCGGTCGAGGCCCGTGTAGGGGACCGCGTCGAAGCCCATCGCGGTGACGAGGGCGATCACCGTGTCGCGCGCGGCGGCGACCGCGGCCGGGTCGGCCGTCGCATCGGCCGGCTCGGTGCCCACCGCGAGGGCGCGGCGCGGGGCCGTGGCACGCCCGGCATCTCCGAGGTCGTGATGCGAGATCTCCGAGAACGCGCGCACGACGGGCACGCGCAGCCCCGCGGCGGCCCAGCGCTCGGCGATCCGGGTGGTGCCCGGCGCGGCGTCGTCGTCGAGCCACGCCGGGACCGGCTCGTCCCCCCAGGTGTTCGTCAGGTCCACCACGGCGCGCGTGGCCGGCCCGGCGAGGGCGAGCGGGTCGACGTCGTCGAGCGCCTCGCGCGGCACGGCCACGACGACGAGCTCCGCCTCCGCCGCCAGGTCCTCGGCCGACACGGCGACGGCCTCGGGCGCGTAGATCGTCAGGTGGCGCTGGACCGCCGCGGGGCGCCGCGTGCCCGCGACCATCACCCGCGGGGCGGCCGTGCCCGGGGAGAGGCGGGGGATGCGCGCGATCGCCCGTGCCAGCGCGGTGCCCGCCCGGCCCGCACCGAGGATGCCGACGACGCGGGGCAGGGCATGCGCCGGTGCCGCCGCCTCAGACGAGCTCATTGCGCTGGCGTCCCAGCCCGGTGATCTCCACCTCGACGACGTCGTCGGGACGCAGCCACGGGCGGCGGCCCTCGGCGTCCCGGCGGGCCAGGGCAACCCCCGCGGGCGTGCCGGTCAGGATCAGGTCACCCGGGTTCAGGGTGATCAGCTGCGAGGCGTAGGAGACCAGCTCGGCGGGGGAGAAGACGACGTCGGCGACCCGGTCCTCCTGACGCAGCTCGCCGTTGACGTGCGTGAGGACGCGCGCATCCGCCGGGAACTCGTCCGGGGTGACCAGCCACGGACCCACGGGCGTCGAGGCCTCCCACACCTTGCCCTGCAGCCACTCGGAGGTGCGGCCCTGGAAGCCGCGCATGGAGATGTCGTTGGCCACCGCGTAGCCCGCGATGTGCTCCGGGGCGTCCTCGACGGCGATGCGTCGGCCCGGCTCCCCGACCACGATGCACAGCTCGCCCTCGTAGTCGACCCGGTGGTCCTCCTCGGGCACCTCGATCGGGTCCAGCGCACCCGTGAGGGACTGCGGGAACTTCGCGAACAGCGTCGGATGCTCAGGGCGCTCCAGGCCCGTCTCGTCGATGTGGTTCGTGTAGTTCAGGCCCACGCAGAACACCTTGGTGGGGAAGGGCACGAGCGTGTCGTAGACGAGGCCGGAGGTGTCCAGCAGGAGGGACCGGTCGGCCTGCGCCGCGCGGAGGGCCCCCTCCACCATCTCCCGCTGCTCCTCCGGCGTGGCGGTGAGGTACTCGCCGACGTCGCGACAGTCCGGCAGGGCGACGGCGCGCACGGCGACCTCGGGGTCCTCGGGGTGCACGGAGGTGATGACCGCGGCGAACGTGGCGCCGGGGTAGGCGGCGTCGGAGTCGGGCTGGCGGAACGTGGCGAGCTTCATGGACCCATCCCATCACAGGGCGGCGGGTCCGGACCCGGGGCGGGCGGACGTGAGACGGTGAGGCCATGAGCACAGCCCCCACGCATCCGCCGCTCGACCTCGACCCGACTCCGGCCACCCCGATCGTGCTCGGGACCATGGCCTGGGGATCCGTTCCTCCGCCGCCCCCGGACGCCGATCCGGGGGCGGGGCCGGAGGGGCCTGCGGGTGACGCGCAGGTCGAGGCGGCCGTGGAGCGCGCCCGCCGCGCCCTGCGCGCCGGGATCGAGGCCGGCGTCGACCTGCTGGACACCGCGGACATCTACGGGGCCGGCCGCTCCGAGGAGACCGTCGGCCGGCTGCTGCACGAGCTGCCCTACGAGGAGCGCTCCGCCCTGAAGGTGCAGACCAAGTGCGGGATCGTCCTGCACGAGACGGACCCGGCCGGGCGGCGCCTGACCCGCTACGACTCCTCGCCCGAGCACGTGCGCGCCTCGCTGGAGGGCTCGCTCGCCCGCCTCGGCGAGCAGCGCGTGGACACCCTGATCATCCACCGGCCCGACGTCCTCACGCCCGTGGCCGACACCGTGCGCGCCTTCCTCGACGCGCGGGAGGCGGGCCTGGTCGGCAAGCTGGGCGTCTCCAACCTCGGCGTGGGCCGCGTCCTCGAGTTCCAGCGCGAGCTCGAGAGCCAGGCGGCGGACGGGACCGGGCTGGCGTGCGTCCAGGTCGAGCTCGGCCTGCACCACCGCACCCTCGTGGAGGCGGTCGTGCTCGCCAACCACCCGGACGCCCCCGCGGACGCCGACGCCGGGCGCCTCGGCCCGGTGTGCGCCGCCGAGGGGATCGAGCTGCAGGCCTGGGGTCCGCTGGGGCAGGGCCGGTTCAGCTCCGGCGACGACGGCGCGGCCGGCGTCGTCGGCGAGGTCGCGGCGGAGCTGGGCGTCAGCCGGGAGGCCGTGGTGCTCGCCTGGCTGCTGCGCCTGCCGTGGGGCGTGCGGCCCGTGATCGGCACCCAGGACCCGGAGCGCGTCGCCGCGTGCGCCGAGGCGGCTGCCGCGGCCGAGGCGATGGACTCCGCGCAGTGGCACCGCCTGTGGACCGCGGCGCGGGGCGCCGGCCTGCCCTGACGAGGCGCGACCGGCCGCGCGCCCTCCCGCCGGAGTGAGACCTGTGTCACACTGGGGCATGGACTTTGCGAACGTGGACCTCGTGACTCCCTGGATCCTCTACTGGCTGGCCTCACTGACCCTCGTGGTCGGCGGCACACTCGTGGTCGTCGGCCTGTGGCGCGCTCGGCGGCACCGGCGCTTCGCCGCGACCCACGGCCGCAACCCGGAGATCGGGCTCCTCGAGGACACCCGCACCCAGCGCGGGGTCGGGGTTGTCGCGCTCGCGGCCGCCGTCGCACTCGGCGCGACGGGCGCCGTCCTGCACGTCCAGGGTCTGGACGCGTTCCGCGGCAACCTCGAGGCGAAGTACGGCTACACCGCGGTGGACCGCATCCGTCAGTCCGGCCCCGGCTTCGTGGCCGATCTGACCCAGGCCGACGGCAGCGTGCTGCGCGACGAGATGATCCTGTTGGAGTCCTCGGGCGAGCCCGTCGTGGGGGAGGACATCTTCGCCCGTCCGGTCGAGACGCGTTGACCTTCCCGCCCCGGCCCGCCGGGCCTGATGCCGCGTCGGGGGCCTCTGTTAGCGTCGCCGCGTGAGCACCTCGACCGTCCGTCCCGCCCCCGCGTCCACCTACCGGCTCCAGGTCAGCCCGGATCTGCCGCTGGAGTCTGCGGCCGGGCTCGTGCCCTATCTGCGGCGCCTGGGTGTGGACTGGCTCTACCTCTCGCCGCTGCTCGAGGCCGAGCCCGGCTCCGACCACGGGTACGACGTCGTGGACCCCACGCGGCTGGACGCCGCCCGCGGCGGGGCCGAGGGACTGGACGCGGTCGCGCGCGCCGCGCACGAGGCGGGCATGGGCGTGCTCGTGGACATCGTGCCGAACCACGTGGGCGTGGCCACGCCCCAGGCCAATCCGGCGTGGTGGGACGTGCTCACCCACGGTCCCGAGGCGGCGCATGCGGCGTGGTTCGATGTGGACTGGCCGGCCGGCGACGGGTCCCTGCTCATCCCCGTGCTGGGAGACGGTCCCGACGGGGACGCGGACGCGGAACTGGACCGTCTCGTCGTCGACGCCGAGGGCGGCCGTCTGCGCTACTGGGACACCGTCTACCCCCTCGCCCCCGGATCGCTCGAGGCGGCCGAGGCGGAGACCGGGCTGCGCGCCGCAGAGGTCTTCGCGGCGGCGGACCCGGCGAAGGAGCCGACCGCGGAGCAGGCCCGCCTGGCCCGCGCCGTGCACGACCGCCAGCACTACCGGCTGGTCGGCTGGCGCCGCGGCGACGCCGAGCTGAACTACCGCCGCTTCTTCACCGTCACCACGCTCGCGGGCGTCCGGGTGGACGAGCCCGAGGTCTTCGACGCCGTCCACACCGAACCCGCCCGCTGGGTCCGCGAAGGGCTCGTGGACGGGCTGCGCGTGGACCACCCGGACGGCCTGGCGGACCCGGCCGGCTACGCGCGGCGCCTGCGCTCCCACGTGCTCCCGGAGGGCTACCTCGTGGTGGAGAAGATCCTCGAGCCCGGTGAGGCGCTGCCCGCGGACTGGCCCGTGGACGGGACCACCGGCTACGACGCGCTCGGCGAGGTCGAACGCGTCTTCATGCACCCCGAGGCCGCGGGCGATGCGGCCGAGGACGCGCGCCGCCGTCGGGAGTGGGACGAGGCCGTGGTGCGGGCCAAGCACGACGTGGCCACCGGCTCCCTCGCGGCCGAGACCGCCCGGCTGGTCCGGGAGGTCCGCGCCGTGCACGCCCTCGGTGCCCACCCGGACGAGGACGTGGCCGCCGCGTTCGCCGCCGTGCTCGCCCGCCTGCCCGTGTACCGCACCTACCTGCCCGTGGGCCTGGCCGTGCTCGAGGGCGCGCTGGCGGACGCGGCCGCGGCGGAGCCGGGCCTCGCCGACGTGCTCGGCGACCTGCGGCCCGAGCTGACCGACCCGGACTCGCCCGTGGCCCGCCGGTTCCAGCAGACCTCCGGCATGGTGATGGCCAAGGGCGTCGAGGACCGGTCCTTCTACCGGTACACCCGGTGGGCCAATCTGAACGAGGTCGGCGGAGACCCCTCCCACGTCGCCCTGTCCCTGGCCGACTTCCACTCCGCCCAGCAGGCGCGCCAGGCCGCCTGGCCGACGGCCATGACCACCCTGAGCACCCACGACACCAAGCGCGGCGAGGACGTGCGCGCCCGCATCGCCGTGCTCGCCGAGGAGCCCGACCGCTGGGCCGCCGAGCTCGCCGAGCTGACGCGCCTCCACCCGCTCGGCCACCCCGACGCCGAGCGGCTGCTCTGGGAGTCCATCGTGGGCGTCTGGCCCACGGACGGCACCGCACCGGAGGAGGAGCGGATCCTCGGGTTCCTGCAGAAGGCCTCCCGCGAGGCGGCCCTGGCCACCAGCTGGACGGACCAGGACCCCGAGTTCGAGGCCCGGCTCGCCGCGCTCGCCGCCGCCGTCACCTCCCCCGAGGGGCCTGCCCGGGGCGTGCTGCAGGCCGTCGCGGACCGCATCGCCGAGCCCGGCCTGGTGGTCCAGCTCGGCCACAAGCTCGTCCAGCTCGCCGCCCCCGGCGTCCCCGACGTCTACCAGGGCACGGAGGTGCCCTTCCCCACCCTCGTGGACCCGGACAACCGCCGCCCCGTGGACTTCGCGGCCCGGGCCGACCTGCTGGACCGCCTCGACGCCGGCCACACACCCGGCCTCGACGACCCCGCCGCCGCCAAGCTGGCCGTCGTCGCGGCGGTGCTGCGCGCCCGCCGCGACCGGCCCGAGCTGTTCACCGGCCACCGCCCGCTCGACGTCTCCGGCCCCGCCGCCGACCACGCGATCGCGTTCGACCGGGGCGGGGCGCTCGCCGTGGCCACCCGCTGGCCCGTCCGCCTGGCGGCCGCGGGCGGCTGGGGCGAGACCGTCGTGACCGTGCCGGCCGGGCGGTGGGAGGACGCCGTCACCGGCCACCCCGTCCACCCGGACGCCCGCGGCGCCGTGCGCCTCGACGAACTGCTCAGCACCCTGCCCGTCGCGCTGCTCGTCCCGGCGCACGCCCCATCCGACCGCCGAGAGAGGACCGCCCCGTGACCGAGCCCCGTCCGGCCGACGCCCCCGCCCCGGGCCTGCACCCGATCGGCTCCGACCCCGTGGACCCCGCCGCGGCCGAGCGGGCCGCCGTCGACGCCGCGCGCGCCGTCCCCTACGCCGTGTGGGCGCCGCACGCCGAGAGAGTCGACCTCGTCCTCGTCGACACCGAGCCCGGCGCCCTGCACGACGCCGAGGACCGCTGGCCCGTCGCCGCCGTCGTGGCCATGGACCCCGCCGCCGGAGGCTGGTGGACGCCCACGGAGGACCCGCTGGCCACCCTCGGCCGCGATGCCGCCCAGCCGTCGGCCGACCCCGGCTACGGCTACCGCGTGGACGGGGCGGACCCCGTGCCGGACCCCCGCTCCCGCCGCCAGCCCGACACGGTCCACGGGCCCTCCCGCCGCGACGTCGCCGGCCGCGCCGTCGCGTGGCCGGACGAGGGCTGGGCCGGGCCGCCCGGGGTGGAGTCCGATCCGGCCGCGCCCCAGGGCGGCGGCCTGCGTGGCGCCGTCCTCTACGAGCTGCACGTGGGGACCTTCACGGCCGAGGGGACCCTCGACGCCGCCATCGCCCGCCTGCCGCACCTGACGGACCTCGGGGTCACCCACGTCGAGCTGCTGCCCGTGAACTCCTTCTCCGGGCCGCGGAACTGGGGCTACGACGGGGTGGCGTGGTTCGCCGTCGACGAGTCCTACGGCGGCCCCGCCGCCTACCGCCGCTTCGTGGCCGCCGCCCACGCCGCCGGCCTCGGCGTGGTCCAGGACGTCGTGCACAACCACCTGGGCCCCTCCGGCAACTACCTGCCGGTGTTCGGGCCGTATCTGGGCCCGGGCGGCACCGGCTGGGGCGACGGCCTGAACCTGGATGGCGCCGACTCGGACGAGGTGCGCCGGTTCGTCCTGGACAACGTCCGCTTCTGGCTCGAGGAGATGCGCGTGGACGGGCTGCGCCTCGACGCGGTGCACGCCCTGCGGGACGCCCGCGCCGTGCACCTGCTCGAGGAGATGGCCGCGCTCGCGGACGGGATCGCGGCCCGTGCCGGCCGACCCGTGCCGCTCCTGGCCGAGTCGGACCTCAACGACCCGCGCCTGGTGCAGCCCCGCCAGGCCGGCGGGCTCGGCCTCGCCGCGGCCTGGAACGACGACGTCCACCACGCCCTGCACGTGGCCGCGACGGGGGAGACCCACGGCTACTACGCGGACTTCGCCCCGCTGGAGGCGGTGGCCAAGGTCATGGAGCGCACCTACTTCCACGACGGCACCCGCTCCACGTTCCGCAGCCGCGACCACGGGCGCCCCGTGCCGGACGCCGTCCCGAACCATGCGTGGGTGGCCAGCATCCAGAACCACGACCAGGTGGGCAACCGCGCCGGCGGCGACCGCACCGCGGCCGCCCTGTCCGAGGGTGCGCTCGCGGCCGAGGCCGCCCTGCTGCTGACCGGCCCGCACGTGCCGATGCTCTTCATGGGCGAGGAGTTCGCCGCGTCGACGCCGTGGCCGTTCTTCACCTCGTTCCGCGAACCCGAGCTCGGGGACGCCGTCCGGCAGGGACGACGCCGCGAGTTCGCCGCTCACGGCTGGGACCCGGCCGACGTCCCCGACCCGCAGGACCCCGCCACACGGGACGCGGCGGTGCTGGACTGGGCGGAGGCCGCGGGCGGCGCGGACGGCCAGGGCCGCGGGGTGCGCGTGCTCGCCGCCTACCGCACCCTGATCGGCCTGCGCCGCACGCTGCCCCAGCTCACCGACCCTCGCCGCGACCGCGTCCGGGCCGAGGTGGACGCCGCCCGGCGCCACGTGCGCCTCACCCGCGCCGGCGCGGACGCCGACGTCGTCCTGCTCGTCGCCCTCGGCGCGGAGCCGCTGCCCGTGCCCGCGGACCTGACGCGGGCCGAGCTCCTCGCCGGCCACGGCGACGACGGCCCCCTCGGCCCCGGCACGGTGCCGGCGGCGGTCCCGGCCCCCGGCTTCCTGCTCCTGCGCCGCTGAGCCGCGGCCGGCGTCAGTCCTCGTCCGCGGGCGGGACGGCGCGCAGCATGGTGGTCGTGGGGTGCAGCGCCACCGCGTCCTCGTCGCGGCGGGCCCGCAGCACCGTGTCCACGTAGGAGTCCACCACCTCCTGCAGGGGCACGGCCTGGCCGCGGGCCTCGGAGAGGTACCAGCGGTGCTCGAGGAGCTGGTGCATCACCTCGGCGGGCTCGAGCTTGGCACGCAGCTCGAGGGGCACCGAGCGGACCACGGGGTCGAACACCTCCACCACCCAGCGGTGCGCCGCGCCCTCGATGTCCATGTACGGGTCCCACTCCCGGCGGGCGGCCTCGATGTCCACGAGCAGCCGGCGGGCCTGGTTCTCCTGGACCTCGAGTCCCGTGAGGCGGGTCAGTCGACGGCGGTGGTAGCCCGCGTGGATCTCGACGGGCCGGGCGATCATCATCCCGGGGGCGTCGGCGGCGCGCAGTGAGTACTCGGCCAGCTCGAAGCCGAGCTCCTGCAGGCGGCGGACGCGGCGGTCCAGGCGCCACGGCTCGGCGCGGGGGAACAGCAGAGGCCCGGTCAGCTCGTCCCACAGCCGGCGGTAGGAGGCCACGAGCAGGTCCGGCGTGGTGACGGGGTCCACCTCCGGGTCCAGCAGCCCGCTGGCCTGCAGGTCCAGCAGCTCACCGCCCACGTTCACGGCGGCCACGTCCAGGTCGTGCTCGCGCTGGCCGTTGGACAGCCGCTCCCGGAGCTCGCCGGTCTCGGCGTCCACCAGATGGGCGGCGAACCCGCCCGCGTCCCGCCGGAACAGGACGTTGGACAGGGAGACGTCACCCCAGAAGAACCCCTCGAGGTGCAGTTCCACGAGCAGCGTCGCCAGCGCGTCCATGAGGCGCACGAGGGTGCGGCGCTCGAGGCGCTCCGAGAACACGGCGCGGTACGGCAGGGAGAAGCGCAGGTGCCGGGTCACGAGGGCGGCGGGCAGGGGCGTGCCGTCGTCCTCCGTGCGTCCGGTGACCACGGCCACCGGCACCACCGACGGCGCCGGGCTCCGCTCGAGCCGGCGCAGCAGCCGGTACTCGTGGAACGCGAGCTCCTCCGTGGTCTCCTTCACCGCCACGATGCCCCCGCCCATCCGGGCGAAGCGCACCACGTGACGGGAGATGCCCCGCGGCAGGGCCGCCAGCACCTCCCGCGGCCACGTCTCGAGGGGGAGCGCCCAGGGCAGGGCGAGCAGAGACGTCGCCGGGTCCTCGGTCGCGTCCCCCGACGGGGCGCCCGTGATGGTCAGTCGATCGACGGGGGAGGGGGTCTCGACGGTGTCCATGGTCACGATCCTTCCAGACAGGGCCGCTATGCTCGCCTGGCGCGGCGCGCCCGCTGCCCGCCGGCTCCGGTGCTCGACCCGGACCGACTGCCCCACGAGGAGGACCCTTGGCCCGGAACACGTCAGGCTCGCACACCTCGGCGACGGACGCCCGTGCGCGTGCCCGCCAGATCCAGGAAGAGCAGCGCAGGAAGGACCGCCGCCGCCGCACCGGCGTCATCTGGGGCTCGGTCCTCGCGGCGGTGCTCGTGATTGGCCTCGTCGTCGCGTTCGCGCTCACCCGCAACGGCGACGACGCCGCGGCCGCCGGCCCCATCCCGGCCGCGGCGAACGAGCAGGGCGGCATCGAGTTGACCTCGGCCACGGGCCTGGCGGAGGGCGCGGGAGAGCGTGAGGTCGACCCCTCGAAGATCGAGGTGCCGAAGCAGGCCGAGAGCTCCCAGCCCGAGACCCTGCCGAACACGGAGGCCCGCGGTGACGGTGAGCCGACGCGGATCGTGCTCTATGCGGACTTCAACTGCGTGCACTGCGCCGACTTCGAGTCCTCCAACGCGGAGCAGATCGAGCAGTGGCTCGAGCAGGGCGAGGTCACGGTCGACTACCGGATGGTGGACTTCCTGAGCGCCCCGAACAACCAGAACTACTCGGCCCGCGCCGCCAACGCCGCGTACTGCGTGGCGGACCAGAAGCCCGAGGCCTACAACGGCTTCGTGACCGCCCTGTTCGCCGCCTACGACGAGCACCAGGGCAAGGGCCTGGACAACGCGGCGCTCATCCAGCTCGCGCAGGAGCACGGCGTGGACATCTCCTCCTGCGTCGAGGACGGCACGTTCCGCTCCGCGGTCGAGCACACCACCCGCCAGGCGCGCGTCGCCGGCGTGGCCGGCACCCCGACCGTGTTCGTGGACGGCAAGAACTGGGCCCTCGACGGCGAGGACAAGACCTTCACCGACTGGGCGGGCGCCAAGATCGCCGGCTGACCCGGCGCCGAGGCCCGCGGGGCGTCCCCACACGGGGGCGCCCCGCGTCGTCCGCCCGGGCCTTGTACGCTGGAAGGGCTGGCCGCGGCACCCCCAGGTGCCGGCCGCAGGCCTCCTTAGCTCAGCTGGCCAGAGCAGCTGCCTTGTAAACAGCAGGTCGCCGGTTCGAATCCGGCAGGGGGCTCCACCCCACCGCGGGCCCGACGGCGCCGCGCACCTCCGCCGGGAGGGCGCGGCGCCGTCGTCGTGTCCGGCGTGGGCTGACGCTGGGGTTCCGCTGTGCCGGTCCGAGGCCATCCGCCAGGTCCGGCTGGCGGAACCGCCAGAGATGCCTCGACTATCCGCCAGACTTCGGCCCGCGGCCTCGCCGTGACGGAATCGTGACCTTACCGTGATCTCAGTCACCCCGGCCCGAGTCCCTCGGGCATCCGCATCCGGTGGCCCCGAACTCCGAGGAGATCCCGTGCAGTCCTCCACACCCCGCAGCACCCGCCGCCGCATCGGCGCCCTCGTGGCCGGCGCCGTCCTCGCCGGCGGGACGCTGACCTCGTCCCCCGCGCTCGCGGCCCCCTCCGGCGCCGCCCCCGCCGCACCGGCAGCCAGCCCGACCGTCGCCTCGCCCCTGGCGGCGGCGCAGGTCGAGGACCCGAACGCCGACGGCTACGACTCCTTCATCGTCACCTACAAGGAGACCGCCGCCAACGCCCACGCGAAGGGCCGCGCGAACGCCTGGGGCAAGGCCGCGAAGGAGGCCGGCGTCTCCGTGAAGGAGCTGCGTGAGACCGCGCTCGGCTCCCGCGTGATCACGGCGGACCGCAAGCTGGATCAGGCCGAGTCCGCGAAGTTCATGGCCGACCTGAAGGCCTCCGGGGCGGTCGAGGCCGTGGAGCCGGACGCGATCCTCACCGCCACCGGCCTGAGCCCCGTGGACGCCCTCTACTCGCAGCAGTGGGGCTTCACCGGCACCCACGGCATGCGGGTCCCCGGGGCGTGGGATCGCACGACGGGCTCCGGTGCGACCGTGGCCGTCATCGACACCGGCATCACCTCCCACCCGGATCTCGACCGCAACGTCGTGCCCGGCTACGACTTCATCTCCGACAGCGCGGCGGCACGTGACGGCGGTGGCCGCGACTCCAATCCGCGTGACGAGGGCGACTGGTACGCCGCCGGCGAGTGCGGCACCGCCGGCGCCTCCGACTCCTCGTGGCACGGCACCCACGTGGCGGGCACCGTCGCGGCCGTGGCCGACTCCCAGGGCGTCGTCGGTGTGGCGCCGAACGCAAAGATCCAGCCGATCCGCGTGCTCGGCAAGTGCGGCGGCTCGCTGTCCGACATCGCCGACGCGGTCGTGTGGGCTGCCGGCGGCACGGTGGCGGGCGTGCCGGCCAACCCGAACCCGGCGGACGTCATCAACATGTCCCTCGGTGGCTCCGGCATGTGCGGCACCACCTACCAGAACGCGATCAACGCGGCAGTCTCCCGCGGCGTGCCCGTCGTCGTGGCCGCGGGCAACGAGAACCAGCCCGCCGCCAATGTGCGCCCGGCCAACTGCCAGAACACCATCGTGGTGGCCGCCTCCACCTCGCAGGGCGCCCGCGCCTCGTTCTCGAACTACGGCTCCGCCGTGGACGTGACCGCCCCGGGTGCGAACATCATCTCGACCGTGAACAACGGCGCCACCACCCCGACGACGGCCGGCCACGCCGCCTACAACGGCACCTCGATGGCCACCCCGCACGTCGCGGGCCTGGCCGCCCTGCTGCTGGCCGCGCAGCCCAGCCTCACCCCGGCCCAGGTCGAGTCCACCCTCAGGTCCACGGCCCGCTCCATGCCGGTGACCTGCTCCGCGGGCTGCGGCGCCGGCCTGGCGGACGCCTCCGCGGCGGTCTCCTCCCTCGGCGGCGCCCAGACGGAGCCCGGGCCGGCTCCGGTGGCCTCGCTGATCGTCAACGGCGGCTTCGAGTCCGGCAGCACCGGCTGGACCGGCACCCCGACCGGCTTCGTGCGCACCGACGCGGCCAAGGCCGCCTCGGGTCAGGCCTTCGCCCAGCTGAACGGCGTGGGCCGCCGCAACACCGCGACGGTCGAGCAGAAGGTCACCGTGCCGGCCTCCGGCGCCACGCTGACCTATGCGCTGCAGGTGGACACCGCGGAGACCACCGCCTCCCGCTCCTACGATCTCCTGGACGTCCAGGTCGTGACCGGCGCCACCGGCACATACACCGTCGCCTCGCACTCCAATCTGGACAAGGGTGGCTACGCCACGCGCACCGTGGACCTGTCCCGCTTCGCGGGCACGACCGTGACGCTGCGCTTCCGCGGCACGGAGGACTCCTCCGCGGCCACGACGTTCCGCATCGACGAGGTCGCCGTGACCGCGCGCTGACCGCCCTTCGGCTCTCGATGGCCGCTCCGCCGCGCGCGGGGCGGCCATCGTCCGGGTGGACAGGCGGCGCCGCCTGAGGTATCGTTCTTCGAGTTGTCACCCCCATGGGGCGACGCCCGGATCTTTAGCTCAGTTGGTTAGAGCGTTCGCTTCACACGCGAGAGGTCGCTGGTTCGAGTCCAGTAAGATCCACCACAGCAGGGCCCTCCTCCGGGAGGGCCCTTTCGCGTTCCCGGGCCGCGGCGCCGTCGGCCCCGGCGGAGGAGGCGTCGGCGTGGTTGGATGGACGCGCGGCGGGGCTCGGCCCACCGCCGTGGCGCGTCCAGCGCCCGCATACGGAAGGAGAGGGTGAGCCGCATGGAGCAGGAGGGCACCCAGGAGCCGGCGCGGTTCGACCCCCGCATCGCGGAGCCCCCGGCCGTCCCCACGCTCATCCCCGTGCTGCGCCCGGCCGGTGCCGAGGACGCCGCCGCTGCCGGCGACCTCGACCCGGAGGACCCCGGCCTGCTCGACCTCGACCCGGCGGAATCGGCCCACCCGGCCGCGGTCGCCGTCGAGCCCACCGAACCGCTGCCGCCCGTGGTCCGCCCCGCCGCCGCCGATCCGGCCCCGGCGCCGGAGCCGGAGCCAGAGGAATCGGCCGAGCCGGAGGCGGAGACGCTGCCGGAGCCGACCGCGGACGCGCCCCTGACCGAGCCGCCGCTGTCCGAGCAGGTGCCCACCTCCGTCCTGGCCCCCGCGGAGGCCGACGGGGCCCTGCCCGCCCCGGACGTGATCCCCGCGCCAGACATCACCGTCCCGGACCCGGTGGTCCCCGTGGGCCCGCCCGAGAAGCGCGGGCGTCGGCGCGGCCGGCGCTCCCGCGAGGTCTTCGTCGAGAACCTGCCGACGCAGGCGCTCGTGCTGGCCGACCGCCTGCACTCCTCGCCGTACGGGCGCCGCATGCGCTCCACGCTGCAGCAGCGCCGCGCGGAGGCGCAGGCCCTCGAGGCCCGCACCACCCTGGACTTCGCCCTCAAGCTGGGCGAGACCATGTTCAGCTTCGGCGCGGCCTCGCTGGACGTGGAGACCTCGATCATCGTGGCCACACAGGCCTACGGGATCCTCGAGACCGAGGTGGACCTGACCAACCAGTCCATCTCCCTGAACTACGCGCCCGACTCCTCACGCGGCGAGGCACCGTTCACCCTCCAGCGGGTGGTCCGCTCGTCCTCGGTGAACTTCGAGGGGCTCGTGGCCGTCCACCGGCTGGTCGAGGAGATCGCCGCGGGCGAGGTGGACCGGGCCGAGGCCCAGCGCCGGCTCGTGGAGATCCGGCATCAGCCCAAGCCGTTCCCCGCCGTCTTCGAGGTCCTCTTCTCCGGCGTGTTCGTGGCCTGCTTCGTGCCGTTCATCGGGGGGACCTGGACAGGCGCGGCCCTGGGCATGGTCTCCACCTGGCTGGTCTTCTGGCTCAAGGTCCAGGCGGACAAGGCGCGCTTCCCGGAGATCTTCTCCACCATGTTCGGGGCGATCACGGCCACGGTGATCGCGCTGATGGCCTACGCCCTCGACCTGCCGGTCAACCCGGCGCTGGTGATCGCCGGCGGCATCATGATGCTCCTGCCCACGGCGAGGTTCGTCACCGCGGTGCAGGACGCCATCCACGGCTTCCCGGTGACCGCGGCGGGCCGCTTCCTCTCCGCGCTGCTCGTGTTCGCCGGCGTGATGGCCGGGATCATGATCGCCGTGGGCATCGGGGATCTCGTGGGATTCGAACAGCTGGACCTGGCCGAGGCGGGGACGCTGAGCTATCCGCCGCTGCTGCTGCTGGGCCTCGTGGTGGCCGCGGGCATGGCGGACGCGGTGGTGGAGCAGTCGCGGTGGCCCCAGATCCTGGCCTGCGGTCTCGTGTCCGGGGCCGGCTTCGGCGCGTACCTGGCAGCGCAGCAGATCGGGGTCAGCGACCGGCTGGTGCCCGCGGTCGCCGCGGCGGCGGTCGGGTTCCTCGGCCGCCTGGTGGCCCAGCGGCTCGCGGCCCCGGCGCTCGTGATCGTCCTGCCGTCCATGCTGTTCCTGCTTCCCGGACTCACCATGTTCCGGTCCGTCTACGGGTTCACCGTGGAGACCGGGGCCACGCTGCTGGGCGTCGAGGGACTCTTCAACGCCGCGGTCATCGTCGTGGCGATCGCGGCCGGCGTCGCCTTCGGCAACACCCTGGCCAAGCCGATCACCGACCGGATGGGCACGCTGCTGCCCACCGAGCTCGTGATGCATCAGCGCGGCTGACCGGCGGCCCGGCTCAGTCGGGCAGGCGCCAGTCCACCGGATCCGCGCCGGCCGCCTCGAGGAGCCGGTTCACCCGGCTGAACGGCCGGGAGCCGAAGAACCCGCGGTGGGCGCTCAGGGGCGAGGGATGCGGGGACTCCACGACGCCGGCCCCGGCCGCCGTCAGCAGCGGCGCCATGCGCCGCGCGTCGGCTCCCCACAGCAGCCCCACGAGGGGGGTGCCGCGCGCGCAGAGGGCCCGCACCGCGGCCTCCGTGATCTGCTCCCAGCCGAGGCCGCGGTGGCTGCCGGGTGCGCCGGCCCGCACGCTGAGGGCGCGGTTCAGCAGCAGCACGCCCTGGTCCGTCCACGCGGAGAGGTCGCCGTGGGCGGGCGGGGTGATGCCGAGGTCGTCGTGCAGCTCCCGGTGGATGTTGGCTAGGGAGCGGGGCAGCGGCCTCACGTGGCGGTCCACCGCGAAGCTCAGGCCGATCGGATGGCCCGGCGTCGGGTAGGGGTCCTGGCCCAGCACGAGGACGCGGACGTCCGCGAACGGCTGGCGGAACGCCCGCAGGATGTGCTCCGGTGCGGGCAGCACCTGCTCTCCGGCTGCCCGGCGGGCCCGCAGCCGCTCGCCGACCTGCTCGAACGCGGCGGCCTGCGGGGCGAGGGCCGCCTCCCAGCCCGGATCCAGGGGCGCGATGAATTCCATGCCCCGAGGGTAGACCGGGTGGGTACAGTGGCCGCCATGTCCCACCCCACGCCCGTCTCGCCCGATCCGGCCCCGGACGAGGGTGCCCGCGCGCGGGCGCGGCGGGACGAGCTGACGGACCTGGAGCGTGCGGTCCTGGACCTGGAGGCCGCCACCTGGCGGTACGGCGGGGCCAAGGACCACGCCGTCCGCGAGCGTCTGGGGCTGTCTCCGACCGCCTATTATCAGGTGTTGAACGGATTGCTGGACCGTGAGGCCGCCCTGGCCTACCGACCCCTGCTGGTCACGCGGCTGCTGCGCAGGCGCGGCACCCGCAGCCGGGCCCGGAGGGGACCCGCGGATCCGGCGCCGTCCACGCCCGCTTCCCGCCAGGAGAACTGACCCATGGCCTACCAGCCCGACCGCTTCGACGAGGTCCCCGAGTACACGGACCAGCGCGGCGCGCACCGCGAGTCCTTCGCCGCCGCCGGCGCGACCGCCACGGGCGGGGGTCGCCGCCTGAGCCCGCTGCTCTGGGTGGCCGGCCTCGTCCTGCTCGCCGGCCTGTTCGTGGGCGTCGTCCTGCCGTGGCTCACCGGCGACCGCTCCGCGCCCGTCGCCGCCGAGAGCTCGACGACGGCCCCGGCTGCCGCGCCGTCGACGTCGGCCTCGTCCGTGTCCTCCTCGGCGTCCTCCGCGCCGGCGTCGACTGCATCCGCGTCCGAGTCCGCCACCCCGTCCGAGGACGCGGCGGAGGCGTCCCGCTCCGCGGCCGCGGCCGAGTCCTCGCGGGCGGCGCAGGAGGCGGCCGCCGCCGAGGCCGCCGAGTCGTCCCGTGCCGCCGCCGAGGCACAGGCGTCGGAGGCCTCGCGTTCCGAAGCCGCCGCGCAGTCCGCCGAGGCGTCTCGGTCGGCGGCCGCCCAGGCGGCGGAGTCCTCGCGCGCCGCCGCGTCCCGTTCGGCCGCCGAGGCGTCCCGTTCCGCCGCCGCGGCGGAGGCCTCGCGCTCGCAGGCCGCGGCCGCGTCGAGCTCCCGTGCGGCCGCACAGTCGGCGGCCGCGTCGAGCTCTCGTGCAGCCGCACAGTCCTCGGCTGCGTCGAGCTCCCGTGCGGCCGCGCAGTCCGCGGCCGTGCGCGGCACCCACGTCACCGTGTACAACGCGACCCGCACCCAGGGACTCGCCGCCTCCTACGCGCAGCGGCTCACGAGTGCCGGCTACACCTCGGTGGAGGCGAAGAACTGGAGCGGCTACGGCATCCAGTCCTCCACCGTCCTGTACAACGGCTCGGCCAACAAGGCCGCCGCCGAGGCGGTCGGCAAGGAGCTCGGCTTCCCGGTCATGCAGACCCCGAACCTGCAGGTGAACGGCGTCGCGGTGGTCGTCACCGGCTGATCCGCCCGTCGCGCGGCCGTGCCGGCCGCGCACCGCTCACGGCCCCCGGCGGGGCGCCTCCCGAGGCGCGCTGCCGGGGGCCGTCCGCCGTCGGCGGAAGGGCGGCCTCCCGCACCGCAGACCTTTTGCACTCTCCCGGTGCGAGTGCTCATAATGGGGTTAGCACTCCGAAGGCGCGACTGCCAGCCGTACCCCGGTCGGCCCGGCGCCGTGGAGGAGGACCTGTCCACCGGTGAGGCCCCCAGGGGCCGTCCGTCGCGGGCATCGGCGCGGGTCAGCCACCAGCAGTAGGAAGCCGACGTCCAGAAAGGACCTGCACATGGCCAAGACCATCGCATTCGACGAAGAGGCCCGCCGCGGCCTGGAGAAGGGTCTGAACACCCTGGCCGACGCCGTGAAGGTGACCCTCGGCCCCCGCGGCCGCAACGTGGTGCTGGAGAAGAAGTGGGGCGCCCCCACCATCACCAACGACGGCGTCTCCATCGCCAAGGAGATCGAGCTCGAGGACCCGTACGAGAAGATCGGCGCGGAGCTCGTCAAGGAGGTCGCCAAGAAGACCGACGACGTCGCCGGCGACGGCACCACCACCGCCACCGTGCTGGCCCAGGCGCTGGTCCGCGAGGGCCTGCGCAACGTGGCCGCGGGCGCCGACCCGCTGTCCCTGAAGCGCGGCATCGAGAAGGCCGTGGAGGCCGTCACCTCCGAGCTGCTCTCCGCCTCCCGCGAGATCGAGACCAAGGACCAGATCGCGGCCACCGCCTCGATCTCCGCCGCGGACAAGCAGATCGGCTCCCTCATCGCCGAGGCCCTGGACAAGGTCGGCAAGGAGGGCGTCATCACCGTCGAAGAGTCCAACACCTTCGGCCTCGAGCTCGAGCTCACCGAGGGCATGCGCTTCGACAAGGGCTACATCTCCGGCTACTTCGTGACCGACGCGGACCGCCAGGAGGCCGTCCTCGAGGATCCCTACATCCTCATCGTCAACTCGAAGATCTCCTCCGTGAAGGACATGGTGGCGATCCTCGAGAAGGTCATGCAGTCGGGCAAGCCGCTGCTGATCATCGCCGAGGACGTCGAGGGCGAGGCCCTGGCCACCCTCGTGGTCAACAAGATCCGCGGCACCTTCAAGTCCGTGGCCGTGAAGGCCCCGGGCTTCGGTGACCGCCGCAAGGCCATGCTCGCCGACATCGCCATCCTCACCGGCGGCCAGGTCATCTCCTCCGAGGTGGGCCTGTCCCTGGAGAACGCGACCCTCGACCTGCTGGGCACCGCCCGCAAGGTGGTCATCACCAAGGACGAGACCACCATCGTGGAGGGTGCCGGCGACGCCGAGCAGATCGCCGGCCGCGTGGCCCAGATCCGCTCCGAGATCGAGAACACCGACTCGGACTACGATCGCGAGAAGCTGCAGGAGCGCCTCGCCAAGCTGGCCGGCGGCGTGGCCGTCATCAAGGCAGGCGCGGCCACCGAAGTGGAGCTCAAGGAGCGCAAGCACCGCATCGAGGACGCCGTGCGCAACGCCAAGGCCGCGGTGGAGGAGGGCATCGTCGCCGGCGGCGGCGTGGCCCTGATCCAGGCCGGCGCCAAGGCGTTCGGCGGCCTGCAGCTCGGAGGCGACGAGGCCACCGGTGCGAACATCGTGAAGGTCGCCATCGAGGCCCCGCTGAAGCAGATCGCCTTCAACGCCGGCCTGGAGCCCGGCGTCGTGGCGGACAAGGTCAAGACCCTCGACGACGGCCACGGCCTGAACGCCGCCACCGGCGAGTACGAGGACCTGCTGGCCGCCGGCATCAACGACCCGGTGAAGGTGACCCGCTCGGCCCTGCAGAACGCCGCGTCCATCGCGGGCCTGTTCCTGACCACCGAGGCCGTCGTCGCGGACAAGCCCGAGAAGGCCGCCGCCGGCGCCGAGGGCATGGACCCGATGGGCGGCATGGGCGGCATGATGTGATCAGCCGCTGAGCCGGCCCGACCCGTTCGGGCGCCCAGCCTGCGAGGCCCGTCTCCCCGTCCGGGGAGGCGGGCCTCGCCGCGTCCCGGGCCGGCACCGGGGCGCCCCGCTCAGGCCGACAGCGCGGCTCGTTCCGCCGCCAGATTGCGGCGGGCGGCGGCCTCCCAGCGTGCTCGGCCGGGCGCGGTCCGATACAGCCGCCCGGCGTCCAGCAGGGCGTCCAGCACCGCGCCGCGACCGCGGGCCCAGTCCGCGTCGGACACGTGCGCGTAGTCCCGCCGCACCGCGGCCACGTAGCGGGCGTAGGCCTCGGGGGAGCGGCCGAGGACCTCGAGGTCCGCGTCCGAGAGCACCGCCCCGGCCGCGTCGTGCGGGGCGGGGTCATGGGCCGCGGTGAGCAGCACGAGGCGTGCCACCTCGTCGACGACGTCGGCCGGCACGGCCAGCCGCGGATCGGTGAGCACCTCCCGGGCCAGGGCGGCCGAGTCCGCCTCGTCCTGGCCGGCGGGCGCGGTGGGGTCCCCGGCGTAGACGGCGTCGTGGAACCACGCGGCCAGGCGGACCGCACGCGGATCCGGCCCGGTCTCCGCCCCCGCCCGCTCGAGCAGGTCCACGGACTCGAGCACGGCGAGCAGGTGGGCCGGGTCGTGGTAGTGCCGATGCGGCTCCGCCCAGCGGGCCAGCAGATCGCGTCCCGCCGTCGTCACCGCATCCGGGCTCGCCGCCGTGCCCTCGAACAGCCGCGCCCAGCGCCGGGCGAGGACGACGTCCCGCTTCTCGGCGCGGCTCCGGGCGGGCACGCGCAGCCCCGAGGCGGCGAGCCGACGCACCAGCTCCCGTCCGGTGACGGGCACCGCCCCGCGGGCCACGAGCTCGGCACGTCGGTGCGCGGGCACGTCGTAGTGGTCCCGGTCGAAGGCCCGCTCCGAGAGCCCCGCCGCCCGTGCGAACGCGTGGAGCTCCTCGAGGGAGGTGTCGGAGACGAGGTGGGAGAACACGGTGCCGTGGGCGGGCCACGCGGGCGGGTCGATCAGGACGGTCATGCCCCCACTCTAGGAAGCACGGACCGGGGCGCGGCCAGCCGGCCGCACCCCGGTCCGTTCCGGGCGCTCAGAACCGGAACATCGCGGCGTTGGCGGTCTCCGCGTCCTGGTACTGGGTGGCGGCGGCGTCCATCGCGCGGCGGATGCCCGCCAGGGACTCCTCCACGCGCTGCTGGGTGGCGCGCCACTCGGTGAGCACGCCCTGGAAGTTCGCGGCCGCCTGGCCGCGCCAGGTGTCCTGCAGCTGGCGCAGGTTGGCCTCCATGGTGCTCACCTCCGCCTGGAGGCGGCCGATGGAGCCCTCCACCGCCCCGCTCTTGGCCCGCAGGTCCTCGACGTCGATCTGCACGATGCTCATGTGACTGTCCCCTCTGACGAGTGCTGATGGGCGGCGGGCGCCGCCGGGCACCACGCTAGGGACGGGCGTCCCGCTCCGCCGCCGGGTCGTCCTCGCCTGGGGACGGGGCGTCGGCCTGAGGCGCCTGTGCAGGAGCAGACGCCCGACGGCGGCGCTCGGCCGAGGCGCGACGGAACCGCTCCGCCGCGCGCAGCAGGCGGCTGCTCCGGGCGGCGTCCGCGGCGCTGGCGCCGGCGCCCGACGGCGCGGTCAGAGCGAGGGGGCCGGTGGGCGGACCGGCCGCGTCGTCGTCGATGTCCCGTGCGGGCAGGCGCTCGTCCTCGACGTCCTCGTCCGCCTCGTCCGTCTCGTCCTCGAACGGTGCCCACGGCAGGTGGACGGAGAAGGTGGCGCCGCCGCCCTCGGTCTCCAGCAGCCGGACGGAGCCGCCGTGCTGGGCCACGATCGCCGCGACGATGGCCAGGCCGAGCCCCGTGCCGCCCGTCTCGCGGTGCCGGGAGGTGTCCGCGCGGTAGAACCGCTCGAAGATGCGGGCGCGGTCCTCCTCGGACACGCCCGGCCCGTGGTCACGGATCTCGATCACGGAGCTGCGGCCCGCGCCGTCCGCCCCGGCCTGGCCGCCGAGGTGGTCGACGGTGCCGACCGCGATCTCGATGGGGGTGCCGGCGGGGGTGTAGCGCAGGGCGTTGGCCACGAGGTTCACCACCACCTGGCGCATCCGGTTCTCGTCGCCGAGGATGGGCGCCGGGGCCGCCCGGTCGTCGTCGGGGCCCACGAGGGTGACCTTGCGGTCCGGGGCGTTCACGGAGGCGTCCATCAGGGAGTCCATCGCGAGGATGAGCAGGTCCACCGGGGCGTGCTCGAGGGGGCGCTGCTCGTCGAGGCGAGCCAGGGTGAGCAGGTCCTCCACGAGGCGGGTCATGCGGGTGGCCTCGGACTCGATGCGCTCCATGGCGGCCGCGACGTCCTCCTCCTCGCGCAGCCCGCCGTGCCGGTACAGCTCGGAGAACCCGCGGATGGTGACCAGGGGGGTGCGCAGCTCGTGGGAGGCGTCCTGCACGAAGCGGCGCATCTTGTCCTCGGAGATCTCCTTGTCCCGGAACGCGGACTCGATGTGCGCGAGCATCGCATTGAGGGAGCGGGAGAGCCGGCCCACCTCGGTGTCGGGTGCCGCGCTCTCCACGCGCTGGCTCAGGTCGCCGGCGGCGATCTTGGCGGCGGTGCGCTCCACGCGGTTCAGGGTGCGGAACGCGCGCTGGACCGCCAGGTTGGCCACGATCACGGTGCCCGCCGTCGCGAGCAGGCCGATGGTCACGACGATCGAGGTGACGCGCTCGACGGAGGAGGTCACGCTCTGCAGGGGCAGGGCCACGGCCATGGTGCCGTCGCCGCTGCTGAGCCCGTACAGCTGCACGCGCCAGCCGCTCGAGTCCGCCTGTGTGCCGGGCACCTCGAAGGAGGCGGAGCCGCGCTCGCGGGCCTCGGCCGGAGTGAGGTCCGGCAGGGCCGGCTCGTCCGCGTCCAGCATCACCGGGGTCTGGACGACCCGCGCGCCCTCGTTGTCCCACACGACGCCGTAGAAGCGCAGGATGGGCAGCTGCGGCATGTAGTACTCGCCGGTCTGGGCGACGTTGGCCAGGTACATCGAGACGGTGTCCCGGTTGGCGGCCATGTCCTCGTCCAGCTGGCGCACCGCCTCCTGGCGGAACAGCGCCGCGGTCGCCAGGGCGGTCACGGCGACCAGGCCCAGCATGAGCGCCGCGATCATCACGACCAGCTTGGTGCGCAGGGACTGCCCCTGCCACGCACCCCTCAGCCAGGCGCGCGGATGGCGGGCGCGGGCCGCCGCGGCGTCGAGCCGCGCACGCACGTCAGCGCTTGTCCGCGGTGCGGAGCATGTAGCCGACGCCGCGCTTGGTGTGGATCATCTTCTCGCGGCCGCCGACGTCGATCTTGCGGCGCAGGTAGGAGATGTAGGACTCGACGATCGAGGCGTCCCCGTTGAAGTCGTACTCCCACACGTGGTCCAGGATCTGGGCCTTCGAGAGCACCCGGTTCGGGTTCATCATGAGGTAGCGCAGCAGCTTGAACTCGGTGGGGGAGAGCTCCACGACCTCGCCGCCGCGGCGGACCTCGTGCGCGTCGTCGTCGAGCTCGAGGTCGTCCACGCGCAGCACCGCCGCGTCGTCGTCGAGGGAGGCGGTGCGGCGCAGCACGGCGCGGATGCGGGCGACCACCTCGTCGAGGGAGAACGGCTTGGTCACGTAGTCGTCGCCGCCGACCGTCAGGCCGGTGATCTTGTCCTCGGTGCCGTCCCGCGCGGTGAGGAACACGACGGGGAAGTGGCGGCCGGCGGCGCGCAGGCGGCGGGTCACGGTGAAGCCGTCCATGTCCGGGAGCATCACGTCCAGCACGGCCAGGTCCGGCTGGAACTCCTCGGCGGCGTCCAGGGCCTCCCGGCCGTTGGCCGCGGCCGTGACCTCGAAGCCGGCGTAGCGCAGGGATGTGGAGAGCAGCTCGCGGATGTTGGGCTCGTCGTCCACCACCAGGAGGCGTGCTTCGGGGTTCTGAGGCTGCATGGCGCCCAGTCAACCGCTCCGACCTGGGAACACCCTGAAAGGGCGCTGGATGTCGCGGGGCGTCGTCGGCCCGGCGACTCAGGGGCGCGAGCGCCGGACGGCGCCCAGCACCACGTGCAGCAGCATCAGGCCGAAGCCGACGGGCAGGCCGAACAGCGCGAGCGCGAACAGCGCCGGGGACGCCGGCCAGGCCAGGAAGTACGCGACCAGCAGGGCCACCAGGGCCAGGGCCGACACCGCCGTCACGGCCACGCCCAGCACCAGGACGACGCCACGACCGCCCCGGTGGTCGGCGGGCGCGGGGGCGGGGAGGGTG
>NZ_JABFAX010000003.1:79789-101490 GCF_017168395.1 Micrococcus sp. KRD128 | reverse complement strand
GGGGCGGGGAGGGTGGAGGTCCGAGGCATGCCCGCCACTCTAGTCGGGCTATCCTGGGAGGTCATTGACGACCACGTCCTCCGCCGTCCCCTCCGGGCGCACGGCCAGGCTGGTCCCACCGATGCCGCGGCGCACCGCCACGCCGGTGCCGGACCCCGCCGACCCGAGACGAGAGCACGGCCGCCCCCGCGGCGCCGGCCCGACGCGGAGGACCCACATGACGAGGAGCAGGTGACGCACATGCCCACCGGACGCATCAAGTTCTACGACTCGACCAAGGGCTTCGGGTTCGCCCAGACGGACGAGGGCGAGGAGGTCCACGTGCCCGCCTCGGCCCTGCCGGCCGGGGTGACCGAGCTGCGCGGAGGCACCCGCGTGGAGTTCGGCGTGGCCGAGGGCCGCCGCGGCAAGCAGGCGCTCTCGCTGCGCGTGCTCGACGCCGCGCCCTCGGTGGTCCGCAACCACCGGCCCGGCGCCACCGAGATGGCCGTCCTCATGGAGGACCTCATCACGTGGCTGGACCAGGCCTCCAACGGCCTGCGCCGCGGCCGCTACCCCCAGCGCGCCCAGGCGCAGAAGATGGCGCAGGTGCTGCGCCGTGTCGCCGACGACCTGGAGGCCTGAGCCATGACCACCCACGACGACGCCCCGCGCGTCGACCACCGGAGCCCCGACGCCGCGCCCGCCGAGGAGAGAACGGCCGTGCCGCCCGCGCGCCGCCGGGCCCCGCGCCGCGACGAGCTGCTCGCCGCCGCCGTGGACACCGCCCGCGCCGGGCTGGCCGGGCTGGCCGCCCCGGACGAGGTGGGGGAGCACGTGGACGTGCTCGTGGACGACGACCGCCTCCTGACCCACCGCTTCGCGTGCCGCCTGCCCGGCTACGCGGGCTGGCTCTGGTACGTGACGATCGCCCGAGCCCCGCGTGCCAAGCAGGTCACCGTGTGCGAGACCGGCCTCATGGCGGGGGAGGGCTCGCTCGTGGCACCCCCGTGGGTGCCGTACGCCGAGCGCGTGAACGAGGAGGAGCGCGAGCGGCTGAAGGCCGTGGCCGAGGGCCGCGTGCCCGGCGCCCCGGCGCCCGACGCCGAGGGGGACGGGACGCCCGAGGCCGCGGCCCGCGGCTGACCCGGCTCAGCCCAGGCGCTCGACCACGTGGTCGATGCAGCGCAGCAGCGCCGCGACGTCCTCAGGCTCGGTCGCGGCGAAGGTCGCGATCCGCAGCTGGTTCCGGCCGAGCTTGCGGTAGGGCTCCACGTCCACCACGCCGTTGGCGCGCAGGACCTGGGCGACCGCCGCCGCGTCGACGTCGTCGGAGAAGTCGACGGTGCAGATCACGGCGGAGCGGTCCTCCGGCCGGGCCACAAAGGGCGTGGCGAAGGACGACGCCTCGGCCCACGCGTACACGCGCGAGGAGGAGTCGGCGGTGCGGGCGGTCATCGCGTCCAGCCCGCCCTGGCCGTTCATCCAGCGCAGCTGCGCGTCCAGCATGACGAGCGTGGCCAGCGCGGGCGTGTTGTAGGTCTGGTCCTTGAGGGAGTTGTCCACGGCCGTGGCGAGGTCCAGGAACGCCGGGATCCAGCGACCGGACTCCTTGATCTCCGCGACCCGCGCCAGGGCCCGCGGGGAGAACAGCGCGAGCCACAGGCCGCCGTCGGACGCGAAGTTCTTCTGCGGCGCGAAATAGTACACGTCCGCCTCGGACACGTCCACCGGCAGGCCGCCTGCGGCCGAGGTGGCGTCGACCACGACCAGGGCGTCCTCGTCGATGCCCGCGGGGCGGACGACGGGCGCCATGACACCGGTGGAGGTCTCGTTGTGCGGCCACGCGTACACGTCGACCCCGGCCACGGCCTCCGGCTCGGGGCGGGTGCCCGGCTCGGAGGTGCGGATGTCCGACGGGGCCAGGAACGGCGCCTGGTCGGTGGCCTTGGCGAACTTCGAGCCGAACTCGCCGAAGCTCAGATGCTGGGCGCGCTCGCGGACCAGGCTGAAGGCGGCCGCGTCCCAGAACGCGGTGGAGCCGCCGACGCCGAGGATCACCTCGTAGCCCTCCGGCGCCGAGAACAGCTCGGCGACGCCGGACCGGACGCGCGCCACGAGGTCCTTGACCGGCTTCTGGCGGTGCGAGGTGCCGAGCAGCCCGGCCGCGTCCTGGAGCGCGCTCAGCTGCTCGGGGCGGACCTTGGACGGGCCGGCGCCGAAGCGGCCGTCGGCCGGCAGCAGGTCCTGGGGGATGGTGATCTCGGCGGGGGAGGTCATGCGTGCTCCTGACGCTTCGGGGTCGCGGGTCGTGCCCATTCTCCCGCGCCCGGGACCACCGGCCGTCCACGTGACTCACGCCTCGCTAGGATGTCCGGGACGAAGAGCCCGAGGGAAGAGGACGCGCCATGACGGATCTGATCGACACCACCGAGATGTACCTGCGCACGATCCTCGAGCTCGAGGAGGAGGGCATCCCCCCGCTGCGCGCCCGCATCGTCGAGCGACTGGAGCACTCCGGCCCCACCGTCTCCCAGACCGTGGCCCGCATGGAGCGGGACGGGCTGGTGCACGTGGGCACGGACCGCCGGCTGGAGCTGACCGTGGCGGGCCGTGAACGGGCCGTGTCCGTGCTGCGCAAGCACCGCCTGGCCGAGCGCCTGCTCGCGGACGTGATCGGCCTCGAGTGGGAGCTCGTCCACGAGGAGGCCTGCCGCTGGGAGCACGTGATGAGCGACCAGGTGGAGCGTCGCCTGCTCACGCTGCTGGAGAACCCCACCGAGACCCCCTACGGCACCCCGATCCCGCCCCGGCCCGAGCAGGCCTCCGCCGAGGACTGGAGCCGCGACATGGGCCTGGCGGGCACCCGGCTCTCCGAGGAGGCCGCCACCGCCGGCCGGTTCCGCGTCCGCGGGCTGGCCGAGGGTGTGCAGACCGACCCCGACCTGCTGGCCCAGCTGGCCGGCGCCGGCGTGACCCCCGGCCGCGTGGTGCGGGCCGAGGCCGCCCGCGACGCCGGGTACATCCGGGTCGAGGGCGAGGCGGAGGACGGCGCGGCCGCGGACGGCGGGGCCCTCGAGCTGGCCACGGCCACGGCCGCACACGTGTGGGTCGAGCGCCTCGACGGCTGAGACGCGGCGCGCCGCCGTCGTGCGTGACGGGCGCGTGATGGCCCGGTGACGGGCCGGTGAACCTCTTCCGCCACCGCAGACGACACGCGGCGCGCCGATGCACCCGCGTCTAGCGTGGGGACACGACGCCCCCTGTGTCCCCACGCTCTCGAGGCCCCCGATGCGCACACTCGTCCTCAACGCCGGCTACGAACCCCTCTCGGTCGTCTCCGACCGCCGAGCGCTGCTGCTCGTGGCCACCGGCAAGGCGAGCGTGCTCGAGGACGCCGGGGACCCGATGCGCAGCCCCACCCGCGCGTGGGGCCGACCCCTCGTGATCCTGCTGCACCAGTACATCCGGGTGCCCCACACGGACGCGACCCCGGTCTCCCGCAAGGGTGTGCTGCGCCGGGACGGACACCGCTGCGCCTACTGCGGCGCCCACGCCACCACCGTGGACCACGTGCGGCCGCGCTCGCGGGGCGGCGAGAACACGTGGGAGAACCTCGTGGCCTGCTGCCTGCGCTGCAACGGGGCCAAGGCGGACCGCTCACTCGAGGCCCTGGGCTGGCGGCTGCGGGTGGAGCCGGTGCGCCCGCGCGGGGCCCAGTGGCGGATCCGCGAGCTGGAGCGGCCCGCCGAGGCGTGGCGGGACTACCTGCGCCTGGCGGCCTGATGCCGGAAGCGGAATCGCGCCCGCCCGTGCCCGGCGGTTCCTAGACTCTCGAACGGTCGAGAGAGCGGAGGGGCCCATGAGCATGGAGTCGGCGGCACGGATGTCCATGATGCGGATGACCCGCGGACAGTCCGAGGCCCAGCAGAGCCTCGCCCGCGGCACGGTGCGCCGGACCATCGCGTTCGCGGGCCGGTACCGCACCCGACTGATCGTGTTCGTCGCGGCGTCCATCGTGGGCGCGGTGCTCGGCGTGGCCTCGCCCGTGCTGGCCGGCGACGTCGTCAACGCGATCACCGGTGGCGCGGACCGCGGGCTCGTGGTGCGCCTGGCCCTGCTGATCGCCCTCGTGGCCGTGCTCGACGCGGCGCTGTCCGTGTTCACCAAATGGCTCTCCTCCAGGCTGGGAGAACGCGTCATCTACGACCTGCGCACCGCCGTGTTCGACCACGTGCAGCGCATGCCGGTGGCGTTCTTCCAGCGCACCCGCACCGGCGCGCTCGTCTCACGCCTGAACAACGACGTGATCGGGGCGCAGTCGGCGATCTCGCGGACCCTCTCCGGCGTCGTCGCGAACGTGGTGTCCGTGGCGCTGACCCTGGGTGTCATGGTGGCCACCAGCTGGCAGGTCACCGTCCTGTCCCTCGTGATGCTGCCGCTGTTCCTGGTGCCGGCCCGGGCGGTCGGCTCGAAGCTGGCAGGCCTGTCCCGCGAACGGGCCGGGCACAACGCGGCCATGGGCGACCAGATGACCGAGCGGTTCTCCGCTCCCGGCGCCACGCTCATCAAGCTCTTCGGCCGCCCCGCCGCCGAGTCCGCGGAGTTCGCCCGCCGTGCGGACCGCGTGCGCGCCACCGGCGTGGACATCTCCGTGCGCCAGGCCGTCTTCACCACGCTGCTCACCCTGGTCTCCGCGCTCGCGCTCGCGGCCGTGTACGGCGTGGGCGGGCTCCAGGCGATCGCGGGCACCCTCGACGCCGGCGACGTCGTCACCCTCGCCCTGCTGCTGACCCGCCTGTATGCGCCCCTGACCGCGCTGGCGAACGCCCGCGTGGAGATCATGAGCGCGCTCGTGAGCTTCGAGCGCGTGTTCGAGGTCCTGGACCTGGAGCCCCTCATCACGGAGCCCGCGCGGCCCGCCGCCCTGCCGGAGGGGCCCCTGTCCGTGCGGCTGCGGGACGTGCGATTCGCCTACCCCACCGCGGAGCAGGTGTCCCTGGCCTCCCTCGAGGAGGTCTCCGTGCTGGACACGCGCGGCGGCGAGGAGGTGCTGCACGGGATCGACGTGGCCGTGCCCGCCGGGGCCACCGTGGCCCTCGTGGGCTCCTCGGGTGCGGGCAAGTCCACCATCGCCTCGCTCGTCACGCGCCTGCACGACGTCACCTCCGGCGCCGTCGAGATCGGCGGCGTGGACGTGCGGGACCTCGCGTTCGCGGACCTGCAGCGGGCCGTGGGCATGGTGACCCAGGACGGTCACCTCTTCCACGAGACCGTGCGCGCCAACCTGACGCTGGCCCGCCCCGACGCGACGGACGAGCAGCTGTGGGACGCCGTCGAGCGGGCCCGCCTGCGCCCCGTGGTCGAGGCGCTGCCGGACGGGCTGGACACCGTGGTCGGCGAGCGCGGCTACCGCCTCTCCGGCGGCGAGCGGCAGCGCATGACGATCGCGCGGCTGCTGCTGGCGGCCCCGCGCGTGGTGGTGCTGGACGAGGCGACGGCGGCGCTGGACTCCACCAACGAACGCGCCATCCAGGAGGCGCTGGGGGAGGCCCTGGCCGGGCGGACCGCGATCGTGATCGCGCACCGGCTCTCCACCGTCCGCAGCGCGGACGAGATCCTCGTGGTCGAGGCGGGTCGGATCGTGGAGCGCGGCACGCACGCCGCGCTGCTCGCGGCGGACGGACGGTACGCGGAGCTCTACACCACGCAGTTCGCCGACGCGGAATGAGGCGGTGGCCGGACCGGCCACCCGGGTGCCCCAGGCCGGAATCGAACCGACGGCCTACCCTTTAGGAGAGGGTCGCTCTATCCAACTGAGCTACTGGGGCGTGGACCGCGCGTCGGTCCGGTGAGCGAGTCTAGCCCCTCAGGCCCCCCGCGCGGCGGGACCACGACGACGGCGCCGCCCGGCCCACAGCATCACGGCCACCGCCAGCGCGAGCAGCGCGAGCAGGAGCCAGCGGGTCAGCGTCAGGGCGGCGGCCAGGCCGGTGCCCGGGCCGCCGGCGGCGATGGCCTGCTCGATCGCGATGTTCTCGCAGATGTCCACGACCGCGAACAGCACGCCCAGCCCGAAGACGACCCACTTGGCGCCGGCGGGACGCAGGCGCCACGCGCCGACCGCGGTGACCGTCAGCGCCACGGCGATCGGGAAGATCACGCCGGCCGTCTTGTGCACCCAGTTCAGCTGGCCGCGGGCGTCCTCGTCCATGACCGCGGAGAGCGCGCGGATGTGGTCCTGCCCGTAGAACAGCAGAGAGTCCGGCATCGCCAGGCCGCCGCTGAGCTGGGTCATCTGCTGCAGCACCAGCAGATGGAGGTACGCGCCCACGAGCAGGGTGGTCACGATCAGCGCGCTCACCGGGATCGCCGGGCTGCCCTCGCGCTCAGCGGCCGTGGCGAGGTCCTCACGGACGTTGACGTCCCGCAGCGTGGGACGGGAGCGCGGGGACTCGGCGACCGGACGCGCGGCGGGCCGCGACGGGCGCGGACGGGACTTGCGGGACTTCTGGGACACGGGGCACCTCCGCGGTCCATCCTCCCAGACCGGCCGAGCCGGTCCGGCCCCGGTCCGGCTCCGCTCCGCCCAGCCCAGCCCACTTTCGAACGTGAAATCGGGGTCATGGGGACTTTCGAACGCGAGACAGGCCCCACATCACGTTCGAAAGTGCGGACGGGTAGGGCGGGGCAGGGGAGACGACGGCGGCGCCCGCTGTCGCGTCCGGAGCCCCGCCTAGACTGGATCCGCCATGGCTGACCTCTTCTCCGCGCTCGGACGCACGCCCCTGAACCTCGACCGCACCCGCCGCCCGGCGGACGCGGAGACCGCCCTGCCCGGGCTCGTGCCCCCGGCCGTCACGCGCGCGGCCGCGGACCCCGAGGCCTGGGGTGAGGACGCCCGGCCGGCCGCGCCGGCGCACACTCCCGAGTCGCTCGTGGCGGGGCTCAACCCGCAGCAGGCAGCCGCGGTGACCCACACGGGGGCGCCGCTGCTGATCGTGGCGGGCGCCGGCTCGGGCAAGACCCGGGTGCTGACCCACCGCATCGCGTGGCTGCTCGCCACCGGACGGGCGCGGCCGCACGAGATCCTCGCCATCACCTTCACGAACAAGGCCGCCGCGGAGATGCGCGAGCGTGTGGCCGGGCTGATCGGTCCCACCGCCCAGCGGATGTGGATCTCCACGTTCCACTCCTCCGCCGTGCGGCTGCTGCGCAACGAGGCCGCCAACATCGGGCTGAAGTCCACGTTCACCATCTATGACTCGGCGGACAGCCTGCGCCTGGTCACCACCGTCGCCAAGCAGCACGAGCTGGACCCGAAGCGCTTCGCGCCCAAGGCCCTGCTGAACCGCATCAGCTCCCTGAAGAACGAGCTCGTGGAGGCGGACGACTACGCCGCCACCGTGGCCGAGGGGGACCCGTGGGGCCGCGCCGTCGCCGCCGTCTACCGGGGCTACACGGCCCGCCTGCGCCAGGCCAACGCCCTGGACTTCGACGACCTGATCGGCATGACGGTCCACATGTTCGAGGCGTTCCCGCGCGTGCTGGACAACTACCGCCGCCGGTTCCGCCACGTCCTCGTGGATGAGTACCAGGACACCAACCACGCCCAGTACCGCCTGATCCGGCTCCTCGCCGGCCCGGCGGGCGACCCCGAGGGCGTGGAGACCCCCGGCGGCGAGCTGACCGTCGTCGGCGACTCGGACCAGTCCATCTACGCGTTCCGCGGCGCGGACATCCGCAACATCGTCGAGTTCGAGCAGGACTTCACGGACGCCGTCACCATCAAGCTCGAGCAGAACTACCGCTCCACGCAGACCATCCTGGACGCCGCCAACGCGGTGATCGAGCGCAACCCGGACCGCCGTCCCAAGCGCCTGTGGACGGCCGAGGGGGAGGGTCCCGCGATCGTCGGCTACGCCGCGGAGAACGAGTCCGCCGAGGCGGAGTGGATCGCCAGCACCATCGACCGGCTGCAGGACGAGGACGGGATCCGCCCGGCCGACGTCGCCGTGTTCTACCGGACCAACGCGCAGTCCCGTGCGCTCGAGGAGCGGCTGGTGACGCGTGGCATCCCGTACCGCGTCATCGGCGGCACGCGCTTCTACGACCGCAAGGAGATCAAGGACGCGCTCGCCTACCTGCGGGTGATCGTCAACCCCGACGACGACGTCAACGTGCGCCGCATCCTCAACGAGCCCAAGCGGGGCATCGGGGACCGGGCCGAGGGCGCCGTCGCCGCGTGGGCCGAGCGCAACCGCTCCACGTTCTCCGCGGCCCTGCGCGACGCCGAGAACGCCCCCGGCATGGCCGCCCGCTCACTCAAGGCCGTCCGCGGCTTCGTGCAGATGATGGACGACCTTGGCCAGGTCGCCGAGTCCGCCGGCCCGGCCACCGTCCTGGAGGCCGTCCTCGAGCAGTCCGGGATGCTGGCCGCCCTCCGCGAGTCCGAGGACCTGCAGGACGAGTCCCGCGCGGACAACCTCGGCGAGCTCGTCGCCGTCGTCCGCTCCTTCGAGACGACGCACCCGGACGGCACCCTGTCCGACTTCCTCGAGCAGGTGGCGCTCGTGGCGGACGCGGACCAGCTGCCCACGGCCCCGGACGTGGAGGGCGAGGCGCTCGCGGAGCAGCAGGGCCAGGTCACGCTCATGACACTGCACACCGCCAAGGGCCTCGAGTTCCCCGTCGTGTTCCTGACGGGCATGGAGCACGGGGTGTTCCCGCACGCCCGCTCGATGACGGACGAGAAGGAGCTCGCGGAGGAGCGTCGCCTGGCCTACGTGGGCCTGACGCGCGCCCGCCGTCGCCTGTTCCTGACGCGCGCCGAGGCACGCTCGCTGTGGGGCCAGCACCAGTTCAACCCGCCCAGCCAGTTCCTCGGGGAGATCCCGGAGGCGCTCATCGACTGGGAGCGGGAGGGCACCACGCGCTCGGCCGGCTCGTTGAGCCTGACCGGCGCCGGCACCTCGCGCTACGCGGGGCGGTTCGGGGGCGGGCGGCCGGCCTGGCGGTCCCGGGACGACGACGGCGCGCGGCCCCAGCGCCTCACCCGCGGGGACGAGCCGGCGGACCTCACGGTGCCCTCCGCCGTGGTGCGGGGGAAGGCGCCGAGCCGGGTGCAGCCGCAGAAGGAGATCGTGGCGCTCAGCCCGGGCGACCGCGTCTCCCACGCGACCTTCGGCGAGGGGCGCGTGGACGCCGTCGCGGGCGCCGGGGACAAGACCGTCGCGACCGTCACCTTCGACGCCACCGGGGCGCAGAAGCGGCTGCTGCTGCGCTACGCCCCGCTGACGAAGGTCGAGGGCTGACAGGACCGGCCCGCCGACCCCCCGGTCTCTCCGCGGTGTGGACTAGAGTGAGCCGTGGAACGCCGCCGTCCGCCGCCCTGCTGTGCCCCCGTGCCCGGCCCGGCCACGGAGGGGGCGTCGACGTCGGCCGCGCCCGCGGGCGAGGCCGGCAGACCCTGTCTTCGACCAAGAAGGACACACCACCGTGGACCTGTATGAGTACCAGGCGCGCGATCTGTTCGAGGCGCACGGCGTCCCCGTGCTGGCCGGCATCGTTGCGCAGACCCCGGACGAGGCCAAGGCGGCCGCGGAGAAGATCGGCGGCGTCACCGTCGTCAAGGCGCAGGTGAAGGTCGGCGGCCGCGGCAAGGCCGGCGGCGTGAAGGTCGCCAAGACGGCCGACGAGGCCTACGAGCACGCCAAGGCCATCCTGGGGATGGACATCAAGGGCCACACCGTGCACCAGGTCATGATCGCCCAGGGCGCCGACATCGCCGAGGAGTACTACTTCTCCGTGCTGCTGGACCGCGCCAACCGCACCTACCTGGCCATGTGCTCGGTCGAGGGCGGCATGGAGATCGAGCAGCTCGCCGAGGAGCGCCCCGAGGCCCTCGCCAAGGTGCCCGTCTCCGCGCTGACCGGCATCGACGCCGAGACCGCCCAGAAGATCGTCGCCGAGGCGGGCTTCCCCGAGGAGCTGCGCGCCGACGTCGCCGAGGTCATCCAGAAGCTCTGGGAGGTCTTCGAGAAGGAGGACGCCACCCTCGTCGAGGTGAACCCGCTGGTGAAGACCGGCGACGGCCAGATCCTCGCCCTGGACGGCAAGGTCTCCCTCGACGACAACGCGCAGTTCCGCCACGAGGACCACGCCGCCCTCGTCGACGAGCGCACCGAGGACCCGCTGGAGGCCAAGGCCAAGGCCAACGACCTCAACTACGTGAAGCTGGACGGCCAGGTCGGCGTGATCGGCAACGGCGCCGGCCTCGTGATGTCCACCCTCGACGTCGTCGCGTACGCCGGCGAGCAGCACGGCGGCGTGAAGCCGGCCAACTTCCTGGACATCGGCGGCGGCGCCAACGCCGAGGTCATGGCCAACGGCCTCGACGTCATCCTGGGCGACGAGCAGGTCAAGTCCGTGTTCGTGAACGTCTTCGGCGGCATCACCGCGTGCGACCAGGTCGCGAACGGCATCGTCAAGGCCCTCGAGATCCTGGGCGACACCGCCACCAAGCCGCTGGTCGTGCGCCTGGACGGCAACGCCGTGGAGGAGGGCCGCCGCATCCTGCAGGAGGCGAACCACCCGCTCGTCACCCTGGCCGCCACCATGGACGAGGGCGCCGACAAGGCCGCCGAGCTCGCCCACTCCGCGAACTGACCGTTCGGAAAGACTGAGGAAACAGCTATGTCGATCTACCTGAACAAGGACTCCAAGGTCATCGTCCAGGGCATCACCGGCGGTGAGGGCACCAAGCACACCCGCCTCATGCTCAAGGCCGGCACGAACATCGTGGGCGGCGTGAACGCCCGCAAGGCCGGCACCACCGTGTCCCACGAGGACAAGGACGGCAACGCCGTCGAGCTGCCCGTCTTCGGCACCGTCAAGGAGGCCATGGAGAAGACCGGTGCGGACGTGTCCGTGGCCTTCGTGCCGCCGGCCTTCGCCAAGGACGCCGCCATCGAGGCCATCGAGGCCGAGATCCCGCTGCTCGTGGTCATCACCGAGGGCATCCCGGTGCAGGACTCCGCCGAGTTCTTTGCCCTGTCCCAGTCGAAGACCGGCGAGGACGGCAAGCCGAAGACCCGCATCATCGGCCCGAACTGCCCCGGCATCATCACCCCGGGCGAGGCCCTGGCGGGCATCACCCCGGCCACCATCACCGGCACCGGCCCCATCGGCCTCGTGTCCAAGTCCGGCACGCTGACCTACCAGATGATGTACGAGCTGCGTGACTTCGGCTTCTCCACCGCCATCGGCATCGGCGGCGACCCGGTCATCGGCACCACCCACATCGACGCCCTCGAGGCGTTCGAGGCCGACCCGGACACCCAGGCCATCGTGATGATCGGTGAGATCGGCGGCGACGCCGAGGAGCGTGCGGCCGAGTTCATCAAGGCCCACGTCACCAAGCCGGTCGTCGGCTACGTGGCCGGCTTCACCGCCCCGGAGGGCAAGACCATGGGCCACGCCGGCGCCATCGTCTCCGGCTCCGCGGGCACCGCGCAGGCCAAGAAGGAGGCCCTCGAGGCCGCGGGCGTGAAGGTCGGCAAGACCCCGTCCGAGACCGCCCAGCTGATGCGGGAGATCCTGCAGGCCCAGGCCTGATCCCGCGGTGCGGGGCGCCGGCGCCCCGCATCGGCAGGCGGAGGCACCACGGCCCCTGTCCCTCGTCCTGAGGGGCAGGGGCCGTGTGCCGTGCGGGGCGGAGCAGGCGATGGGCGCCCGTCAGCCCACGTTCGCGCCGAAGAGCAGGCCGAGCACGTACGTCACGGCGGCGGCGCCGAAGCCGATCGCGAGCTGGCGCAGGGCCCGGGCCAGCGGTGAGGAGCCGGACAGCAGCCCGACCACACCGCCGGTGAAGAGCAGGGCCGCGCCCACCATCGCCGCCGCCAGGCCCAGGGCCCACAGCCCGGACATGCCGAAGATGTACGGCAGGATCGGGATGAGCGCGCCGGAGGCGAAGAACGCGAAGCTGGACAGGGAGGCGCTCCACGCCGAGCCGATCTCCGCGAAGGAGTCCGAGTGGTCCACGGGCCCCTGGGAGCCGTCGGGGCGGGCGGAGAACTGCGGGTTGCAGTCGCACGAGAGATAGCCGAGGCGCTCGAGTGCCCGGTGCTCGGCGTCCTCGGGCGTCATGCCGCGGGCCAGGTAGACGAGCGTGAGCTCGTTGTGGTCCAGGTCCAGGTGCTGGGCCGCCTCGAGGGTGATCTGGGTGGGGGAGGAGGCCTCGAGCAGCTCCCGCTGGGAGCGCACCGAGACGTACTCGCCGGCCGCCATGGACAGCGCGCCCGCGAGCAGTCCGGCCACGCCGGTGAACAGCACCACGGACGGCGCCACGCCCGTCGCGCCGATGCCCATCACGAGCGCCAGGTTGGAGACCAGCCCGTCGTTCATGCCGAAGACGGCGGCGCGGAAGTTGCCGGCCAGCTGTTCGCGACCCCGGGCGGCGAGGCCCCGCACGACCTCCTCGTGGATGGCCTCGTCCGCCGCCATGCCCTCGGGGGCGTCCTGGTCCTTCGCGTAGGGGGTGTCCGACTCGGCGCGCTGGGCCAGGGCCAGCACGAACACGGAGCCGAAGATCCGTGCGAGCCAGCGCAGCAGGATGCGACGGAAGGAGGGGCGCGGGGGGTTCTCGGCGTGCTCGCCCAGGAGAATCCGCCAGTGCTGCTCATGGCGGCGCTCGGCCTCGGCGAGGCCGAGCAGGATGTCGCGCTCCACACCGTCCTTGCGGGCGGCGATGTCGCGATAGATCTGGCCCTCGGCGATCTCGTCGGCGAGGTAGCGGCGCCAGCGTCGGACCTGTTCACGGGTCGGCTCGGGGCGTGCCGCAGGCGTGGCGGCGTGGGCGGGGCTCATGGGGCTCCATCGGACGGGCGGGACGGGGATGGGGCGCCGCCGTCGCGGGCCGCGGCGGCCGGGCGCGCTCGACCGGCCAGTCTACGCCGTCGCTACCATGGCCGCATGGACGCAGCAGAGACCCCCGACGGCCCCGAGGCCACCGCGCACGACGGCGGCCGGCCGGCCTGGCAGAAACGCCTCCTGGCGGGCGGGGACGAGCCGGACCCCCGGTTCACGCTCGCCAACGAGCGCACGTTCCTGGCCTGGGTCCGGACGGCGCTGGCGCTGCTGGCCGGCGGGGTCGCGGTGGAGGCGTTCACCGGTGCCCTCTTCGCGCCGCCGGTCCGGGTGGTGCTGAGCACGGTGCTGCTCGTCCTGGCGGCGCTGCTCGCCCTGGGCGCGGGCGCGCGCTGGCTCCGGGTGGAACGGGCGATGCGCCGCGGCCGTCCGCTGCCGCTGCCGCTGATCGTCCCGATCCTCGCGGGGGGCGTCGTGCTGGCCGTCGTGGCGCTGCTGGCCGCCGTCGTCCTGCCGCGGGGCTGAGACGATGCGTCTGCATCACGACCCGGGGCTGCAGCCCGAGCGCACCGTGATGAGCTGGGGCCGCACGGTCCTGGCGCTGGGCGTGCTCAGCCTCACGTTCCTGAGGTGGTGGCCGGCCGTCGGCGCCTGGGCGTTCGGGCCTGCGGTGGTGGCGGCCGTCGGCGGGGCGGCGGTGCTGGCCACGCAGCGCCGGCGCTACGTGGCGCACGCGGACGGGATCGCGCGGGAGCAGGCCCGGCCAGCGCTGGCGTCGGTGGCCTGCATGGTCGCGCTGGTGGTGGGCTTGGCGGCCCTCGGGATCACCGCCACGCTGCTGCACGCGACCTGATCCGCGGACGACGACGGCGCCCCTCACCTGCGCGGGCAGGTGAGGGGCGCCGTCGTGCCTCCGGAGGCGGACCGCTCAGCGGGCGATCATGCCGTGGGGGTCGATGATGAACTTGTCCACGGAGCCCTGGTCGAACTCCGCGTAGGCCTGGGGTGCCTCGTCCAGGCTGATCACGCGCGGGTTGACCAACTCCGTCAGGTACGGCATCCGGTCCCACAGGATCGACATCATCAGCTGGCGGTTGTAGCGCATGATGGGCGCCTGCCCGCCGATGATGTGGGGCGACTTGATCCAGGCCTTGCCGAAGTCCACCGGGAAGGTGCCCTCCTGCTCAGCCTTCGTCTCCGCGATCGGGTCCGGCCCGTAGATGCCGATGATGCCCGTGGCACCGCCCGGACGGGTGATGTCCAGGACCTGGTTCACGGCGGCGATCGGCTGCATCTCATCGGACTCGGAGCCCAGGCCGTGGGCCTCGGAGCCGACGTAGTCCACCGCGCAGTCCACCATCGGCTCGCCGAGGATGTCGTTCACGGCGTCCTGCAGGTTCTCCGTGACGGAGAGGTCGATGGTCTCGCAGCCGTGCTTGCGCACCAGCTCCAGACGCGAGGCGTCCTGGTCGCCCACGATGATGCACGAGGCGCCCAGCAGTCGAGCGGCGGCCGCGGCGCACCGGCCCACGGGGCCGGCGCCGGCGATGTAGACGGTGGAGCCGGGCTTGGCGCCGGCCGCCATGAGACCGTGAAACGCCGTGGGGAGGATGTCCGAGAGCACGGCCAGGTCCAGGATCTTCTCCATCGCCTGCTCCTGGTCCGGGAAGCGCAGCAGCTGGAAGTCGGCGTACGGCACGAACAGGTACTCGGCCTGTCCGCCCTGGAAGTCGCCCAGATTGAAGCCGTAGGCGGCGCACGCCTGCTCCGGGTTGGCGGTCTCACAGATCTCAGTGCGGCCGGCGCGGCAGTTGCGGCAGCGGCCGCAGGCCACGTTGAACGGCACGGAGACGAGGTCGCCCTCCTTCAGGAACTGGACGTCGCTGCCGACCTCCAGCACCTGGCCGGTCATCTCGTGACCCAGCACCATGCCCTCGGGCACGGGGAAGGAGCCGCGGTAAATGTGCAGGTCGCTGCCGCAGATGTTGGTGGCGACGATCTTGAGGATGACGCCGTGCGGGGCGGCGGAGCCGTTGGGCATCTCCAGCTTGGGGAAGTCCAGCTCGTCGACGCGCACGTCCTTGATGCCGTGGAATGCCACGGCGCGGTTCTTGGTGGTCATGAGAACTGCTGCCTTTCTGTCTCCAGCGAGACCCCGACGGGGCGAGAGACGGGGCGAACCCGAGGGGGAGTCCCGGTCCCGGGCTTTTGCACACACTAGGGCCGGGGGGAGCCCGGGGGAAGGGTCGCCCGCCACCGCACCGCCTGGCCTCGGCCATCGTGCGGGCGTCGGAGGATCACAGGCCCCGGGGTCATCGGCCAGCGGCAATCTCAGACCGCTGCGTCGACGCCGTGGCGGGAGCGCACCCGCCAGGCCTCGAGGACCGCGGGGTCGGTGGGCCGGGTCATCAGGCTGAGGAGGACGTACACGACGGCGGAGGCGGCCAGGCCGACGTAGATCGGCTCGTTCGCGAAGACGCCCTCGAAGGGCTCGGCCGCGTTCAGCTCGAGCCAGCCCATGGTGCCGAGGGTGCCCACCGTCCCGACCACCATGGACCACAGGGCCGCCGTGCCGGTGCCGCGCTGCCACACGAGGCCGCCGACGATCGCGACGAACAGGCCGCCCACGAGGATGTCGTACGCGATGGTCAGGGCCGCCACCACGTCCGGGACGACGATCGCCAGCCCCAGCACGACGGCGCCGAGCAGCAGCACCCAGCCGCGGTTCGAGGCGAGCTCCGCCGCGGTCTCCGGAGCCTCGTCCTCGGCGGTGGCGCCGTCCTCGGAGGCGGTGGCCTCGCCGCGGAGGATGGGGAGGATGTCCGTGCGCATCACGGTCGAGGCCGCGATGATCGCCCCCGAGGCGGTGGACATCATGGCCGCGACGGCGGCCGCCAGGGCCACGCCACCGATGCCGACGGGCAGCAGGTTCTGGGCGACCCACGCGAACACGTCGTCCGTGGTGGCGATGTCCGCGGTCACCGTGCGGGCGGCCATCCCGATCACGGCGCCGGCGACGCCGTAGGCGATGCAGTACAGCCCCGCGGTGGCGCCGCCGATCTGGGCCACGCGCGGGGAGCGGGCCGTGAAGACGCGCTGCCAGACGTCCTGGCCGATCAGCAGGCCGAGGGTGTAGACCACGACGTAGGTGACGATCGACTGCACGCCGATCCCGTCCCAGCTGAAGAACTCGGCGCCCAGGCGCTCCTGCATGGCGCTCCAGCCGCCGGCGTTGGCCAGGGAGAGGGGGAGCATGAGGGCGAACAGGCCGATGGTCATGATGAGGAACTGGGCCATGTCGGCCAGGGTGATGGACCACATGCCGCCGAGCACGGAGTAGGCCAGCACGATGCCGCCGCCCACCAGGACGGACAGCCAGCGGTCCCAGCCGAAGAGCACCACGAAGATCGACGCGTAGGCGCCCGTGGAGGTGGCGGCGAGCATGAGCGTGTAGGCGAGCATCACGAAGGAGGAGGCGTGGGAGGCCCCGCCGCGGCCGTACCGCAGGCGCAGCATCTGCGAGACGGTGTAGATCTTCAGACGGGCCAGGATCGGGGCGAACGCCACCGACAGGATGAGCACGCCGACGCCGATGGCGGCCACGAGCCACGCACCGGAGAGCCCGAACTCGTACCCCAGGCCGACGCCGCCCACGGTGGCGGCGCCGCCGAGCACGACGGCGGCCATGGTGCCGGTGAACAGCATCGGCCCGAGACGGCGGCCCGCCACGAGGTAGTCCTCCGAGCTGGCGGCGCGGGTCTTGCCCCACCAGCCGAAGGCGAGCATGCCGACCAGGTAGACGGCGACGATGGTCAGGTTGAGGGTCACGGGCGGTCCTTGGGGCGAGAGGATCCAGGGCGCCGGGATGAGGGGGCGCCGCGGGCGGGACGGGAGCGATCGGCGTGTTGCCGATCACACGATATGGGTCTACGGTAAACACATGTTGCTTGTCAGACAACATGGCGTCCAGGGTGACCTCGGCGACGTCGCCTGGCCGACGTCGGGAGGAACGCGATGAAGGCCCTCCCGCTCGAGACCGCGCCGGGCCAGGCGCTGATCGGCCGTCGGCTGCGCGCGCTGCGCGAGGCGCGGCGGCTCACCGTGGCCCAGCTGGCCGAGGCGGCCGGCGTCAGCAAGGGCTTCCTCTCCCGCCTCGAGCGGGACCTGACGAGCCCGTCCGTGAGCACGCTCGTGACCCTGTGCCAGGTGCTCGGCGCGAGCCCGGGCGACGTCCTGGACGCGCCCGAGGTGACGGTCGTGCGCCTCGCCGACGCCCCCGCGGTCAGCCTCGGCGGCGAGGGCATCCGCGAGCGCCTGATCACCCCGCGCGGCAGTCGCGACCTGCAGATCCTGCGCGCGGACATCGCGCCGCACGGCCGCGGGGAGACGGAGCTGTACACCGTGGACTGCCGCGTGGAGGCGGTGCACGTGGTCACCGGCCGCCTCGAGCTGCGGACCACCGAGGCCGTGCACCTGTTGGAGGAGGGGGACACCGTCACCTTCCCCGGCCGCGAGCCTCACTCGTGGGCCAATCCGGACGACCGCCCCGCCGTCGTGCTGTGGACCCTCGTGGGCCACGCGTGAACCGTGCGGCATGCCCGCACCGGACAGACCAGACCAGACCGACCAGACCGAATCGAACAGCCCAGAGAGGACATCCAGATGCTCGAGATCCCCCGCGTCGAGGACAACGGCCGCCACGGCCCCGTGAACTCCGCCCTCGTGCCCCGTTACGGCGGCGCCCCCACCTATGCGCTGCTGCCGCGCCTGGACGAGGCGGCCGCGGCCGGCGTCGCCCCGGAGATCAAGGTGGTCGGCGTGCCGTTCGACGCCGGCGTCTCCTACCGCCCCGGTGCACGCTTCGGGTCCGGCCACGTGCGGCAGTCCTCGCGGCTGCTGCGCCCGTACAACCCCGCCACGGACACCTCGCCCTTCGCGCAGGCCCAGGTGGTGGACGCCGGGGACATGGCGGTGAACCCGTTCGACATCGGCGAGGCCATCGAGGCGATCCAGCAGGACGCGATGGACCTCACCGAGGACGGCTCCTCGCTCATGACCATCGGCGGCGACCACACCATCGCGCTGCCGCTGCTGCGCGCCGCCTCCGCCCGTGCGGGTGAGCCCGTGGCCCTGCTGCACTTCGACGCCCACCTGGACACGTGGGACACCTACTTCGGCGCCGAGTACACCCACGGCACGCCGTTCCGCCGCGCCGTGGAGGAGGGGATCCTGGACACCGAGGCCATCTCGCATGTGGGCACCCGCGGTCCGCTCTACGGCAAGAAGGACCTCGACGACGACCACCGCATGGGCTTCGGCATCGTCACCTCCTCGGACGTGTTCCGTCAGGGCGTGGACGAGATCGTGGACCAGCTGCGCCAGCGCATCGGGGGCCGGCCGCTCTACATCTCGGTGGACATCGACGTCCTCGACCCCGCGCACGCGCCGGGCACCGGCACCCCCGAGGCCGGCGGCATCACGAGCCGCGAGCTGCTCGAGATCCTCCGCGGGCTGCGCGGGCTCGACATCGTGGGCGCGGACCTGGTGGAGGTGGCCCCGGCCTACGACCACGCCGAGCTGACCGGCGTCGCCGCCTCCCATGTGGCCTACGACCTCATCTCCCTGATGGCCGACCGCCGCGCCACCCGCGCGGCCGCCGGTGAGGAGCCGGGCCGATGACCGACGAGCAGACGACGACGGCGGCTCCGCGGCGCAGCGGCGGCGACCTCGCCGTCGAGACGCTCCACGCCCTGGGTGCACGGACGGTCTTCGGCATCCCGGGCCAGCACGCCCTGGGCCTCTTCGACGCCCTGTCCCGCTCCCCGCTGGAGTTCGTCTCGAACCGCGTGGAGAACAACGCCGCCTTCGCCGCGGACGGGTACGCCCGAGCCACCGGCGAGGTCGGCGTGCTGTTCCTGTCCACCGGCCCGGGCGCGCTCACCTCGCTGGCCGGCCTGCAGGAGGCGTACGCCACGGGTGTGCCGATGCTCGTGATCGCCTCGCAGATCCCGCTGTCCGGGCTCGGCGCCCGGCGCAAGGGCATGCTGCACCAGCTGGACGACCAGAAGGCCTCGGCCCGCAACGTCACCAAGGCCCAGTTCACGGTCCACCACGCCTCGGGCATCCCGTCCGCCATCCAGGACGCGTGGGCCGAGGCCGTCACCGTGCCGCAGGGGCCGGTGTGGGTCGAGATCCCGCAGGACGTGCTGCTCGGCGAGGTCATGGTGCCCCCGGTCGAGGACGCCCTGGCCGTGCCCTACGACCACCCGCCGCGCGCCGAGCTCGTGGCCGAGTCCGTGCGCTGGCTGCGCGGGGCCGGGCGGGTGGCGATCGTGGCCGGCGGCGGTGTGCGCCGCTCCGGCCGGGCGGCGGTGGAGAGCCTGCGGGAGGTCGCGGAGCTGCTCCAGGCGCCCGTGGTCTGCTCGCCGGGCGGCAACACCGCCTTCCCGTGGGGGCACCCGCTCAGCCTCGGCGGCTGGGTGGAGGACCGCCTCGTCACGGACCTGCTCGAGGACGCGGAGGTGCTGCTCGTGGTGGGCTCCTCGCTCGGCGAGGTCACCTCCAACTACTTCACGCTCGAGCCGCGCGGCCGCCTCATCCAGGTGGACGCGGAGCCGCGCGTGCTGGAGACCAACCACCCCACGCTGGGTGTGCGCGCCGACGCCGGCCAGGCGCTCGAGGCCCTGGCCGCGGCGCTGCGCGAGTCGGGCTCGGTGGCGCAGGACGCCGCCGTCTGGCACGGCCGCACCCCGACCGAGGTGGTCGCCGACGTCAACGCGCGGATCGACGCCCGCCTCGACGCCCAGGACCTCGGCGTGGAGCGCCGGCTCCTGGCGGACATCCGCGCCGCCGTCCCGTCGACCATGCAGACGTACTGGGACATGACCATCGCCGCCTACTGGGCGTGGAACTGCTGGGACGCGCAGGACGGCGAGTTCCACTCGGCGCAGGGCGCCGGGGGGCTCGGCTACGGGTTCCCGGCCGCGTTCGGCGGCGCGGTGGGCCTGGCCCACCAGGGCCGCACCGGGATCGACGGGCGCGTGCTCGCCGTCGCCGGCGACGGCTCGGCGATGTACTCCCTCGCCGAGCTCGCGGCCGCCAGGCAGCACGGCGCGGCGGTGACGTGGCTGATCATCGACGACGGCGGGTACGGCATCCTGCGCGAGTACATGGAGGGCGCGTTCGGCAAGGCCACGGCCACCGAGCTCGACCGGCCGGACTTCCAGGCCCTCGCCGCCTCCTTCGGCGTGCCCGCCGAGACGGTGGGAGTGGAGGACGTGCGCGGCGCGCTCGAGCGCGCGTTCCAGGCGGACGGGCCGAACGTCGTCGTGGTGCAGACCCGCCTGGCGATGTGGGCGCCGAGCCACCTCGGGGAGGCCCCGGAGGTCTGAGGCGGCCCGGCGCGGCTCAGCGGGGGTCGGCGGCCTCGAGCGGCTCGTAGTCCGGCCCCGCCCCGGCGGGCCGACCGCAGCCCGACGTTCAACATTCGTGACACGAGCGCGGTGCCGCAGGGCCGCCCGGGGTGGGGTTGGCGTGCACCTGCGGGAACTCGAGCTGCGGGCGGTGCGTGCGCAATGCGGTGACGAGGTGGACCACGGCCACGGAACTGTCTCCTCGGCGAAGAAGCCGGACTCGGGCGTCAAGGGAGCCGGGCCGAGGGCACGCGCGGACCGCCCCGGTCACCAGGGACATGGCCCTCCATGTCGACACCGCCGGGGCGGTTGCGGGCTTGCCGCCCGTGTCAGGAACCTCCCAGAGGACGTCCTGGAGCCATCCCGCCGATCTCACGGAAACGTCCTGCATCCGTTGCCATGCTGGCCTCTCGACGCGGCCCGCCACCCGGCGGGCGCCCCACGAGAGGAACTCCATGGCCCCCTGGCTCCCGACCCGCTCCCGCCGTCCCTTCCCCCAGGCCACGGAGGGAGGCGAGGCCCCCGCCGTCACGCCCACCTTCGAGGGCCGGGCCTTCCACCGCCCGGCCGAGGACGTCGAGGACCAGGGCGCCGCCTTCGACGTCGGCACGCTCGTCTCCCGCCGCAACGCGCTGGGCATCTTCGGCGCGGGGGCGGGGGCCCTCGTCCTCGCCGCGTGCGGCGTCCAGGAGGGCGCCTCGTCCTCCTCCGGCTCGACGTCGGCGAGCGCCGGCTCCTCGTCACCCGCGGCCTCCTCGTCGGCGGCGAGCGCCTCGCCGTCCGCCACCCTGACCGAGATGGTCACCGAGACCGCAGGCCCGTACCCGGGCGACGGCTCCAACGGCCCGGACGTGCTCGACGCGTCCGGCATCGAACGCTCCGACCTGACCACGAGCATCGACACGGGCACCGTCGCCGAGGGCGTCCCGCTGACGGTGACGATGAACGTCATCGACATGGCCAACGGCGACGCCGCCATGACCGGCGCCGCCGTGTACCTCTGGCACGCCGACGCGCAGGGCCGCTACTCGATGTACTCGGACGGCATCACGGAGGAGACCTACCTGCGCGGCGTCCAGGTGGTGGGCGACGACGGCACGGTCACCTTCACCACGGTGTGGCCCGGCTGCTACGCCGGCCGGTGGCCCCACCTGCACTTCGAGGTGTTCCCGGACAAGGCGTCCATCACGGACGCGACGAACAACGTCCTCACCTCCCAGATCGCCATGCCCGAGGAGCAGTCCTCGCAGGTCTACGCCACCTCGGCCTACGACGGGTCGACGGCGAACTTCGCCCAGGTCAGCCTCGAGACGGACAACGTCTTCTCGGACGGCTACGAGACACAGCTGCCGCAGATCACGGGCTCCGTGGAGAAGGGCTTCGCCATCACCATCGACGTCCCGATCGACACCACCACCGAGCAGGAGCAGGGCGGGATGGGCG
>NZ_JABFAX010000003.1:68796-79689 GCF_017168395.1 Micrococcus sp. KRD128 | reverse complement strand
GGCCCGGCGGCGGGCAGCCCCCGGCGGGCGGCGAGGGCGGGCAGCCCCCGGCGCGTCCCTGAGCCTCCCCGGCCCGGTCACCGGGTCAGTCGGTCTGGGACGCGTTGCGCTCGGGGTGCGGGCCGAACACGAAGTGGCGGCCGGACACGCGCTGGACGTCCACGCGGACGTAGAAGTCCTTGAGCGTCGGCACCCACGGCTCGATGCCGAGGGACTCGGCCTCCGCGATCTCCGCCTCCGTGTCCAGGCGGCGCGCGGTGCCGTGCACGAGCACGGACCAGGCCTGGTCGGCCAGGATCCCGTCGGCCTGCACCACGACGCGCGGGTTCACCGTGAGCTCGGCGAGCTTCGAGCCGGGCGCGGTGCGGAAGTAGATGGCGCCGTCGTGGGCCCGCACGTTCACCGGCACGATGTCCGGCCGCCCGTCCACGGCCAGCCCGAGGCGCGCGTGGCGCACGCGGCGCAGCAGTCGCCAGACCTGGTCCTCGTCCAGCACCAGGACGGCCTCACCGTCCGGGTGCTCGAACATCAGGTGGTCCCCGGGCTCCGCGACCGGATCGGGGCGCTGCATCGACGGGGCGTCGGCGGTGTCGTGGTGCTGCGGGGTCATCGGGGCCTCCTGGCGTGCCGGGGCGGGCGCCGTCGGGCGCGGCGCTGAGATCGGGCTCACACCCACTCTAGACATGGTCGGTCGCCCGCGAGGCGACGATGTCGCCCAGCACCGCCGCCGTCGTCGGTGCCTCGCGGCCCGGGGCGACGGCGAGCGCGAACGGGCACGTGTGGGCGCGCGGGCCGTCGTCGACGAGCCGGCCCGACGACGGCGCCGCCGGGTCCGGCGTGAGCCACCTGCCCCCGGCGCGGCGCAGGATCAGCTGCCCCGCCGCGACGTCCCAGGGCTTGGTGTCCACGTACAGCGCGGCGTCGGCCCAGCCCGCCGCCGTGTGGGCGAGCTCGAGAGCGCCGGAGACGGTGCGGCGCACGGTCGCGTGGGCGGTCACGAGCCGCCCGAAGCGGCGCAGTGCCTCCTCGCCCTCGCGCGCGATCGCCTCGCCCGCCGGGTAGGAGGTCACGAGGTTCTGGGCGCGCTCGCCGCCGGCCGGCGCCGACCGGGCGCCCTCGGCCAGCGGGCGCTCCGGCCCGTCGCCGCGGGTGAGGTAGGCGCCGTCCCCGTCGGCGGAGAACGCCAGCCGGCTCACGGGGTCCAGCACGACGCCGGCCACCACCTCGCCGTCGACCTCGGCGGCCAGGGACACCGAGAACATCGCGAAGCCGTGCGCGAAGTTGGAGGTGCCGTCGATGGGGTCGACGATCCAGGTCAGCCGGGCGGCCTCACCGGTGCCGGCCTGCGCCCCGAGCTCCTCGCCGAGCACGCCGGAGCCGGGGACCGCCGTCGTGAGCGCGCCGACGAGCCGGGCCTCGGTGTGTCGGTCGTGCACGGTGACGAGGTCGTGGTGCGTGGTCTTGGCCTCGGGCCCGGTGGCGGCGGGGGAGCGGAAGGCGGCGGCGAGGTCGCCGGCGACCGCGCGGGCGGCGTCGAGGGCGATCGCGCGCAGCTCGGCGGGGCGGGGCAGGGCCTCCCGACCCCCGGCGACGACGCCACCCTCACCGGCCCGCAGACCCCCACGCCCCAGCGCGTGGCCGCCGTGCGTGCGCTGCGCGAGCTGCTCGCCGCCGGCTACGGCACCGAGGCCCGGCCGATCGCCTCCTACGGCGCCCCCGCGCCCGGCACCCTCGGCGGCGTCTACCCGGGCTACGACGACCGCGTGTTCCCCGGCCTCGTGGCCGCGCAGGAGCTGGCGGGCATCGACGTCGACTACCTGCGGAACGTGGACCGGGTGAGCGAGGCGGGCATCGCCGAGGCGTCCCTGGCCGACCTCGGCACGCTGTTCACCTACCTGGTACGCGGCGAGCGGTTCGCGGACGGGCACGTGGCCTCCGCGATCGAGAACGGCAAGGTCGGCCGCATGCTGGACCGCCTGACCGCGCTGGTCCCCGAGATCCACTGAGAGCGCGCGGTGCGGAATACTGGGCGCATGCCCGCAGCCTCCGACGCCCCCACGCCCGCGCCCCGGCGCGGCCGCCTGGCCCCTCCCGGTGACCCCACTCCCGTGGAGAACGTCGCCACGCACCTGCAGGAGGGGTGGAACCGCTGGCACCGTGCCCGCGCGCTGCGTGCCGGCAACGTGCCGACGGTCATGGCGTTCACGGGCTACGGCAGCACCAGCTGGGTGCGGATCCTCTCCCGTGTGGTGATCGCCTCCGACGAGGAGTTCATGAACGGCCGTCGGCTGTCGAAGGTGGTGGCGGACGGCGTGCGCGGCTGGCGCAACTTCGTGGCCCCGCCCATGGCCTACGCCGAGGTGGAGGTGCAGGTGGGGGACCTGCGCACCACGGTGCGCACGGACCGGATGGGCGTCGTCGACGTCGTGCTGGACGTCGAGCTGGAGCCCGGCTGGCAGACCGCCACCCTCCACGTCGGCGGCCAGGAGGAGCGCGCCGTCATGGACCTGTACATCTGCGAGCCGGGCGCGCGGATCGGCCTGGTCTCGGACATCGACGACACCGTGGTGGTCACCTCGCTGCCCCGCCCCCTGCTGGCGGCCTGGAACTCGTTCGTGATCGACGAGCACGCCCGCACGCCCACCCCGGGGATCGCCGTGCTGCTGCGCCGGATCGCCGAGCTCGAGCCGAAGGCCCCCGTGCTGTACCTGTCCACGGGCGCGTGGAACGTGGCGCAGACCCTCACCCGCTTCCTGGGCCGCAACCTCTACCCGCTCGGCGCGCTGCTGCTGACCAGCTGGGGGCCCACGAAGGACCGCTGGTTCCGCTCCGGTCAGGAGCACAAGCGGGTCCAGCTCGAGCGCCTCGCCGAGCAGTTCCCGGACATCCAGTGGATCCTGGTGGGCGACGACGGCCAGCACGACCCCGAGATCTACGCCGAGTTCGCGCAGCGCCACCCCGACCGGGTCAAGGCGATCGTCATCCGGCAGCTGACCCCCTCGCAGGCGCTGCTCGCGGGCGGCCGGGCGGAGGACACCCGCCATTCCACCCCGGGCATCCCGTGGTGCTACGGCCCGGACGGGGCCACGCTGTCCAATCAGCTCGAAGACCTGGGCATCCTGCCCGTCGAGTTCGTGGACGTGCAGCCCGAGGCCTGGCGCGAGGACATCCTCGGCGACGACGAGGCGCCGGCGACCCTCGACGCCGCGGCGCAGCGCGACGGTCGGTCCGCGGACGAGGAGGCCGCCCGATGACCGCCTCGCGCTCCGTCGAGGTCCGCATCCCGCTGCGCTGGGCGGACATGGACGCCTACGGCCACGTGAACAACATCGCCGTGGTGCAGCTGCTGGAGGAGGCCCGCGTGGCGGCCTTCGGCGTGCCCGCGAACACCGGCGCCGGTGGCGGGCAGGCCCCTCCGATCGACCTGCTCGAGGGGGTGGCCCCCGGTGTGCGGACGTTCATCTCCGAGCACACCGTGAAGTACCGGGCCCAGATGCCCTACCGCCCCGTGCCGCTGCGCGTGGTGGTGAGCGTGGACGCCGTGAAGGCCGCCTCGGTGCACGTGGGCTACGCACTGCACGACGGCGTCGACGACACCCTCTGCGCCACCGCGACGTCCGTCATGGTGTTCGTCGACGGGCAGACGGGCCGCCCCGTGCGCATCAGCACCGAGCAGCGGGCGGCGCTGGCCGGCTGAGGTGGGCCGCTGACCGGCCGCGTCGCTGACCGGCCGGCAGCCGCCCAGCGACATCACCGCCGTGCGGAGCAGCTGCGATGTCGCAGAACGGAGGTCGAACGCTCGGGCCCGCCGAGTCGGGACCGGGCCCGTGGGACGGCCGTGGATCAGACCGAGCGGGGGACGCCCGCGGCGGTGAGGATCCGCGCCAGCCGGTCCGGCCGCAGGAGGTCTCCCCACGTCCAATGCGCGCCCGCCCGGGTGACCAGCTGCAGGGCCACCTCCCGTTCCTTCTCCCGGCGGATGCTGGCGCGGCGGGCCGTGTCGTCACCGTCGAAGAACGACAGGTCGTACTTGCCCAGCCCGTCGAACTCCCCGTACACCCGCACCTGCTCCCACCAGAAGTCCGTGCGGGCCACCCCGCGTCCGTTCGCATCCCGGTGGCGATGCTGCAGCGCCGTGGGCGGGACGAAGCCGAGCTCGTGGATGATGGCCCGGCTGTAGGACTCGCCGGCGGATTCCGCCCGCGCGTCCGCGAAGTGCCAGGCCCGCTCGAATCGGCGGAGGGCGGCCGCGGATCCGAGTCGGCTCTCCGCCTGCCTCGCCCAGCGTGCGGCCTCCTCGGGCCAGGCTCGGACGAGCGCGTCCAGCGGGGCCACGGCGTCGCGGAACGGGGTGGCCGCGCCGAGGACCAGCAGCACCGTGGGCAGCGGATCCGCCAGGACGGTCCCGAGGCTCTGCCCGTCCGACAGGACGGCCTCGACCGGCTGAGGCGCGGCGTGGGCCGCCTCCGGCAGCCCCCACCGGGGTCGGCGGCGTGGCGGGACGGGAAGCCGGCGGTCGTGGGCCACCAGGGAGGGGGCGAGGGGACGGCGGGTCAGCGGACCGCAGCCGTGATGCCCGGGCGAGGGGGCGCGCAGCTCGAGCGCGGGCGGCTCGACGGCCGGCCCCAGACCGTGCAGCCGGGCCGCGGTCAGGCCCGTGAACACCGTCGCGGGGCGGGCGATCGAGAGGGCGACGGCGGACACGACCGCCCTGTCCCACGGACGCAGCGCGGCCCAGTCGCTGACGCTGATGTAGACGCGCGGGCTGAGCCGCACGAGGACCCCGCGGGTCCAGGCGCGTTCGAGACGGCGCCGCGCCGCCCCGTCGTGGGGGTCTGCCGTGCTGAGCAGGGGCCCGCGTCCCGGGAGCAGCGCACGCGAGTAGTCGGAGAGCGGGGTCATGCGGCCCAGTGTCGTGGGCCCGTCCGGGGCGCGGGGGGTCGGCCGCGCCGGCGGTGGAGGGCACCCGACGTCGGGGAGCCTGTGCAGGAGTCGGGTGCCCTCGAGCGACCGCCGCCCTGCGACATCACCGCGCGTCAGAACGGCGGTGATGTCGCAGGGCGGCGGAGGATCACGGAAGGGGCAGGGCCAGGCCTCAGACCACGCCCTGGGCGATCATCGCGTCGGCGACCTTGATGAACCCGGCGATGTTCGCCCCCGCCACGTAGTTGCCGGGCGTGCCGTACTCCTCGGCGGTCTCCACGCAGCGGTCGTGGATGTCACGCATGATCTGCTCGAGACGGTCATGGGTGTAGTCGAAGTTCCACGAGTCCCGCGAGGCGTTCTGCTGCATCTCCAGCGCGGACGTCGCCACGCCGCCCGCATTGGCGGCCTTGCCCGGGCCGAACAGCGTCCCGGAGTCCACGAACAGGTGGGAGGCCGCCTCGGTGCAGGGCATGTTCGCGCCCTCGGCCACGGCCTTCACCCCGTTCTTCAGCAGGGTCCGGGCGGCGGACTCGTCGAGCTCGTTCTGGGTGGCACACGGCAGGGCCACGGTGCCCTCGACGTCCCAGACGCTGCCGCCGCTGACGTAGCGGGACCGCCCGCCGCGGCGCTCGGCGTACTCGGAGATACGGCCGCGCTCGACCTCCTTGATCTGCTTGAGCAGGTCCAGGTCGAGGCCGTCCGGGTCCACGATGTAGCCCGAGGAGTCGGACGCGGTGAGCACGGTGGCCCCGAGCGCGGCGGCCTTCTCCGCGGCGTAGATGGCCACGTTGCCGGAGCCGGAGATCAGCACCTGCTGGCCGTCCATGGACTCGCCGCGCGTGCGCAGCATGGAGTCCACGAACATCACGGCGCCGTAGCCGGTGGCCTCGGTGCGGACCAGCGAGCCGCCCCACGTCAGGCCCTTGCCGGTGAGGGCGCCGGCCTCGAAGCGGTTGGTCAGTCGCTTGTACTGGCCGAACATGTAGCCGATCTCGCGGGCGCCCACGCCGATGTCGCCGGCCGGCACGTCCGTGTGCTCACCGATGTGGCGATGCAGCTCCGTCATGAAGGACTGGCAGAACCGCATGATCTCGCGGTCGGACTTGCCGGCGGGGTCGAAGTCCGAGCCGCCCTTGCCGCCGCCGATCGGCATGCCGGTGAGCGAGTTCTTGAAGATCTGCTCGAAGCCCAGGAACTTGACGATCCCGAGGTACACGGAGGGGTGGAAGCGCAGGCCGCCCTTGTACGGGCCGAGCGCCGAGTTGAACTCCACGCGGAACCCGCGGTTGACCTGCACGACGCCGGCGTCGTCGATCCACGGCACGCGGAAGATGATCTGGCGCTCCGGCTCGCAGAGGCGGTGCATGACCCCGGCCTCGACGTACTGGGGGTGGCGCTGCACCACCGGTCCCAGTGCCTCGAACACCTCGGACACCGCCTGGTGGAACTCGGCCTCGCCGGGGTTGCGCGCGAACACTTCGTCGCGCAGGCTCTCCAGAGACTCATTCATGGTGTCCTCCTCGGACGTCGGGATAAAGACGCCCCGCGGTGCCCCCGCCGTGGCGCGCCGCGGTCGGAGGAGGCCGCGGTGCCTGACGCCCATCCTGACAGGGAGCGCGCTCTGTTACCGACATGAGACGCGGGCCACCCCGGGCCCCGCGTTCGGCTCAGCGCGGCGGCGCCGCCTCGGTGTCGATGCTGGCCTGCTGGCTCTCGCTGTAGCGCGGGCCCGCCACGGTCGCGTCATTGACGAGGGCGTCCAGGCGGGCGACGTCGGCCGGGGTCAGCCGCACCTCGTGCGCGCCCCGGTCCTCGAGCCAATGCTCCCATGAGGTGGTGCCCGGGATCGCCAGGACGTCCTCGCCCTGGGCCAGGACCCAGGCGACGGCGAGCCCCGCCGTGCTCGTCCCGAGCCGGACGGCCTCGGCCGAGAGCGCCTCGCGCAGCGTCAGGTTGGCCTCGTAGTGGCCCTCGGCGAAGCGGGGCAGCCGGTGCCGCAGGTCTCCCGCGTCCAGCCGGTCCAGCCGCGGCGGCGCGTCCGTGAGCAGGCCGCGACTGACGGGGGAGAAGGCCACGAAGGCGGTCCCGTGGCGGCGGCATGCCTCGAGCACGCCCCCTTCGGGGTTGCGCGTGGCGAGGGAGTACTCGGACTGCACGGCCGCGATCGGGTGGACGGCCACGGCCCGGGTCAGGGTGGCGGCCGAGACCTCGGACAGGCCGATCGCCCCGATCTTGCCGTCCGTGACGGCCTCCGCGAGCGCCCCCACGGACTCCTCGACGGGGACTTCCGGGTCCAGCCGGTGCAGGTAGTACAGGTCGATCCGGTCCTGGCCGAGCCGGCGCAGGGAGGCGTCCACGTGCGCGCGCAGCGTCTCCGGGCGGCCGTCGATCCGCCGCTGCCCGTCCCGCACGAGCCCGCCCTTGGAGGCGAGCAGGACGCGCTCGCGGACGTCCGACCCCGCCCGTGCGAGCGCGCGCCCCACGAGCTCCTCGCTGCGGCCGCCGCCGTAGAGGGTGGCGGTGTCCAGGTGGTCGGTGCCGTCGTCCAGCACGCGGGTGAGCAGATCGACGGCGGCGTCGTCGTCGAGGAACCCGGAGTAGCCGTGCACGATGTTCATGCACCCGAGGCCGACCGGGTGCACGTCCTTGCAGGCGAGGCGGCGAGGCGCGGCGGGATCGGGCAGGGGGCCGGGCTGGGCGGGGCTGCGGGGTGGCGTCCATGCCCGCCACCCTAGCCACGGCTCCGGACGCGAGACCCGGACCGCCGGGCGCCCGCCCGTCGTCCGCACGGCGCCCGCCCGGGGGGCTCAGCCGAACACGCGCGCGGCCAGCAGCGCCGGCGCCGTCAGCAGCCGGCGGGCCAGCTCCACGCGGCGGCGCTCCTGCACCGCGATCGCCTTCTCGTAGTAGCCCACGAGCTGCTCGCACAGCACCGGCCAGGTCCGGCCCTGCACCGACGCCCACGCCGCGTCGGCGAACGCGGCCCGCTTGACGTCGTCGTACACGAGGTCCGCGACGTGGCGGCGCAGCTCGTCCAGCTCGCCGGGCGGGTAGAGCCAGCCGGTGCGGGAGGCGTCCACGATGTCGAGGGGGCCGCCGCGGCCGACGGCGACGACGGGCACGCCCGAGGCCATCGCCTCCTGCAGGGTCTGGCCGAAGGTGTCGGACTCGCCGGGGTGCACGAACAGGTCCAGGCTCGCCACGTGGCGCGCGAGGTCCTCGCCTCCCTGGAAGCCGGCGAAGTGCGCGCCGGGCAGCTGGCGCTCGAGCTGTTCGCGCAGCGGCCCGGAGCCGATGACCACGAGGCGGGTGCCCGGCAGGTCCGAGAGCACCCGCAGGTCCCCGACCTGCTTCTCGTGCGCCAGCCGCCCCACGAAGCCCGCGAGCTTCTCGCCGTTCGGGGCGAGCTCGGCGCGCAGCGCCTCGTCCCGCTTGGCGGGATGGAATCGGCCGGAGTCGACGCCGCGGCCCCACAGGTGCACGCGTCGCACCCCCTGGCGGTGCAGCTGCCGGACGGTGAACGACGACGGCGCGAGCGTCAGCGTGGCCGTGTTGTGCAGGCGCGCCACGTGGCTCCACAGCACGTCCTCCAGCCACGGGGCGCCGTACCGGGCCGCGTAGCCGGGGACCTCGGTCTGGTAGACGGCCACGGAGGGGATGCCGAGCTCCTCGGCCGCCTGCACCGCGCGCCAGCCCAGCACGAAGGGGGAGGCGATGTGCACCACGTCCGGGGCGAAGTCGGCGAGCATGCCGCGCAGCCGGCCCACTGTGCCGGCGGCCACCCGCACGGAGGCGTACCCGGTCAGGGGCACGGAGGGCAGGGTGCGCACGGGGAAGCCCTCGACCTCGCGGGGGGCCTCACCGGCGCCCGCGCGTTGGGTCCACCCGGCGGACCACGAGGCGGCCGGGGCGATCACCATCGCCTCGTCGCCCCGCTCCCGCAGGTGCCGCAGCACCTGGAGGAGGGAGTTGGTGACCCCGTTCATATGGGGCAGGAACGATTCGGCGACCACGACGACACGCACGTGGCCGACGCTAAGGGCCCCGGACCACGGCCGGGACACCCTCCGACGACGGCCCGGTGACCCCGCGGTGAACTCTCGGGGCACGTGACGGTCGTCGCACCGGCCCGCGCGGCCCGCCCCCGTCCAGGCGCCGCCCGGAGTCGGGTGGCACCATGGACGGGTGAGTTCCCGCCCCGCTGCGCCCCGTCTGCTGCGCCCCGTCCCCCTGCCGCTGTGGCTGCAGGGGGTGGTCGAGGCGCTCGTCACGGCGATGATCAGCCTGCTCGCGGTCATGGTCCCCACCCTCGCGGTGTGGGCCACGGGCGGGTTCGAGCGGCCGACCATCGAGGGTGCCGTCCAGGTGGGCGGCGTCCTGTGGCTGGCCCTGCACGCGGTGCCCGTCACCGTGGCCACGGCCATGCCCACCGCGCCGGACCACCTCATCACCGGCACGGCGTGGCTCGTGCCGTGGGGCCTGACCCTGGTCCCGCTCGCGCTGTCCTGGCGGGCCGGCCGGCACCTGGCGCGCGCGTCCTACCGGGACCAGGCGTGGCAGGCCCTCGTGGGCGCGGTGGGGGCCTACGCCCTGGTGGGGCTGGCCGTGGCGTTCCTGCCCGGCACGGACGAGCTGACGGTCCACCCCGTCCCGGCGGCGCTGCTGCCCGCCCTGCTCTTCGGCGTCGCCGCCCTCGCGGGGGCGCGGCGCGAGGCCGGCACCTGGGCGCACCTGATCGGCCTGGACCTCACGGAGCGGATCTCGCGGCGGTCGCAATACGAACGCTGGGCCGGCTCGTACGCGTGGTCCGTGGTGCGCGCCGCGGTCATCGCCGTGCTCGCCCTGACGGGCCTGAACGCGCTGCTCGTGGCGGGGCGCCTGGCCGTCGAGTGGACCGCCGTCGTCACCGTGGCCCAGGCGATCGGGGGCGGCCCGCTGGGCGGTCTGCTGCTGGCGCTGCTGCAGATCGGCTGGCTGCCCACGTTCACCGCGTGGTCGATCGCGTGGACGGCGGGCCCGGGGTTCTCCGTGGGCGCGGACAGCCTCTACTCCGTGTTCGGTGCGACGCCGGCCACCGCGCCCGCCCTCCCGGCGCTGGGTGCGCTGCCCGTGACGTGGTCGCCGTGGCAGCTGCTCCTGCTGGCCGTGCCGATCGGCGCCGGCGCCGTGGCCGGCGTGTGGCTGCTGCGGGAGGGGGAGAACCACCTCGACGACTGGCTGCACACCCGCCACGGCAGCCGCGCGGTGTCCCTGACGCTGTCCACGCTGGCCCTGGCCGTGCTCACCGGACTGCTCACGGGGCTGCTGCTGCTCGTGCCGCTGGCCCTCACCTCCGGGACGCTCGGGCTCGGCGCGCTGACGGACATCGGCTCCCACGTCTGGGCGGTGTGCGCCGCCGTCGCCGGGTGGGTCGCGCTGGGCTGCGCGGCCGGCTACCTCACGGCCCTGGCCGTGGCCGGGCACCGGGACAGGACGACGACGGTGCCGCGGTCCGGCGACCGCGCCTCGGGCCCGCGCGACCGGCCGTCCCCCCGCCGGGCGCGGGACTGACGCCCGCGGCTCAGGGCCGCAGCTGGGGCACCCCCGTGCGCTCCTCCACCTGACGGGTGAACTCGTCCGCGCACGCCTGCTGCGCCCGCACGGTGAGCGCGGAGGCGCCGCACTGCTCGAGCTGGACCGTCGCGTCCCACGCGAGCAGCGGCAGCGCCGCCGTCGTCATGCCCACCAGCGCCATCGCCATGCCGGCGGACGCCACCGCGCGGGGCAGCCCCGAGCGCTCGGCGCCGCGGCTCGTGACCCACACGCGCACGCCGAGCACGAGGGCGACCAGCCCCAGCGCGAGGGCGATCAGCTTCCACGGCAGCACGAGGGAGAAGGAGAGCACCATCCCCAGCAGCGCCACGGACTGCCACAGTAGGGCACGACCGGTGCGGACGCGGCCGGGGTCCGGGGCGCCCTGCGGCGGGC
>NZ_JABFAX010000003.1:25789-68696 GCF_017168395.1 Micrococcus sp. KRD128 | reverse complement strand
GGAGGGAACGGGGGCGGACACCCCCTCACCCTACGATGGGCGCATGCGCATCGTTGCCCTCGTCTCCGGTTCCGGCACCAACCTGCAGGCCGTCCTCGACGCCGTCGCCTCCGGCGCCCTGGACGTGGAGATCGCCGCGGTGGGCGCCGACGTCGCCGACGCCGGCGGACTCGACCGTGCCCGCGCCCACGGGATCGAGACGTTCGTGGTGTCCCCGACGGACCACGCGGACCGGCGCGCGTGGGACGAGGCGCTCGCGGACGCCGTCGCCGCCTACGCGCCGGACTGGGTGGTGTGCTCCGGGTTCATGCGGATCCTGGGCGCCCCGCTGCTCGAGCGGTTCGACGGCCGCATCCTCAACACCCACCCCGCCCTGCTGCCCTCCTTCCCGGGGGCCCACGGCGTCCGGGACGCGCTGGCGCACGGGGTGAAGGTCACCGGCTGCACCGTGCACGTGGTGGACGCGGGCGTGGACACCGGCCCGATCCTCGCCCAGGCCGCGGTGCCCGTGCTGGACACGGACACCGAGGCCGAGCTGCACGAGCGCATCAAGGTCCAGGAGCGGGCCCTGCTGCTGCGCGTGCTCGGCGAGCTCAGTCGGCGCTGACCTCGAGGGCGCGGCCGCGGGTCTCCGGGGCCAGCGCCAGCATCGCCGCGCAGGCCAGGACCACGAGCCCGCCGGTGACGGCGAACGCCCCCGGCAGCCCGAGGGCGGGGACCAGCGTGCCCACGAAGAGCAGCGGACCCAGGCCCGCGCCCACCCGCGAGGCCGCCGACGCCCAGCCGAAGCCGGAGGCGCGCAGCGTCGTCGGGTACAGCTCGGAGACGTACGTGTAGAGCACCGGGATCGCGACCTGCACCACGAAGCCGAACGCCAGCACGAGCGGCAGCACCGCGGCGGGCACGTCCAGCACGCTCGCCAGCCAGACGGTCAGGGCGCTCGCGACGACGGCGCTGACGGCCAGCAGCCAGCGGCGGCCGGTGACCTCGATCAGCACGGTGGCCACGACCACGCCGAGCAAGCCGGCCGCGGCCATGCCGGAGGTCATGATGAAGGCGCGGCCCTCCGCGTAGCCGGCGTCGATGAGGAACGTCGGCAGCCACTGCAACGCGATGTAGTAGACGAGCATGATGGCCACGAACAGGGCCCAGGCGACCGCGGTGACGCGCGGCGAGAACCGCCAGACCGCGACGAGCTGGGCCAGGACGCCGCCGGCGCGCTCCCGCTCCACCGGAGGCATCGTGTAGGCGCGGCGCGGCGCGCCGGTGGCCTCCACCATGCGGTCGATGACCCTGCGGGCCTCGGCCTCTCGGCCCCGGCTCATGAGGAACAGGGGCGACTCGGGGATGCCCAGGCGCACCACGAACACGAGCAGGGCGGGCAGCGCCATGGCCAGCAGCGGCAGCCGCCAGTCGCCCCACGTGCCGACGAGCCACGCCGAGACGAGGCCGCACAGCGCGGCGCCCACGGGCCACCAGCCGTCCATCGCGGCCAGGACGCGGCCGCGCAGCCGGCGGGGGGTGAACTCGCCCACGAGCGCGTAGTCCACGGGGATGGTGCCACCCAGGCCGATGCCGGCCACGAAGCGGAAGACGGCGAACCACAGCAGCGAGTCCGTCAGGGCGCCGGCCAGCGTGAACACGGAGAAGATCGCGAGCGTCCAGGCGAAGGCCGCCTTGCGGCCGATCCGGTCCGCGATGGTGCCCCACAGGAACGCGCCCACGGCCATGCCGATCAGGTTGGCCGTGCCGATCCACGCGGCGTCCGCCGGCGCCAGGGACCACTCCTCGCGCAGCAGCGGGATCATCACGCCGTTGAGCGTGACGTCCCACGCGTCGAACATGAACCCGAGGCCGCCGATCAGGAAGATCCGGCCCTGCACGGACCAGCGCCAGGGCAGCTCCTGGACGACCGCCTCACCGGTGGGCAGGGCGGCGTCGGGGGCGACGACGTCGGGCGCGGGCCCGGGGGGACATGGTCGGCTCCCGTTCGTCGGGTGGAGTGGGGGGCGGTCCGTCACGCGGACGCCTGGGCCATTATGCGGCCCGGCCTATGCTGGAGGACACCCGGACCCCCTCGAAGGAGCGCCCCCTCGTGACCTCTGCCCAGCCCACCACCACCGTCCTGGACACGGTGCCCCTGCAGCGGGCCCTGATCTCCGTGTACGACAAGACCGGCCTCGAGGAGCTCGCCACCGGGCTCCACGCCGCGGGCGTGCAGATCGTCTCGACCGGCTCCACCGCCCAGCGCATCGCCGCCGCCGGTGTGCCCGTCACCGAGGTCGCCGAGGTCACCGGGTTCCAGGAGTGCCTGGACGGCCGCGTGAAGACGCTGCACCCGCGCGTGCACGCGGGCATTCTGGCGGACCGTCGTCGCGAGGACCACGTGACCCAGCTGCGCGAGCTCGAGGTGGAGCCGTTCGACCTCGTCGTCGTGAACCTCTACCCGTTCGTGGACACCGTGAACTCGGGCGCCGCGGAGGACGCCGTCGTCGAGCAGATCGACATCGGCGGGCCGTCCATGGTGCGCGCGGCCGCGAAGAACCACGCGTCCGTGGCGATCGTCGTGGACCCGGCCCGCTACGGCGAGGTCGTCCAGGCCGCGCAGTCCGGCGGCTTCGACCTGCGCGCCCGCCGGCGCCTGGCCGCCCTGGCATTCGCCCACACCGCGGCGTACGACAACGCCGTGGCCGCCTGGACCGCCGCCCACTTCGGCGAGGACACGCACGCCGACGAGATCCCCGTGTTCCCGCCCTATGCCGGCTTCTCCCTCGAGCGCGCGCAGATCCTGCGCTACGGCGAGAACCCGCACCAGCCCGCGGCACTGTACCTGGACTCCTCGGCGGCCCCCGGCATCGCGCAGGCCGAGCTGCTGCACGGCAAGCCGATGAGCTACAACAACTACGTGGACGCCGACGCCGCGGTGCGCGCCGCCTTCGACCACCCGGTCCCGGCCGTGGCGATCGTCAAGCACGCCAACCCGTGCGGCGTGGCCGTCACGGACGAGGGCACGGACATCGCGCAGGCGCACGCCAAGGCGCACGCATGCGACCCCGTCTCCGCGTTCGGCGGCGTCATCGCCGCCAACCGTCCGGTCACCGCGGCGATGGCACGCCAGGTCAAGGACGTGTTCACGGAGGTCGTGGTGGCCCCGTCCTTCGAGCCGGAGGCCCTCGAGATCCTCACCGCGAAGAAGAACCTGCGCCTGCTGAGCCTGCCCGAGGGCTTCGTCCGGGACGCCGTGGAGGCCAAGCAGGTCTCGGGCGGCATGCTCCTGCAGATCGCGGACGCCGTGGACGCCGACGGCGACGACCCCGCCACGTGGACCCTCGCCGCCAGACCCGCCGCGGACGAGGCCACCCTCGCCGACCTGGCCTTCGCGTGGCGGGCGGTGCGCGCCGCCAAGTCCAACGCGGTGCTCCTGGCCCACGACGGCGCCACGGTGGGGGTCGGCATGGGCCAGGTCAACCGGCTCGACTCGTGCCGCCTGGCCGTGGAGCGGGCCAACACCCTGGGCGCCGCGCAGACCGGCGGCCAGGACGTGTCCACCGCCGGCGGCGCCGAGAACGTCTCCGGCGACGGTGCGCCCGAGCGCGCCCGCGGGGCCGTGGCCGCCTCCGACGCGTTCTTCCCGTTCGCGGACGGCCTGCAGATCCTCCTCGACGCCGGCGTGCGCGCCGTGGTGCAGCCCGGCGGCTCTGTGCGGGACGAGGAGGTCGTGGCCGCGGCCGAGGCCGCCGGCGTTACGCTGTACCTGACCGGGGCGCGCCACTTCTTCCACGGCTGAGCGCGGCGCGCCGCCGCCGGACGGGGGCCCGGACCGGGCCCCCGCGATCCCCAGGAGGTGACGAGGTGATGACCCGCCGCGAGGTCGAGAGCGTCGAGGATCGCATCCGCGAGCACCTGCGCAGGGACGACCTCAACAGCGCGGTCGAGCTGCTGCGCGCGCTGTCCCCGGGCGACGCGCTCGAACTGCTCGACCGCTCCGAGCCGCGCATGGTCCCCGTGCTGTTCCGGCTCCTGGACAAGTCGACGGCGGTCCAGGTCTTCGCGGCGATGGAGACGGGCCAGCAGTCCGACCTGGTGCGCCAGCTCCAGGACGGTCAGGTCCAGGACCTCTTCGCCGAGCTGCGGGTCTCGGGCCAGGCCCGGCTGCTCGACGAGATGCCGGCGACCGTGGCCCGGAAGATGCTCGCCGGACTCGACGCCGGGGCGCGCGGCGAGGTCGGCCGGCTCCTGGGCTACCCGGCGGACTCGGTGGGCCGCCGGCTGCGCATGGCGCCGGTGCGTCTGCGCGAGGACTGGACCGTGGCCGTGGCCCTGGAGAACCTCCGGGACCACGGCGGCCGGGAGCAGGCCGCCATCGTGTCCGTGCCGGTGGTGAGCCCGCAGGCGCGCCTGACCGGCGTCGTCGACGTCTCCGTCCTGGTCACGCAGCCGCTCGACGCGCGGGTCTCGGAGATCATGCGGGAACCGGTGTCCGCGGTCGCCACCGAGGACGCCGAGGAGGTGGCCCGGCTCTGTGCGGACCGGCGCCTGTGGACGGTCCCCGTGACGGACTCGGAGGGGCGCCTGATCGGCGTGTTCACCGTGGCCGACGCCCTCGAGGTCCTCGACGAGGAGTCGACGGAGGACGCGGCGCGCGCCGGTGGTGTGGAGCCCCTCGGCCGGCCCTATCTGGCGACCTCCGTGCTGGCGCTGATGCGCTCGCGCATCACGTGGCTGCTCGTGCTCGCGATCGGCGCCACCCTCACCGTGCAGGTGCTCGGCGTCTTCGAGGACACGCTCGAGGAGATGGTCGTCCTCTCCCTGTTCATCCCGCTGATCATCGGCACGGGCGGCAACACGGGCAACCAGGCGGCCACCACGGTCACCCGGGCGCTCGCCCTCGACGACGTCCGGCCCCGCGATGCGCCGCGCGTGATGTTCCGCGAGCTGCGCGTCGGCATGGCCCTGGGCGGGTGCATCGGCCTGCTGGGCCTCGTGATCGCCGGGCTCGTGTTCTCGTGGCCCGTCGGTCTCGTGATCGGGGCGACGCTGTTCACCGTGTGCGCCTTCGCCGCCACCGTCGGCGGTCTCATGCCGTTGGCGGCCCGCACGATCGGCGCCGACCCCGCCGTGTTCTCGAACCCGTTCATCTCGACGCTCGTGGACGCCCTTGGCCTGGTCGTCTACTTCTTCATCGCCCAGGCCGTGCTCGGCATCTGAGCCGGCCCCGATCCACGACGCCCTGCCTACACGGGCCGCATGATGCACGACGGGCCCTGGGGTGGCATGGGCGGCATGATGGGTGAACTCATGGTCGGCAGCGGCTGGCTGGCGCTGCTGGCGTGCCTCGTGCTCGGGGGCTTCGCGCGCGTCCCTCTGCGCGCGGCCGGCGAGCGACGGGCCGAGGGGCAGCCGTGGGCCGTCCCCGGGGCGGTCGTGGTGGCCCTGGCCGCGTGGGGCACGTTCTTCGGGTTCATGGGGATTGCCTTCGCCGCGGTCACCGCCCTCGGCGCCTGGCAGTCGTTCACCGAGGGGGAGCGGCGACGCCGGCGCGAGGCCGAGCAGGTGCGGCATGCGGCCCGCCTCGGCGAGGCGTTCCGGGGCGGGCCCGCCGGACCGGCCGTGCCGCCGTCGTCGGGGGGCGCCCCCGCCGACCCGACGCCCCCCCTGGTACCCGGGCGACCCCGCCCGGCCCGGCGAGGGCACCGGCGACGGCCGGGGACGCTGACGCCGAGCCACACACGGTGTGGCGCGTCCGAGGCGCCGGGTAGATTGGCGGGGAGTCACCCGTTCCCTGCCGACGAGGGCCGCGTCTCGAGTGCGGCCAGAAGGAGAGATCATCCGCATGTCGAAGATCATCTACACGCTCACGGACGAGGCCCCCATGCTGGCCACCGCGTCGCTGCTGCCGATCGTGCGTGCCTACGCGGGCACCGCCGGCGTGGAGCTGGAGACCCGTGACATCTCGCTGGCCGGCCGCATCCTCGCCGCGTTCAAGGACGTCCTGCCCGAGGATCAGCGCACCGCGGACGCCCTCGCCGAGCTCGGCGAGCTCGTGAAGTCCCCCGAGGCGAACGTCATCAAGCTGCCGAACATCTCCGCCTCCGTGCCGCAGCTGCGCGCCGCGATCAAGGAGCTGCAGGCGGACGGCTACGCGCTGCCGGAGTACCCGGACGAGCCGAAGACCGACGAGGAGATGGACGCGAAGGCGCGCTACGACTCGGTCAAGGGCTCCGCCGTGAACCCGGTGCTGCGCGAGGGCAACTCGGACCGCCGCGCCCCGAAGGCCGTGAAGGCGTACGCCAAGCGCTTCCCCCACTCGATGGGCGAGTGGACCCCGGACTCCAAGACCGCCGTCGCCACCATGGGCGCGGACGACTTCCGCGCCAACGAGCAGTCCGTGACCCTGCCGGCCGCCGACGTGCTGACGATCGAGTTCACCGGCGAGGACGGGAAGACCACCGTGCTCAAGGAGGGCCTGAAGGTCCTCAAGGGCGAGGTCGTGGACGGCACGTTCATGTCCGCCAAGGCCCTGGACGCGTTCCTTGCCGAGCAGGTCAAGCGCGCCAAGGAGGAGGGCATCCTCTTCTCCGCGCACCTGAAGGCCACCATGATGAAGGTCTCCGACCCGGTGATCTTCGGCCACGTCGTGAAGGCCTACTTCTCCGAGCTGTTCGAGAAGTACGGCGAGCAGCTGGCCGCCGCCGGCCTGTCCGCGAACAACGGTCTCGCCGCGATCGAGGGCGGCCTGGACAAGCTCGACGCCGAGACCGCCGAGGGTGTGCGCGCGGCCATTGCCGCCGCCTACGAGAACGGCCCGGACGTGGCCATGGTGAACTCCGCCAAGGGCATCACCAACCTCCACGTGCCCTCCGACGTGATCGTGGACGCCTCCATGCCCGCCATGATCCGCACCTCCGGCCGCATGTGGAACAAGGACGACCAGACCCAGGACACCCTGGCCGTCATCCCGGACTCCTCCTACGCCGGCGTCTACCAGGCCGTGATCGACGACTGCAGGGCCAACGGCGCCTACGACCCCACCACCATGGGCACCGTCCCGAACGTGGGCCTCATGGCGCAGAAGGCCGAGGAGTACGGCTCGCACGACAAGACGTTCATCATGGACGCCGCGGGCACCGTGGCCGTGAAGAACTCCGCCGGGGAGACCCTGCTCTCCCACGACGTCGAGGCCGGCGACATCTGGCGCGCCTGCCAGACCAAGGACGTCCCGGTGCGCGACTGGGTGAAGCTGGCCGTGACCCGCGCCCGCGCGTCCCAGACCCCGGCCGTGTTCTGGCTCGATGAGACCCGCGCCCACGACCGCGAGCTCATCAAGAAGGTCGAGGAGTACCTCAAGGAGCACGACACCGAGGGCCTGGACATCCGCATCCTCTCCCCGGTGGAGGCCGCCAAGCTCTCGGTGGAGCGCATCCGCCGCGGCGAGGACACCATCTCCGTGACCGGCAACGTGCTGCGTGACTACAACACGGACCTGTTCCCGATCCTCGAGCTGGGCACCTCGGCGAAGATGCTCTCGATCGTCCCACTGCTCAACGGCGGCGGCCTGTTCGAGACCGGTGCGGGCGGCTCCGCCCCGAAGCACGTGCAGCAGCTGGTGGAGGAGAACCACCTGCGCTGGGACTCCCTCGGTGAGTTCCTCGCGCTGGCCGTGTCCTTCGAGCACGAGGCGGTCGCGAACGAGAACCACCGCGCGCAAGTCCTGGCGGACACCCTGGACGCCGCGACCGGCACCCTGCTGATCGAGGGCAAGTCCCCGCAGCGCAAGGTCGGCGAGCTGGACAACCGCGGCAGCCACTTCTACCTGGCGCTGTACTGGGCCCGCGAGCTGGCGAAGCAGACCGAGGACGCCGAGCTGGCGGCCGCGGCGAAGCCGATCGCCGAGGAGCTGGAGGCCCAGGAGGAGACCATCCTGGCCGAGCTCAACGGCGTGCAGGGCTCCCCGGTGGACCTGGGCGGCTACTACGCGCCGGAGCTGGAGAAGGTCACCTCGGTGATGCGCCCGTCCGCGACGCTCAACGCGATCGTGGACAAGCTCTCCGTCTGAGCGTCTGAGCGCCTGGGGGCCGGGTCGCGTGCGTGGAGCGCGCGGCCCGGCCCCTTCTCGTGCCCGCAACGGGGGTTGAGTCATCACGGGTATTCGGCCCACGGACCCGTGATAACTCAACCGGCGTTGCCGGGGGCGTGGGCGGCGGTCAGCCCGCGTGGGCCGCCTCGTGGGCCAGCAGGGCCTGCTTCGCGGCGGTGCCGTAGAGGTAGTGGCCGGCGGCGCCGTCGGCGCGCACCACCCGGTGGCAGGGCACGACGACGGCCACCGGGTTGGCATGAGTTGTGCGAGAACCTGCAGAAACGTTTCCCGTGATACCGCTATTCGTTAGAGACCTTGGACTGCGGTGCGGTCTGAGGGGTGCCGACGTGCTCATCCTTTTCGGTTATCCTCGCGGGAAATGAATGCGCGCTTCTCGGAACTTACTCTGGCCCGGCTAATAAAGTCGTTGTGAAAATGTTGGACGATGTCTTCATCGACATTTCGCGCCGGACCGTGAGTCGGATAACGATGGAGATCGAGGGCAGCGCCAGTGTTCACCTCGACAACTTTAGCAGTGGACGCGTCGCGGATATCCCCCACCAAGAGGTCTACACCCGCGATCTCAAGGCCGGGGATCGCATTCTTCGCCCGGCGGGCCATGTCCATGATCCCGGGGGACACATTGGATGTTACATCCACGACAAATGCCCCACGGTATGAGAGGGTAAATCGGTTCAATAAAACGATTTTCCCCTGCCTGGGAACAGACTGCTCAGACTCGCCCTGAGATCGTAAAAAATCAGGGTCAATTTCATTATTTGCGACTCGTGCCCGATAATGAATTTCGCGTTCCTGGCGGAGCTGGCCCACGAGCTCATTCACAGTGGCCTGGCCATCTCCGACCACAAACGGCTGCAGCCGCACAAGGGTGCTCACCACATCCTCGCCGACCACAAAGGCGCGGAGTTCAACCCCATCCACGAGCTCTTCGATGATCACGCGGGTATCCGCGTGCTTACTCTGCGTGGCGGCATTCCATGCGGCAGAAAATTCCTCAGGGGAAGTGACGCCAACGGTCACCCCTCTAGACGCACCTTCGTTGCTAGGCTTAACAACAACCGGCTTGGGTATGCTTGGGAAAATGGCGTTTGCAATCGCCCTCTCAGACGAGCTGAAAGAAATACCAACAGGATGAGGGATGTGGGCTAACGACATCAGTTGTTTGGTCAAAAGCTTTTGGCGGCAGATAACTTCGGTCGCCATGGGATGGCGAAACACCTTGCCCCCAGTCATTTTTAAAGTTTCCCGTCCATCTGGAGACGTTATGAGGTGGCGTGAGAAATTCTCACTTTCCCTCGACGTATCTTCGATCGACCACCCAAGGGAGGCGAACTTATCGGTAATCGATTTGATTGCAGAGCGAGTAATGTCGAGACGGTTAAGCTCCGCGCCTGCATCGAGCACATCTTGTTGAATGAAGTTCTTGACCGCGGCGTACGGCGTATTCAATCGAATCCTCCACAATCAGTCTCGTTCTCGTATGCGCGACCAACACCCGGGCAGATCGGCAATTTTACAAATGTAACCCCAGGAGGGCCGCGCGCTGGTCGCTTTGTGGCAATAATTTCGCTTGTAGTCTCATGGCCTCGCGTGGGCCGCTTCGTGGGCCAGCAGGGCCTGCTTCGCGGCGGTGCCGTAGAGGTAGTGGCCGGCGGCGCCGTCGGCGCGCACCACCCGGTGGCACGGCACGACGACGGCCACCAGGTTGGCGGCGCACGCCCCGCCGGCGGCGCGCACGGCCCGCGGGGTCCCGCACCGCTCGGCCAGGCCGCCGTAGGTCGCGGGGGAGCCGGGGGCGATGCCGCGCAGCTCCCGCCACGCCCGCTGCCGGAACGCGGTGCCCGGCTGGGTGACCTCCAGGGCGTCGAGCGCGGCCACGTCCCCCGCGGCGTAGGCGGCCAGGGCGTCGGCGACGGGCTGGGACACGCCCGGGCGCGGCTCCACGGGGCGCGGGTTCATCTCGCGGTCGGCGGTCTCCGGGTCCAGGGCCACGAGCCGGTCCATGAGCGTCTCGAGGAGGCGCCCGATCGCGGCGGCGGGGGGCTGCGAGTCCCCCGGCACGGCCACGCCGGAGGCGCGCACCGTCTGGTCCTCGGGGGAGAAGACGGCCACGAGGGTGAGCTCGGTGGCGGGCAGGGCGGCGGCGGTCCAGCGCAGCTCGGGAAGCAGGTCCATCCCCTCATTGTCCTGCACGGCCCGGCCCGGACAGGTGTTCGCGCGTCCCCTCCCTGTGTCAGGCTGGCGTCCATGACCGAGATCCGCGTCTTCGAGCATCGCACCCTCCTGCGCCACCCGCGTGAGGTGGTCTTCCGCTGGCTGGAGAACCCCGGCGCGCTGGAGCGGCTCACCCCGCCCTTCGCGGGCGAGGTGGTCCAGGGACCCACGGACGGCCTCCGCGTGGGCTCCGAGTCGCGGCTGCGCATCCAGGCCCCCGGGGCGGCCGGCCTGTTCGCCGGCGCGGCCCACGGGATGCTCACCGGCCTGCTGCCGGACGCCGTCGCCTCCCGCCTGCCCGGCGGGGCCGCGCCCGCGGTGCCGTGGCGGGCCCGCCACACGGCCTACGAGGAGGGCCGCATGTTCCGGGACGAGATGGTCTCCGGCCCTCTCGCCTCCTGGCGGCACACGCACCTGCTCGACGACGCTGCGCCCGGTGAGGCGGACACGGCGGACGGCCGGCGGGGCACGGTCGTGACGGACCACATCGAGTACGCCCTGCCGGGGGAGTCCCTGGTGTCCCGCGTGCCCGGTCTGGGCGCCGCGGCCTCGCGCCGCACCCACGAGGCCTTCGAGGCGGAGCTGGGCCGCCAGTTCGCCTATCGGGCCCGCGTGATGGCCGATGACCTGGACTTCCACGCCGCCCATCCCGGCCCCCTCGTCGGCGGGCCGGCTCGCACGGTCGCCGTGACGGGGTCCGGCGGACTGATCGGCCGGCAGCTCTGTGCCCTGCTCACCACCGGCGGCCACCGCGTCATCCGGCTCGTGCGGAGCCCGAAGAAGGCCGGCGCGCTGGACGCGGCGCTGTGGGACCCCGGCCGGGAGACCGTGGACGAGGACGCCCTGGCCGAGGCCGACGTCGTCGTGAACCTGGCGGGCGAGCCCATCGCCGGCCGGTTCTCGGACGCGCACAAGGAGGCCGTGCACGACTCGCGCGTACGCGGCACGCGCACCCTCGTGGACGCGCTCGCCCGGATCGCCGCGCGGGAGGGGGACGACGTGCGGGCGCGGGCGCTCGTGAACGGCTCGGCGATCGGGTACTACGGGGCGGACGCGGGCACGGGCCCGTTCGGCAGCGGCCTCGTCGAGGATCTGGAGCCCGGGGACGACTTCCTCGCCGAGGTCGTCGCGGACTGGGAGGCCGAGGCCCGGCGCGCCGAGGCGGCCGGGATCCGGGTCGCGATGCTGCGGACTGGCGTGGTCCTGAGCCCGGCCGGGGGCATGCTGCAGCAGGTGCTGCCGCTGTACCTCGCGGGTCTCGGCGGCCCGGTCGCGACCTCGGGCGGGGAGAGCCACGACGGCAGCCCGTGGCTGAGCTGGATCGGCGTGGACGACATCGCGGGGGCCTTCGCCCACGCGGTGCTCGACGACGGCGTCACCGGCCCGGTGAACGCGGTGGCGCCGGAGCCGGTCACGGCAAAGGAGTTCGCCACCGTGCTCGGGCGGGTGCTGCGCCGGCCCGCGGTCGTCCCGGTGCCCGACGCCGGCCCGCGTCTGCTGTTGGGCGAGGAGGGCCGGGCCGAGACCGTGGCGGCGGACCAGAAGGTCGTGGCGGACCGGCTGGTCGCCTCCGGCTACGAGATGCGCGACCCCGAACTGGAGGGCGCGTTGCGCCACGTCCTCGGGCGGTGATGGGGGCATCTTGAACTACTCATGTGGCAGAGCTGGGTCGTAGGTGGTCGAAAAGCCAACGTAGACCCGCTGTCAAGATTGCCGCGTCCACCTTGTCCGCCTGGTCAGGGTGCGAGTCGCGATAGCGCAGCACGAAGCCGGCTTGTGCTCCACTCAGCGCGGTGATGGCCTGATGCTCTTCTTCCGAGCTGAGGCCGGAAGCCACTTGACGGAGGGCAGCCATGACCGCCAATCGCTCCGTCACTGCGAAGTCGAAGGTCAGGGCCCTCCGCGACACCGAGTTCTCGCGTCGGATCCGCAGGTAGGCCGGGTCGGGCAGTTCCAGTGCGGGCGCAAAGTCCAGATCATGTCCCATGAGCTGCGCCATGAACACGATGTCCTCGCCCGAGTGTAGATCTTCGGGGTAGCGGCATGCCCGGGCGATGTCTGTCGGGATGAGTTTGCATGCATTCTGGCCCAGGGCCCATGGACGAAGCTCGAGGGGTTGGGAGGCGCCGTGCAAGGAGTCCACGTTCTTCGATTGCGGCGTCTCCTGGACGATTTCGCCGGCCGGAGTCAGGTCGTAGAGCCTGCTGAGCACGACCCTGGTGGTCGAAGAAGCGAGCCACGCGGCTAGCAGGAAGTTTTGGCCCAGCAAGTCGTCATCGTCCACGAATGTGACATGGCTGCGCGTCGCGAGGTCCAGTCCGAGGTTGCGGGCGCCCCCCACCCCCGGCTCGTCCCGGAAGCGGTAGACCACGTCGAACCCGGTTCGGGCCTCGAACTCTTCGACGGCAGCCCGGCTCTCGGGCTCACCACCGTTCTCCACCACCACGAGTTCGATCAAGTGGGCGGGCAGTGTCTGAGCGGAGATAGAGTCCAGCATCCCGCCGATGCGCTCTGCCCCGCGATGCGTGGCGAGGATCAGACTGACGCCGGGGCGTACCGTGTCGGATCCCCCCTGCAGTGCCGTGGCTTGCGGCGACTGTGCGCCGCGCACTGCAAATCCGAGGGCGCGCAGGAAGAGCTCGGGCGTGTCTTCCCATGGCCGGTCCGCCACACACGGGAGGACGCGGACCACGGCCAGCGGGTTCAGTCGCAGCACGGGCTCGGCGTGGTCGAGGCCGGCGACGGTCAGAAAGTCCGCCTTGCGGACCGTGGGGATCAGTTCGTTCGGCCACCCGTGCAACCGATGCCCGACAACGAGAGACGACGCGCCGACGCTGCGAGCGGTGTCGAAGAGGACGGCGAGTCGACTGCGCTCGCGCGCGGAAGGTGCTGTGAATAGAGGCGCCGAGGCAGGGTCTGTGGCGAGTGCGCCGTCGACGACGACGAGGTCCACGTCGAAACCGATCGCGGAGGGGAGGTCGGTTGGGTCCAGAGCGATCACCTGCATCCCTGTGGCCACCCAGGACGCAATGAAGTCCTCCGCGCCCAGCACGAGCGCGGTGAGATCGGTGATGTTGCGCTCGACTGCCTCTGCGACACCGCCATAGTCCGGCATGGGGGCTTGCCTCTCGCCTCCGAGAACGGCCGGGAGGGTCGGGAAAGCCCCCTTGACCACGGGCACGCGGCTCGCCAGCGTGCTGTTCTCTACGAGCCCGGTCTCATCGACGACAGTGCTCATCCCCTCGAAGGTGCGCAGCACAGTGTGCTCCAGGACATCCGCACCGTAGGGCGTTGCGAGGGCGCTTTCGGCTCGGCGCACGTCCTCTGCCTGCGTCACCACCCATGTGGCCGGGAGGCGCAGGCGGTCCGCTGCGAGGGCGGCCGCAAAACCGACCCACCAGGGCCCCCGGGCCACGATGTGGTCGAACCCAAGCTTCTGCACATGGCGGGTGATGGCCCCTGCGTGGGCCTCGAGCCAACGGTCGGCGCGGACGAGACGCCCCAGGGCAGAGACGGGGCCTCGGCCGGGGGACGCCGCGCCGTCTGCGCTTGCGCCTCCGGCAGGAGAGGCCGATACCCCAGCGGGCCCGTCGTCCCTCGGGTCACGGAATGGGTAGGGCGCGAGCTCCAAGGTGTAGGGAGCGTTGACGGTGCCGTGATCATCCGTGGAGCTGATCAGCAACGGGGGCCGGGTCACGCGGAACTCGGCGTCTGTGCGGGGGAGGTAGTGGGTAAGACGGCGCGTGTCCAGAGCGGTGATTCCGCGGACCCACAGTTCCGCGTCCTTCACCGGGCCCGTCGTACGGGATGTGATCGTGACCGCGGCGTCCAAGAGCTCCAGGGCGCGTTCGTAGGACCCCTGGCGTAGTGCATCTTCGACGACTGCCAGCACTTCGTCCTCGGTGGCGGGAATGACCTGAGCGTCCACGCCGGCCGCAGCAGGGCCTTCGGGGCGTTGCCGTACATCAGCGAAGACGGTCAACCAGGCGTCGGCGACGATGTCGGGGTCATAGCGGAGTGCATCTTGGCGGGCCACCGCTGAGCGGGTGGCGAAGGTGTCGGCCTCTGATGCCCCGGCGCGGATCAGGTCGTAGGCCGCGTCCTCGTCCTCGAGGGGGACGGGCACGGTGCCCGCCGCCCGTGCAGGGACGAATGAGAAACCAGGATCGCGCTCCAGCCCGGGATTCAACAGCCACCCCACGCGTCGTAGCCAGTCGGCGTACGGGCCAACAGCAGGCTCCACGACCAGGCCGCCGTACAGGGCCTCCTCGAGACCGATGTCCGCGAACAGGCGGCGCCATTGGTCTGCCGTGGCCGCGTCCCCTGCCGTTTCGGCGGCCGCCCACGGGAAGGGGCCGCGCAGGTGAAGTACGTGCCGTTCGTCGTCGGCGCGCAGCCGACGGAGCAGGCGCAAAGCGGCACCCACGTCGGCAGGGCTCAGGTCCGCGGTCTCCAGACCAAGGTGGAAGCGCGCTTCGTGTGCCTTCGGGCGAGTCATGCCCTCCAGGTCAAGAGCAGGGGGTACGACGTGTACGCGGTCCGCCGAGGTGCCTTCGACCTCGAGCAGGCGCTGCCGACTCATCGGAGAGTGTACGACCACGGCGTCACAGCGTTCCCAGGCGAGCGCCGGAGTGTGGTCGTCGAAGACCCCGTCTGGCACATGAGCGATGAGGCGCTGGTCCGGCCGCAGAGCCCGTGTGACTGCCTGCAGAAGTGGGCCAGCGGAGGCGGTGACGATCAGATCCGCGTCACCCACCTCGGCGGGCAGTGGGGTGCGCGGGGCGTCCTGCGCTGGCTCGGCGGCCCGCACCGCGCGCACCTCGAGGTCTGAGTGCTCTGCCAGGGCCCGCGCCTCAGACGCGAGGGATGAGAGGTCCTGACCGATGAACAGCAATCGAACCGGGGCGACGTCATCCTCCGTCCGGAGGGACACGGACGGACTCGGCAACGTCCACTGCCCGGCGGCGGGCATACCGCTGCGAACGGGAGCGGTCTTTTCGCTCGGTTCCAAGGGATTGGGCTGGTGCAGCAGGTCGGCCGCCGAGGTCACGACGGTGACCCGCGGGTCGAGTCCAGGCGGAAGAGCGCGCGTGACCAGGACCGGCCGAGCCCCGCGGGCGAGATGGTATGCCACAGCCAAGGAGTGCGCCAGGCGGTCTTGTGGCTCCGGGACAAGCCCCCACGGCGCGGCTGTGGGGGCAGCACCGACTCCGAGGACTAACCCTGGGATGTCACGCCACTGCACGGCGTCCTCATCCGAGAGGGGAGAGGCGCCTGTGAGCCGCACTCGGGGGACGTGTCGCAGTGAGCGGGTCGCGTCCACGTAGGAACCGAGGTCGGGAAGCCCACCGGAGACGAAGTAGTCAAGGCAGACTTCCACGTCGGCGGGTCCGGTCGATGCGTCCCTCCAGACGGACAGGGCCGCAGCGGGTTCGGCCGGCGTGGGCAGCACTCCGACGCGTGCCGCTGAGGGGGGGAAGCGAGACTCCAGGTCTGCACGCTGGACGTCGGACACCACCAGGATGCGACGGCTGCCTTCGACAAACGATTCAAATCGCCGCGCCACTGCCGGGGAAAGCGGGCCGGAAAGGTGGGGCTCGTCCACCGGGATCGAGATCAGGCGTTCCTTGATGGCCCCACCGCCGGCAACGGTCAGGGACAACTCGCAGCCCTGCACGACTGCGAAGTCCACCCTGCGAGCCCGGGCATGGGCCACAACCCGCCGGGCTCGGAAGCGGGGTAGATGCACATGTTCGTTGACGTGGTCCGGTTCTGCTGGGTCGTGGGGGAGGAGCTCGACGCCGAGGTCGACCACCTCCCGTTCGAGACCGCCGAGATTCTCTTCGCGGGGATGCAGAAGCACATCGTGACCAGCTTCCCGGAGTGAGTAACACATTCCGAGGACCCACGATCGGGCGGCAGGGCTGCGACGTACGGGTACGTCGGGGGCGAACAGGACCAACGCCATGTCAGCGGACCTCCGTCTCGTGGGGTGTGTGTGAACGGCCGCGGGCCAGACCGACGCCGTGTACGGCAGCCCACACAGGGGTGTGGGCGGTGTCGTCCCCGTGGCCCGGTTTCCGCGACTCGGCAAGGTCCGCGGTGCATGCGTCGTACAGGGCGGTCTCCGCTGAGGATTGAGGCGTGCCGCAGGTCAGGGCCAGAACCCTGCCGCCGTTGGCCTGGACGTGCGACGCCGCCTCAAGGAGTTCACGATGAAGCACCGTGGCACCGGTGTCGAGGGTGCCCATCCAGGGGCCCGAGGAGAACGCATGCCAGTCGACGACAAGGGTGTCCACACGCGGAAGGGACACCTGGTGTAGCAGGGCGCCCGGGATGCCGGGCGTGGCGGGGCTCACCCTCCGCACGGTTTCGAGCACGTCCACGGCGCCGACGACGATGGTCTCCACGTGATGGTGGACGGCGGACAGACGTAGCCATGGGCCGAGGTCCACCCCCTCAGCGGCGCTCCCTGCGTCTTCGGCCGGAGTCGGAGCCAATGCCTCGTCCAGCGCGGTGCGGGGTGCGTCGGGTGCGTCGTTCACGCGTGGGCCTCCATCGATCCGAATTTGTCCTCCACGGCGGTCCAGAGGACCTCGCGCGCCGCCCCCACGTTATCCAGTGGCGACTGCAGGGCCGGGGCCATCACCCACATCGAGCTCCCCTCCTCCACGATCGCCCACGTGGCCGCGGACGAACCCGAGTAGTCGCTCCACTTGGACGGCAGGTAGGGGTTCACTGCGTGGTGCTCACTGGTAGCCGCGTCTCGGACCACGAGGAGGTCGAACGCATCCGTGGCGGCGAGGAACTCCAAGAACGGGAGGGAGGGGTGGAAGGACACCAGGTGCTCGATTCCGTGGGCCCCCACTCCGTCGAGGGCACGGCGCACGAGGGAGTCGTACTGGGCCGGGGAGAAATTCCGTGGCCGCTGTCCGCCTTCCGCCGCAGGTACGTAGTTGGTGAACACGTGGAGTCGGGTGCGCTCACGGAGGTATTCGGGGAGGCTCCGCATGGCGGAGGTGACCTCGATCAGTCCTCGGGAGGAGTAGAACTCGCCGAAATAGGCGATGTTCAGGAATTCAGAGCTCACCTCGACAGCGGGGTGGGCCATCCGGTAAAAGGGCCGTGGCAGCGCGGGGTGGTGGCTCACCGTGGCCACGGCACGGACGCGTTCCCGCAGATCCTGGCGCTCCAGTCCGTCCAGCATGGTCTTCATTTGGAGGGCGTTCGTGAAGATGATCTCGTCCGCGAAGGCGAACGCCACCAACTCGGCCAATGCGAAGACGGTCTGCTCCTGTTCGGTCAGCGCACCATGGCGTTCCTCCAGCGCCGTGATCAGCATTCTGGAGCAGGCGTCCTCCAGCACCGGCCCGCCGCGGTGCTTGCCCTCCACATCCTGGGAGAGTGGATCTGAGAACTCGGCCACCCAGTGCAGTTCTGGATGACGCAGCTTGACCAGGGCGCCCGCGATCAGGGAGGGGGACCACATGGCGCGCGTATAGAGGAACTCATATGGGTCCTGCCGGGCGGCCATGTACCGCTCCGCCATGTCGGCGGCACGGGTGGCGAAGGCGGCGTGGGCGGTCCAGTGGCCCCAGTTCGGCGCGAAGGGCAGGAAGTGCTTGGACTTCACGTACGGGGCGGAGATCCGCTCGATTGTGGGGTCGGCCTTCTTGTGATGCAGGAACGAGCAGGCGATCACGTCCACGGACGCGCCGAATTGGCGCAATCGTTTAGAGGCCACGGTGGAGCCTGTGTCCTGGAAAGGGGAGAAGTTGTACAGCAGGGCGAGACCCTGGGCCTCAGGGATCATGTCCTGCCACGGGAGCTGCTCAGCCCCCGGCACCAGCAATACATGATCGCTGACGGCACGCCGCATGTCAGCCGGTCCGTGCAAGAACTCCCGGAGAGCCGCGACCGCGTCATCGGCGAGCACCGCCTCGCCTGCTTCGGTGGCGGCCACCCACACCGCGGCGGCGTCCTGGGCTGGCTGGACCCGATCGTTCACGATCTCTCCTGCCGGGACCTCCGGGGCGACCGTCAGAGTGAGACCTCGATCGTGAGCCCGACGGATGAGGGGTTGTACGTCCACCGGGGACGGCGACGGGCGCGAAGACTGGGGGCTCATGCGGCTCTCATTTCGGTCACGTGACAGACCCTCGACATCCTAGGCCCCGCACTCGAGGCGTCCATGTCAGCGGGACAACCGGCGCCTCAATCCTGCAGCGCGCCGGTCTCGCGGATGAGCTGGCTCAGCGCGGTGAACGCGTCGCGGGCCAGCGCCTCCCAGAGGGCCAGGGCCAACTGCGGGAAGCCCTCCTGGAGCGCGACCATCACCTGCGCGGTGAGGACGCGCGCCGTGACCGGCCCGCGCGCGCGGACGGTGGAGGGCTGGCGGCCGGGCTGGCCCAGGGCCATCTCGCCGAACGTCATGCCCGGGGTGAGCAGGGTGCGGCGCACGCGGCGGTTGCCCGTGCCCTGCCCGGAGAGCTCCACGGTGCCGGAGACGATCACGTAGATGCCGCCGAACGGCTGGCCGGCACGACGGATGATCTGGCCGTCCGAGTAGACCCGCTCGTCCATCATGGACTCGAGCAGGCGCGCGTCGTCCGCGGAGAGGTGCTGCAGCAGGGGTGCCACGGCCGCCTCCTGCGCGTCCCGCGGCAGCAGGTGGGGGGCGTGCCGGGAGAGCAGTCGCTGCTCGGCCCACTGGGCGGCACGCGAGCGGGAGTCGAAGAACACGAACTGTGCGCCCTCGGCGGCGGGGTCCACCCCCTCGACCTCATCCTGCAGCGGCTCGGGCAGGTCCACCTCCACGGACTCCTCAACGGCCGCCATCAGCTCCTTCATCTCCGTGGCGTCCCGGTCCACGACGACGACGTCGAGCCCGTTGCCCAGCGCGCGGGCGAACCACTGGGCCACCAGCAGCCGGGCCGGACGGGAGATGGAGCTGACCGAGCGCATGTCCACCACGAGCGTCTCGAGGGCCTCCGGCAGACCGCGGCTGACGCGGGCGATCGCATCCACCTGGCTGAAGCCGAGGTGACCGCCCAGCTCCATCACGTGCACGGTGTCCGCGAACCGCCCGAGCGCCTCCAGGACGGCGGCGCTGCGCACCGTGCCCGAGGGCGCCTGATCGATCCGGTAGTGGGTGCGCAGGGCCGCGCGCGGGGAGCCGGTGACCACCGACGGGTGCAGCTCGAAGTCCTCGACGATCGTGCGCAGGGCGGCCATCGCCGCGGCGCCGAGGCCGTTCTCGTCCGTCGTGTCCGACTGCAGCGCCAGACCGAGGTGGCCCGGCACCACCACGAGCACGGTGCCGCCGCGCGTGGACGCCCAGCCGGGCTGGCCGACGTCGTACGCCCACCGGGAATCCCGGGTGTCCATGCCGCAGGAGTCCATCGCGGAGAGCACACCACGGACCGTCTCCTCGCTCAGCACGCGGTCCCCGGTGACGGGGTGGACACCGCCGTGCGCGAGGGTGCCGGCGAGCAGGGCGAGGTCCTCCACGGTCACGGCGGCGGCACGCACCGTGGCGATGTCCTCGAGCAACGTCTCGGGGTCGGCGTCCAGGGTGTCGAGGGACTTCATCAGCCACGCAGCGGACCGGGTGTGGTGCTGGGCGCGGTTCTCCGCGCGGGCGGCCGACTCCGTGACGGTGACCTCGCGGTCGAACAGCGCGGAGAGCAGCTGCATCATGCGTGCGGTGCGGTCGCGGCCGCCGCGGCCCTTCACGAGGGAGGCGGTGGCCACCGCGCCCGCGTTCTGCAGCGGGTTGTGCGGCAGACCCGTCACGGCGTCCACCTCGACCCGATGGTCCAGGTCGCGCACGGGAGCGGCGCCGACGCGCTCGCCCACCCGCACCGCGCCGAGGTCCTCGAGGGCCTGCGCATGGAACAGGGGCGAGGCGAGCGTGGCCAGGGGCACGGACGTCATGGATCCGGAGACATAGCGGTGCCCGTCCACCATGAGCATCGCGACGCCCAGCCCGTCCGGGACCTCCCCCTCGCCCGCGTGGGCCGACGTGAGGCGATCGAGGTGCTCCTGGACGGGTGTGGTCATGGGTCACAGCCTAGTCAGTGGGACAGGTCCGGGACAGCGTGGCGGAGGCGTCGACGGCGGCCTCAGAGCTGGTTGCGCACGGCCTTCATGGCCGTGGCCGCGTCGAACCAGTCCTGACGCTCGTAGGGCGGCACGCCGAGGCGGAGCAGCCGCGCGTACCACTCGCCGAGCAGCTCCGGGGGCAGTCCCGCGTAGGCCTGCGGATTGCACCGCTCCATGAAGGCCAGAGACGTGGCCGGGATGCGCTCCAGCACGGGACCGGGGATGCCTTCCTCGTTGTAGAGGAGGGATGCGGCCTCCGGCCCGAGGACGCGCAGCACATACAGGGCCGCGAGGTCGTCGGCGAACACGGCGCCCCACTGCCGCGGCTGCCCCAGCACAGGCAGGTCCGGCAGGGCGAGATCGAGCCCTGCGCGCCGCGCGACTGCCTCGAGGAGCAGCCGCTTGCGGTGGTATTTCACTTCTCCGCGGTGGGCCACGGAGGCCAGCACGTCCAGCAGCAGTTCCGGGCGGCGCCGCGCGCAGACGAGCATCGTGCCCGCCTCCGAGACGCCGGCCACGGGGGAGGCCGGCCCGAGCCCCAGGACCTCGGCCACCGGGGTCGCCCGTTGGGGTACCGGTCCGGTGAACGCCGAGGGAAGGGACGAGGCCTGGATGTCGCCGGAGCCCAGCACGGCCAGGTCCAGTTCGTCCCGCAGCAGGATGCCGGCCGAGGACATGAACGCCTCGGTGCCGTGCAGGTTCAGGCCGAGATCCACCAGGTTGGTCTCCACGATGTGCGTGGGGAACCGTGAGTACACGGGGCGCTCCCGGGCGAACCGTCCGCCGAAGTCCAGGGAGACGAGATGGGCCTCCGGCATGATGAGCCGGGCCGCCAGCGAGTCGAAACCGCCGGAGAAGTTCAACGCCTGCGCCGTGCCAGGCTCGCGGCTGCGGTCCGTGCCCGGAGCGTGCTCCACGCGGGCGCCCGTCATCTCCTCGATGGCGGCGCTCAGCCGCGGACCGATCGGCAGGTCGATCTGGACCTCGTCGAACACCTCACCGCACAGACCGGCGAACACTGCGGCGATCAGGTCGGGCGCCGGGGTGAAGGCGTAGGGCAGACGGAACCAGAGCTCCTGGGCCTCCCCGTCGCGATGGACGGCGCAGGTGATGACACCGTCGTTCGAGACGTCCACGTCCGTGAACGCGATTGCCCTACGCATAAAGACTCCATGTCCCTAAATAAAGATATTTTGACTCAGATAAACAAGATCACAGTTGGCCACGGATTGCCTTCATTGCAAGGCTGGCGGCGTGCCAATCTGTCCGCTCGTAAGGGACGATGCCAAGTTGGATTAAACGGGAGCTCAGCATGGCGTTCTGTTCCAGGTGCAAGCTCGAGAAAGCATGGGGGTTGAACCGCTCAAAGAACGTCAGCTCAGTCTTTTCCACCATGGTCAAGACGGTGTCAGGCACCCCTCCGTCGTACACATCCACCACGCGGGCAGTACCGAGGACTTTCATCACATACAGCGCCGACAGGTCATCTGCGAACTGGGATCCCCATGTGGGGCGGGAGGTGGGTAAACGTTCGGTCGAAAGGTTCGGAGTCAATCCCAAGCGAGAGCTTACGGCTTCGAGCATCAATCTCTTGCGGTAATGCTTCATTTCCCCGGGGTGAGCCACGGAAGCGAGGATGTCATCTAGAGCATCGGGATGAGCTCGCGCCGTAATCATCATCGCCCCTACCTCTGACACCCCGCTGACAGGGTTAACGACTTGGAGGAAGGGGGCGGATGGCATGGCCTGGGTGGATGGGCTCGAGGGACCTGTGAAAAGTCGAGGCAGCGATCCGGCCTGAATGGAGCCGAAGGACACCACTCCCAGGTCCAATTCGTCACGTAACAGGATGCTGCCAATGCCCATGAAAGACCAGCCGTTCCTGTTTAGTTTAAGATCGACCAGATTCGTCTTGACGATGTGGGGGCTGAAACGTTCAAAAAGGGGCCGCTCCCGAGAGAATCGACCTCCAAAATCCAATGAGATGAGTTCACAGTCCGGCAATACGGCTCGCGCCGCCAAAGAGTCGAATCCGCCTGAAAAGTTCAGGGCATGCTGCCGGCCTTTTCGACGAACGATGTCTCTACCGGGCCTGTGCACGAGCTCGGAGCGCGTGGCAACCCGAATCACTTCTGCGGTGTCGGGACCCAGCGGCAGGTCCATCTCGACCCGGTCGAAAACCGTCCCGCAGAGCGTGGCCAGCCCGGCCGCGAGGAGATCAGGTGCGACCGTGCCGGCGAACGGCAGGTCGAACCACAGCTCGTCCTCCACTCCTTCTCGCGTCACGGTGCAGCTGACGTGACCGGCCTGGGAAAGATCGAACTCGGTGAAAGAGATGCTCTGGGCCATTCCTGAAGTCTAAGCGCGGGCACAATGGACCCGATGCCCACCCCCGCCGATCCCGTCGCCGTCCAGGAGCGGCTGCCGGCCGCGCTCGCGGCCCTCGCCGCCGCCCTGGACCGCCTCGGTGCCGGGTTGACGTTCACCGCCGCCCTGCCCGACCTCGAGGCGGCGCTGGACGCGCGCGGGGCGGCCGTCGTCGAGGCGCCCCCGGGCACGGGCAAGACCACCGTGGTCCCGCCCGCGCTCGCGGTCCGGCTCTCGGACCACGGCGGCGGGCGCGTCCTGGTCACGCAGCCGCGGCGGGTCGCGGTGCGCGCGGCCTGGCGGCGGCTGCGCACGGCGGTCCTGACCGCCGCGGCCGACGCGCAGCCCGGCGCCGGCCCCGACGCGCGGGCTCGGCTCGCGGACGCCGCCGTCGGGTACGCCGTGCGCGGCGACGCGGCGGGCGGCGGTGCCTCGGCCGTCGAGTTCGTGACCCCGGGCCTGCTGCTGCGCCGCCTCCTGGCCGACCCCGGGCTCGACGGCGTGGGCGCGGTGGTCCTGGACGAGGTCCACGAGCGGGACCTGGACACGGACGTGCTCTTCGCCCTCCTCGCCGACCTGCGGCAGCTGCGTCCCGAACTCGCGCTCGTGGCCATGTCCGCCACCGTGGACGCGGCGGCCCTGGCGGCCCGCTGGGCCCGCGGCATGGGGGAGGAGGCGCCCCTGCCCGTGGTCTCCACCCCGGCCGTGCTGCACCCGCTGCGCGAGGAGCACGCCCCGTTCCGCGGCCACCGCCTCACCGCCGAGGGCTGCGTGGACCGGGCGTTCCTCGACCACGTCGCGGCCACGGCCGCGCGCGCCCACGCCGCGGCGCTCGACGCCGACCCGACCGTGGACGCCCTCGTCTTCCTGCCCGGCGTGGCCGAGGTCGAGGCCGTCGCGGGCCGCGTCGCCGCGCTCGCCCCGGACACCGAGGTCCGCGTCCTGCACGGCCGCCAGGAACCCGCCGACCAGGACGCCGCGCTCGCCGGCCGCGCCGACCCCACCGTGCCGCGCGTCGTCGTCGCGACGGCGGTCGCCGAGTCCTCGCTGACCGTGCCAGGGGTGCGCCTCGTCATCGACTCGGGCCTGGCCCGCGAGCCGCGCCGGGACCGGGGGCGGGGCATGGCCGGGCTCGTCACCGTCCAGGCCTCGCGCGCCGCCGCCGGCCAGCGTGCGGGCCGCGCCGCCCGCCTCGGCCCCGGCACGGTGGTCCGCTGCCACACCGCCGCGGCCCTGGGCGCCGCGCCCGCAGCACCGACGCCGGCCCTCGCCGTCGTCGACCTCGCGCCGGTGGCCCTGGCGTTCGCGGCGTGGGGCGCCCCGGGCGGCCGTGGGCTGACCCTGCCCGAGGACCCGCCGGCCGACGCGATGGCCGCCGCCGAGCGGACGCTCGCCTCCCTCGGCGCGGTGGACGCGGACGGGCGCATCACCCCGCACGGCGCCGTCCTGGCCGAGCTGCCCCTGGACCCGTCGCTCGGCCACGCCCTCCTGCGGGCGGCACCGCTGACGGGGCCCCGCCCCGCGGCCGAGGCGACGGCGGCCCTCGCCCTGGACCTGCGCGCCCCCGGCGCCGACCTCGAGGCGCTGGTCGCGGCCCTGCGGGACGGCCGGCACCCGGAGGCCGGGCGGTGGCGCCGGGAGGCGGATCGGCTCGAGCGCCTGGCCCGTCGGCACGCGCAGCACTCCCCGGGGCCGCGGGGGCCGGACGGGCCCGGGCCCGAGGCGGCGACCGCGCGGCGGCACCCCGCCGGTTTCGTGGCCGCCCTGGCCTTCCCCGCGTGGATCGCCCGACGCGCGGGGGAGGAGGGGGCATACCTGCTTGCCTCCGGCACCCGCGCGGCCCTGCCCCGCGACGCCGCCGGCGGCGGCCTGGCGGGGCAGGAGTGGCTGGCCGTGGCCGAGGTCGCCCGCGTGGCCGGGGACGCGGCTGGCACCGGTGCCGCGATCCGCGCGGCCGCGCCGATCGACCGGCCGCTGGCGGAACTCGCCGGCGCAGGCCTGCGGCGCACCGAGGACACCGCCGACTGGCGCGGGGACCGGCTCACCGGCCGCCGCGTGGACCGGCTGGGCGCGCTCGTGCTGGCGGAGACGCCGGCACCCGTCTCCCCCGACGCCGCCGCGCAGGCCGTGCGCGACGCGCTCGCCGCCGACGGCCTCGCCCGGTTCGACCCGCGCGGCCGGGCCGAACACCTGCGCCGCCGAGTGCACCTGCTCCACCGCGTCCTCGGCGCCCCGTGGCCGGACCTCTCGGACACGGCGCTGCCCGGCCTGGACGCGCTGGTCGACGGGCTCGCCGCCGACCTGGCCGCGGGACGGCCCCTCGCTCGCCTGGACGCCGAGGCGCTGCTGCGCGGCGCCCTGCCCTGGCCGGAGGCGGGCCGGCTGGACGAGCTCGCCCCCGAGCGCCTGCCCGTGCCGAGCGGGCGCGGCGTCGTCGTGGACTACCCGGCCGTCCACGAGGACACCCCGCCCGTGGTCGCCGCCAAGCTGCAGGAGTTCTTCGGGGCGCGTGTCACCCCCGCCGTGGCGGACGGTCGTGAGCCGGTGGTCCTGCACCTGCTCTCCCCGGCAGGCCGCCCACTCGCCGTGACCGCCGACCTGCCGTCCTTCTGGGCCGGCCCCTACGCGCAGGTCCGCGCCGAGAACCGCGGGCGATACCCCAAGCACCCGTGGCCCGAGGATCCCGCCGCCGCGGAGCCGACCGCCCGGACGAACCGCCGCGCCCGCTGAGGAAGGGGCCCGCGAAACGTGCAGGAATCGCTCCGATGCGTGATGATGGCCGTCACATCCGACTCGCATCGAATGAGGTTCCACTTGTGAGACACGACACGCGGGCACGTCAACGGCGCCGGGCCACGCTGGCCGGCGCCGTCGCTGCGGGCGCGCTCATCCTGGCCGGGTGTGCCCCGGCCGAGCAGACGCCCACCCTGACCTGGTACACCAACCCCGACGACGGCGGGCAGGCGAAGATCGCCGCCCAATGCACCGACGCCGCGAACGGGCGGTACAGGATCGAGACGTCCATGCTTCCGACGGACGCCGGCTCCCAGCGCGAGCAGCTGACCCGCCGCCTCGCCGCGGGCGACACGTCGATGGACATCATGTCCCTCGACCCGCCGTTCGTCCCCGAGCTCGCCGAGCCCGGCTTCCTGGCCCCCGTGCCGGAGGAGATGCAGGCGTACGCGAAGGACAACGCCCTGGAGGGCGCCCTCGCGGCCGCCAGCTGGAAGGACGAGCTCGTCACGGTCCCGTTCTGGGCCAACACGCAGCTGCTCTGGTACCGCAAGTCGGTCGCCGAGGCCGCGGGGCTGGACATGTCCCAGCCCGTCACGTGGGACCAGCTGATCGAGGCCGCCCGCAGCCAGGACAAGGACCTGGCCGTCCAGGGTGCCCGCGCCGAGTCCATGACCGTGTGGCTCAACGCGCTCATCGAGGGCGGCGGGGAGCAGATCATCCCCAACGCCGAGGCGCCCACGGACGAGGTCACCACCAACCTCGACTCCGAGGCCGGCCGCACGGCCGCCCGGATCATCTCCACGATCGGCAAGGAGGGCCTCGGCAGCGCGGGCCTGCCGACCCAGGACGAGAACGCCTCCATGCTGCTCTTCCAGGGCAAGAACGGCTCGTTCATGGTCAACTGGCCGTTCGTCTGGCCGGCCACCCTCGGCTCCGTGGAGGAGGGCACGCTGCCGGAGGACCTGCCCGAGGACATCGGCTGGGCCGTCTACCCCCGCACCGCCGAGGACAAGGACGCCGCGCCGCCCGTGGGCGGCATCAACCTGGGGGTGGGGGCGAAGTCCGAGCACCAGGACCTCGCCTGGGACGCGATCTCCTGCATCACCACCACCGAGCACCAGAGCCAGTACTTCGTCGAGAACGGCAACCCGCCCGCCGACCCGGCGGCCTACGACGCCCCCGAGGTGACTGAGAAGTTCCCCATGGCGGACACCATCCGGGAGTCCCTCGAGCTCGGCGCCCCGCGTCCGCAGACCCCGTACTACAACGAGGTCTCCACCGCGATCCAGCAGCGCTACGCGCCGCCGTCGGGCGTCTCCGAGTCCACCCCCGCCGAGACCGACGACTTCATCCAGGAAGTCCTGAGAGGGGAGCGTCTGCTGTGAGCCACGTCGACACCGCACCCGCCGCATCCACCCCGCGCGCCGTAAAGGGTCGCCGCCCCCGCCGGGTGAAGTCCCAGCGCGCGAAGTCCGAGGCGCGTCTCGGCTGGCTCCTGGCCGGCCCCGCGTTCTTCGTGATGCTGTTCGTGGTTCTGTACCCGATCCTGCAGGCCCTCTACGACTCGCTGTTCAAGTACCGGCTCACCGCGCCGGGCGACCGCGAGTTCGTGGGCCTGGGCAACTACGGCGTGATCCTCACGGACCCCGTGTTCTGGAAGGACCTCGGGGTGACCCTGCTGATCACCGTGGTGACCGTGGTGGTCGAGCTCATCCTCGGCTTCCTGCTGGCCCTGGCCATGCACCACGCCATCAAGCAGACCCGCGGCCTGATCCGCACGATCATCCTGGTGCCGTACGGCATCATCACCGTGGTCTCCGCGTTCGCGTGGTTCTACATGTTCTCGATCGACTCGGGCTACATCAACGCCTGGTTCGAGTGGCTGCCGGGCGTCGACGCGGACCTGAACTGGTTCGCGCAGAGCAGCACCGCGCTGTTCGTGATCATGCTCTCCGAGATCTGGAAGACCACGCCGTTCATCTCCCTGCTCCTGCTGGCCGGCCTGGCCCAGGTGCCGGGCGACCTCACGGAGGCCGCCGCCGTCGACGGCGCCTCGTGGTGGCAGCGGATGAAGCTGGTCATCCTGCCGAACATGAAGGCCTCGATCATGGTGGCCGTCCTGTTCCGCGCGATGGACGCGTTCCGCATCTTCGACTCCATCTACATCATGACCAACGGCGCCTACGGCACCGAGGTCCTCTCGCTGCTGGCCTACCGCACGTCCATCGGCCGGCTCGAGATCGGCATGGGTTCGGCGGTCTCCGTGATCCTGTTCCTGTGCGTGGCCCTCATGGCGGTCATCGCCGTCAAGGGCTTCAAGGTGGACCTGGCCGACCGAGGAGGTTCCAAGTGAGCACCGCCGCATCCGCTCCCGCCCCCGAGGGCCGCGCCCCCGAGGGCCGCGGACCCGAGGCCCGCGCGCCCCACCGTCGCGGCACCGGGAAGGCCACCGCGCTGTGGTGGATCCTCACCGTCGTGATCGGCGTGTGGTGCCTCTTCCCGCTGTTCTCGATCTTCGCGACCAGCTTCAAGACGCCCGCCGACCTCGCCAACGGCAAGCTGTTGCCCACCCAGTGGTCCACGGTGAACTACGAGGAGATCTTCGTGGGCGGCTCGCGCGAGCTGTTCCTCACCGCGCTGCGCAACTCGATCGGCATCACCGTGATCGCCACGATCATCGCCGTCATCCTGGCCACGCTGTGCGCCTACGCGATCGCCCGCCTGGACTTCCCGGGCAAGCGGCTCGTGCTCACGGTGTCCCTGATGGTCTCGATGTTCCCCGTCATCTCCCTGGTGACGCCGCTGTTCAACATGTGGCGCACCCTCGGGCTGTACGACACGTGGATCGGCCTGATCATCCCCTACCTGTCCCTGACCCTGCCGATCTCCATCTGGACCCTGGCCGCGTTCTTCCGCCAGATCCCGTGGGAGCTCGACCAGGCCGCGCAGGTGGACGGCGCGACCCCGCTCGAGGCGTTCCGCAAGGTGATCGTCCCGCTGGCCGCCCCCGGCGTCTTCACGACGGCGATCATCGCCTTCTTCATCGCCTGGAACGACTTCGTGTTCGGCATCTCCCTGACCTCCACCGAGACCGCGCGCACCGTGCCCGCCGCCCTGGCCTTCTTCACCGGCGCCTCGCAGTTCGAGTCGCCGACCGGGGCCATCTCGGCGGCCGCGATCATCGTGACCATCCCGATCGTGATCCTGGTGCTGGCGTTCCAGCGGCAGATCGTGGCCGGCCTGACCAACGGCGCGGTGAAGGGCTGAGGCCCGCGCACGAGACCTCCCGAAAGGACCCCCCGATGGCCTCCATCACCCTGAACCACATCGACAAGACCTACGACGACGGCTTCCACGCCATCAAGGACGTGAACCTGGAGATCGAGGACGGCGAGTTCGTCATCCTCGTGGGCCCCTCCGGCTCCGGCAAGTCCACGCTGCTGCGCATGATCGTGGGCCTCGAGGACATCACGGACGGCGAGATGCTGATCGACGGCCGCCGCGTGAACGAGGCGGCCCCCAAGGACCGCAACCTCGCGATGGTGTTCCAGAACTACGCGCTGTACCCGCACCTGACGGTGTACGAGAACATCGCCTTCCCGCTGCGGCTGATCAAGGAGAACAAGCCCTCCGAGGAGGAGATCGACCGCAAGGTGCGCGACGCCGCCCGCGTGCTCGAGCTCGAGGACCACCTCGAGCGCAAGCCCGGCAACCTCTCCGGCGGCCAGCGTCAGCGCGTGGCCATGGGCCGGGCGATCGTGCGCGAGGCGGACGCGTTCCTCTTCGACGAGCCGCTGTCCAACCTGGACGCCAAGCTGCGTGGGCAGATGCGCGCGGAGATCTCGCAGCTGCAGCGCCGCCTGGCCACCACCTCCGTCTACGTGACGCACGACCAGACCGAGGCCATGACCCTGGGCGACCGGGTGGCCGTGCTCAAGAAGGGCGAGCTGCAGCAGGTGGCCAGCCCGCGCGAGCTCTACGAGCAGCCGCTCAACCTGTTCGTGGCCGGCTTCATCGGCTCGCCGTCGATGAACTTCCTGCCCGCCTCGCTGAAGCAGAAGGAGGGCGGCCACGTGCTGTCCTCGCCGATCGGTGACATCCCGGTGCCGCCCGAGAAGGCCCGCGCCGCCGAGGGGCGGGACATCGTGTTCCTCGGCCTGCGGCCGGAGTTCTTCGAGGACGCCGAGCTGGTGGAGGACAGCCGCCGCGACCAGGGCTCCACCTTCGACGCGACGCTCACGCACCTGGAGTGGCTCGGCCACGAGCAGTACGGCTACATCGAGTTCGATCCGGACCCGGCCGTGGCCGAGATGCTCTCCTCGCTGGCCAAGGACCTGGACGCGGACGAGCTGCGCCCCGTCGTCGTGGCCACCCTCTCCGGCGAGTCCCGCGCCCGGCCGGGCACGCCGACCCGCCTGTGGGTGGACACCACCCGCGTGCACCTGTTCGACCCGACCACCGGTGAGAACCTCACCCGCGACCCCGAGGTCGGCGCGGAGCTGACCCGCCGGGCCGCCGAGGAGCGCCGCCGCCAGATCGAGATGGCCACCGAGCGCGATGCCGCCGAACGCGAGGCGGACGCGCCGCGCCGCTGAGCCGGCACCGCGGACGCCGGGGGCGGGTCAGTACCCGCCCTCGGCGTCCACCAGGCCCTCCAGCTCCGTCCCGGCCGCGCGGGCCCGCACGTTCCGCTCGACCCGCGCGTGGAGCAGCGGGACGCACATCTCCGGGGTGTCCGCCGTGTGCGGCGTGATGAGCGCACGCTCCTCCGTCCAGAGCGGGTGGCCCTCCGGCAGCGGCTCGGGGTCGGTGACGTCCGTGCCGTAGCCGTGCAGCCGGCCCGCCGCGAGGGCCTCGACGACGGCGTCCGTGTCCACCAGCGTCCCGCGGGCGATGTTCACGAGCACGGCGTCCTCGTCCAGGAGGGCGAGGCGGTCGGCGTCGAACAGGCCGCGGGTCTCGTCCGTGGCGGCCGCGGCGATCATCACGACCTGCGCACCGGGCAGGACCTCGTCGAGGCGGTCGGTCGTGACGGTGCGGTCCGCGCCGGGCACGTCTCCCGCGCGTCGGCGGACCGCGGTGACGTGCACGTCCCAGGTCTTGAGCAGGCGGATGTACTCCTGTGCGATCCCGCCGCCGCCCACGACCACGGCGTTCAGGCCGTTCAGGGTGCGGCCGGAGGAGGGGCCCCACGTGGTGGCGCGGACGCGCGCGGGCAGGTCCCGCAGCAGGGCCAGGGTGAGCAGCAGCGCGTGTTCGGCCACCGGCGGCGCGTACGTCCCCTTGGCGGACGTCCACACGATGTCCGGGTGGCTGCGCACGAGGGGGACGAACGGCTCGATCCCGGCGAACGGGAACTGCACCCAGCTCACCCGGGGGTGGGCGGCCAGGGCCGCGGCGAGCGCATCGACCGGGATCGGGCGGACCATCAGCAGGGCTGTGGCGGAGGCGTCGCCCTCGGCCACGGCGGCGCCGCCGACGTCGGCCACGGCCTGCTCGGCCAGCCGACGGGCGTGGGCGTAGGGGGTGCCGGCGACGTCCTGCGCCGCGGGGAGGATGAGCAGACGCTCGGGGACGTCGTCGGGCGTGGTGCGGGGGAGAGCGGAAGAGGTGGGCATGGTGCCCACCGTCCCACATCCTCCGGGCCGAGTTCAGCCGGCGACGGCGTCCCGGTGCGCGGCGGAGAGCCGCAGGTAGGTGGCCGCGTTCTTCTTCAGGCCCTCCCGCTCCTCGTCCGTGAGGGGGCGGCGGACCTTCGCGGGGACGCCCGCCACGAGCGAGCCGGCCGGGACCTGCGTCCCCTCGAGCACCAGGGCGCCGGCGGCCACGAGTGAGCCGGTGCCGATCACCGCGCCGTTCATCACCGTGGCGGACATGCCGATCAGGCAGTCGTCCTCCACGGTGGCCCCGTGCACCACGGCGGAGTGGCCTACGGAGACGCCGGCGCCGAGGGTGCACGGGAAGCCCTCGTCCGCGTGCAGCACCACGTTGTCCTGCAGGTTGGTGCCCGCGCCGACCCGGATGGGGGCGGAGTCGCCGCGGGCGGAGGCGCCGTAGAAGGCGGAGGAGCGCTCGGCCATCTCGACGTCGCCGGTGATCGCGGCGGTCGGGGCGAGGAAGACGGACTCGTGGATGCGCGGGGTGGCACCCGCGACGGTGATGATGTGGGCCATGCCACCAGCCTAGGTGTGGAGGACGACGGCGCCGCGTGGCGCCGTCGTCCCTGGCTCAGCTGAAGACGACGGTCCGCCGGCCGTCCGTGAGGACGCGGTGCTGGGCGTGCCAGCGCACGGCCTGCGCGAGCGTGGAGCCCTCGACGTCGCGGCCGCGGGCCACGAAGTCGGCGGCGGTCTGGGCGTGGGTCACCGGCTGCACGGACTGCGCGATGATCGGGCCCTCGTCCAGGTCGGCGGTCACGTAGTGGGCGGTGGCGCCGATGAGCTTCACGCCGCGTTCGTGCGCCTGGTGGTAGGGGCGGGCGCCCTTGAAGGAGGGCAGGAACGAGTGGTGGATGTTGATGGCCATCCCGGCCAGGTCCCGGCACAGCTCGTCCGAGAGGATCTGCATGTAGCGGGCCAGCACCACCAGCTCGATGTCGAACTGGGCGATCAGGTCGCGCAGCCGGTCCTCCGCGGCCTCCTTGGAGTCCCGGCTCGCGGGGTCCTTGGAGACGGGCACGTGGATGAAGGGCACGCCGTAGAAGGAGGCGAGCGGCTGCAGGTCCAGGTGGTTCGAGACCACCACGGGGATCTCGATGGGCAGGGTGCCGGCGCGCTGCTGGAAGAGCAGGTCGTTGAGGGTGTGCCCGTCCTTGGAGCACATCACGAGGGTGCGCATGCGGTGCGCCGCGTCCCACAGGCCCATGCGCATGCCGAACTCCTCGCGCACCGGCGCGAGCGCCTGCTCGATGTCCTCCCGCACGGCCGGGGTCACGAACTCCACGCGCATGAAGAAGTCGCCGGTGTCCGGGGAGCCGTACTGCTGCGACTCGGTGATGTCCGCCTCCACGCCCAGCAGGGCGCCCGTCACGGCGTGCACGATGCCCTTGCGGTTCGTGCAGGCCAGCGTGAGCACGTGGGCGTGCTCCGCGCCGGAGGCGGGGGAGGGGCTGGGGGAGAGGGCTGCCGTGTCCATGGCGTCGATGGTAGGCGGTGCCGGCCGCACGGAACCGCGGGATGACGGGGCTGATCCCTGGTCGGGGGGCCGGGCCCCGTGTCATCCTCAAGATCAGGTTCCCCGCCGCGCGGCGGCGCGGGAAGCAAGACGCGGCGCCCGGCCCGGCCGGTCGCCCCAGACGACCGAGGAGCACCCCATGGCACAGTTCACCCTCTACTGGATCATCGCGGCGATCATCGTCGTGCTGCTGATCCTGATCATCCTCTCGGTGATCGCCTCCCGCCGTCGTCGCGAGGCCGAGGCCGCCGAGACCCGGCTCGAGCGCCGGGGCGTCACCGCGGACACCGCGGGTGAGCAGGCGGCCGCCCCCGCGGCCCCGACCCGCCTCTCCCGCCTGGACGAGGTGGCGGCCGAGGAGGACGCGCGCCCCGCAGCCGCGGAGAAGCCCGCCAGGGGTCTGGCTGCGTTCGACACCGCCGCGGCGGACCGCGAGACCGACGAGTCCGTCGCCGGCGTGGCCGGCGGTGCGGGGGTGACCGTGGACCAGCAGGACGCCCCGCGCACCGACGCCACCGCCGCTGAGACCCACCGTCGCGATGCCGCGGCTCCGGCCACCCGGGGCACGCTGCGCCCCGCCGCGGCGGCGCCGAGCACGGCGCGCGAGGCGAACACCGTGGGCCTGGGCGCGGCCGGTGTGGCCGGCGGCTCCGGCGTCACCCTGGACGAGCAGACGCCCGCGGCCGACGTCCCGGCGACCCCGGCCTCCCCGTCCCCGGAGACCGAGACGACCGCCCCGGCGGCACCGGCCCCTGCGGCCCCGCAGCACAGGAGCCACCTCACCCCGGCTCCCGAGCACGTGCACGGGACCGTCCCCGCCGACGAGGTCGCCACCGAGCACACCCCCACCAAGGACTTCGCCACGGACGCCATCCCCGTCCCGCAGGGCGAGCACCTCGAGACGCACACGGTCGCCACCACCGCGCACGGCTCGGTCACGGTCGTGGCCGCCGAGTCGGACCAGACCCAGCAGAACGACGCCGACGGCGCTGAGCGCTCGGCCGCCGGATCCCTGCGCATCGACGGCACGCCCGGCGTGCCCGGTCGCGTGGTCGAGGCGGGCCGCGAGTCGACGCGCACCGAGGACCACCGCGCGGACGCCGCGCAGCCGGCGGCGGTCGAGCCCGCGGCCGAGCGCCCGTCCCTCGAGGCCGCCCCGGCCACCCGACGGGCCGAGGCCCCGGAGACCCACGCCGGCACCACGCCGGCCACGCCCCTGGGCGGCGCCCCGGAGCTGGATCCGACCGCGGCCCCGTCCGGCCGTGCGGAGGACGCCACCCCGGCGACCCGCCGTGAGGCCCGCGCCGCCCAGTCGGCGGCAGCCGCTGGGACCGCCGGGACTGCTGGGACCGCCGGGACTGCCGGGACCGCCGGGACCGCTGAGACCGCCGCGCCGACGTCGTCGACGCCCACGACCGTGGCCCCGGACACCTCCACCTCCTCCGCCCCCACGGATGAGGAGCCCGCCGAGGACGACACCGAGGGCGCCGCCCTCCCGGACCTGCGGGCGGACCGCGACGAGACCCGAGGCTCGGACGCCGAGGGCGAGTCGAAGCTGGCCCAGGCCGGGGCCGTGGCGGCCTCCGCGTTCGAGACCGTGCGTGACAAGGTCGCCGTCCCGCTGCGGGACAACGTGGCCGTGCCCGCCAAGGACAAGGCCGTGAAGGTGATCAAGGACAAGCTGGCCCAGGCGCAGGAGCGCCGCTGGGGCAAGCGCTGACCTGAACAACCGCCCCACGACGACGGCGGCCGCCCCCTCGTGTGAGGGAGCGGCCGCCGTGCGTTCAGCGGAGCGCGCGCGGGCGCCCGCCGGGGGAGGGAGCCGTCAGATACGGGCCTCGCCGCCGGCCTCGACGCCCGGGATGCCGTCGCCCTCGTGGCGCTTGACCTCGTCCTCGATGCGCTGGCCGATCGTGGCGTCCACGTTCTTCCAGTACTCGAAGGCGCGGGCCTGGACGTCCTGGCGGACGCCCTTCAGCGCGCCGGCCACGGTCTCCACGAAGTCCTCGCGCTCCTGGGCCGAGAAGACCTCCCGGACGAGGGTGCCGGCCTGGCCGAAGTCGTCGTCGTCCGCGCGCAGGGCCTGGGCCTCGCGGGTCAGGGTGCCGTCGGCCTCCCAGCCGTCGTCCACCGGGCCGGTCTCGTCCGACCAGGAGTCGCCGTTGGAGTTCGGCGCGTAGGTGGAGCGGTCGCCGGTGTGGTCGTACCACATCTGGCCGTCGAAGGCGTAGTTGTGCACCGCGTTCTTGGGACGGTTCACCGGCAGCTGGTTCACGTGGGCGCCCACGCGGTACAGCTGCGCGTCGTGGTACGCGAAGGCGCGGCCCAGGAGCATGCGGTCCGGGGAGAGGCCGATGCCCGGCACGGTGTTGCTCGGGCTGAACGCGGCGGACTCGATCTGCGCGAAGTGGTTCTCCGGGTTGCGGTTCAGGGTCAGCGTGCCGACCTTGATGCGCGGGTAGTCCTTCTTGGAGATCGTCTTCGTCAGGTCGAAGGGGTTGAACCGGTAGGTCTTGCCCTCCTCGTAGGGGATCGCCTGGATGTAGAGGTCCCACTTGGGGTGGTCGCCCTTGGCGATGGACTCGAACAGGTCCTGGCGGTGGAAGTCGGCGTTCTCGCCGGCGATCTTGGTGGCCTCGTCGTTCGAGAGGCCGTGCACGCCCTGCTGGGAGATGAAGTGGTACTTCACCCAGTGCTTCTCGCCCTGGGCGTTGACCCACAGGTAGGTGTGGGAGCCGTAGCCGTTCATCTCACGCCAGGTGCGGGGCAGGCCGCGCGGGCCCATCAGGTAGGTGACCTGGTGGGCGGACTCGGGGTTGTTGGTCCAGAAGTCCCACTGCATGGTGGCATCGCGCAGGCCGGAGTCCGGCAGACGCTTCTGCGAGCGGATGAAGTGGGTGAACTTCATCGGGTCACGCAGGAAGAAGACCGGGGTGTTGTTGCCGACGATGTCGTAGTTGCCCTCCTCGCTGTAGAAGCGCAGCGCGAAGCCGCGCACGTCGCGCCAGGTGTCCGGGGAGCCGAGCTCGCCGGCCACGGTGGAGAAGCGCAGGAGGGTCTCGGTCTTCGTGCCGGGCTGGAACACGAGGGCCTTGGTGTACTTCGACACGTCCTCGGTCACCTCGAACTCGCCGAACGCGCCGGAGCCCTTGGCGTGCGGGCGGCGCTCCGGGATGTTCATGCGGTTGAAGTGCTGGTGGGTCTCCAGCAGGTGGGTGTCGTGCAGGACGATGGGCCCCTCGCTGCCCACGGTCAGGGACTGGCGGTCGCTGACGGCCGGGGCGCCGTTCTGGCGGGTGGAACCGGTCGCGTGCGGGGTCGTCTTCTGGTACTCCGTCATGGAACTCTCCTTCGTCGATCGACGTCGGCCGCGCACCGATCGGCGCGGTGGGCGGCGTCACCCCCGATCTTGGCATATTTCTGAATCAGTCAAAAGAACCGTGTGCCGGGGTCGGCCGCCGGGGCCGCGGGCCGCCGTCGCGCAGGCCGGACGACGGCGCCCGGTCACTAGGATGGAGGGCACCGGAGCCTTCCGGCCGCACAGACCCCCGTTCGAAGGGAACCCCCGTGACGCAGACGCCCGACATCAACACCCAGCCCCTCGCCGAGGTGGACCCGGAGATCGCCGCGGCGCTCGCGGACGAGCTCGGCCGCCAGCGGGGCACGCTCGAGATGATCGCCTCGGAGAACTTCGTGCCGCGCGCCATCCTCGAGACGCAGGGCTCGGTGCTGACCAACAAGTACGCGGAGGGCTACCCCGGCCGCCGCTACTACGGCGGCTGCGAGTTCGTGGACGTGGCCGAGAACTTGGCCATCCAGCGCGCCAAGGACCTGTTCGGCGCCGAGCACGCCAACGTCCAGCCGCACGCCGGCGCCCAGGCCAACGTGGCCGTGATGACCTCGCTGTTGGACCACGGGGACACGATGATGGGCCTGTCCCTGGCGCACGGCGGCCACCTGACGCACGGCATGAAGCTGAACTTCTCCGGCAAGAACTACAGCATCGCCGCGTACGAGGTGGAGCCGGACACCCACCGCATCGACATGGACAAGGTGCGCGAGAAGGCCCTCGAGGCCCGGCCGAAGGTGATCGTGGCCGGCTGGTCCGCCTATCCCCGTCAGCTCGACTTCGCCGCCTTCCGCTCGATCGCGGACGAGGTCGGCGCCCGGCTCTGGGTGGACATGGCCCACTTCGCCGGCCTCGTGGCCGCCGGCCTGCACCCGAACCCGGTGCCGCACGCCGACGTCGTCTCCTCCACCGTGCACAAGACCCTCGCCGGCCCCCGTTCGGGCTTCATCCTCTCCACCGAGGAGCTGAAGAAGAAGATCGACTCCGCCGTGTTCCCGGGTCAGCAGGGCGGCCCGCTGATGCATGCGATCGCGGGCAAGGCCGTGGCCTTCAAGATCGCCGGCTCCGCGGACTTCAAGGAGAAGCAGGAGCGCACCCTGGCCGGCGCGCAGATCCTGGCCGAGCGCCTGACCGCCCCGGACATGGCCGAGCACGGCATCTCGGTGCTCACCGGCGGCACGGACGTGCACCTGGTCCTGGTGGACCTGCGCGAGTCCCAGCTGGACGGCAGGCAGGGCGAGGACATCCTGCACGAGGTCGGCATCACCGTGAACCGCAACTCGGTGCCGTGGGACCCGCGTCCGCCGATGACCACCTCCGGCCTGCGCATCGGCACCCCCGCGCTGGCCTCCCGCGGATTCGGCGAGGCCGAGTTCCGCGAGGTGTCCGACGTCATCGCCGAGGCCCTCAAGCCGAGCCCGGACGTGGAGGCGCTGCGCGCGCGCGTCGTGAAGCTCACCGAGGACTTCCCGCTGTACGACGGCCTCGAGGGCTGGTGAGCCGCCGATGACCGCGAAGGTCCTGGACGGCAAGGCCACCGCCGCCGCGATCAAGGAGGAGCTGCGCGGCCGCGTGGCCGCCCTCGCCGAGCGCGGGCACACCCCGGGCCTCGGCACCCTGCTCGTCGGCGAGGACGCCGGCTCGCAGAAGTACGTGGCGGGCAAGCACCGCGACTGCGCCGAGGTGGGCATCGAGTCCATCCAGCGTGAGCTGCCCGCGGACGCGACACAGGAGCAGATCCTCGACGTCGTGCGCGAGCTGAACGAGGACCCGGCCTGCACGGGCTACATCGTCCAGCTGCCGCTGCCGAAGCACGTGGACACCCAGAAGGTGCTCGAGGCCATCGACCCGGACAAGGACGCGGACGGCCTGCACCCCATGAACCTGGGGCGGCTCGTGGCCTCGGTCGGCGGCGAGCTGGACTCGCCGCTGCCGTGCACCCCGGCCGGCTGCGTCGAGCTGCTGGGCCACCACGGTGTGGAGCTGGCCGGCAAGCACGTGCTCGTGATCGGCCGCGGCGTGACCATCGGCCGGCCCGCCGGCCTCGTGCTCACCCGCCGCGAGGTCAACGCCACCGTGACCCTGGCCCACACCGGCACCACGAACCTCGACGAGCTGCTGGCGAGCGCCGACGTCGTGATCGCCGCCGCCGGCTCCGCCCACATGGTGAAGCCGGAGCAGGTCAAGGAGGGCGTGATCGTCCTGGACGTGGGCGTCTCCCGCGTGACCGGGGAGGACGGGAAGTCCCGCGTCCTGGGCGACGTGGACCCGGCCGTGAAGGAGAAGGCGTCCTGGATGGCGCCGAACCCGGGCGGCGTCGGTCCGATGACCCGCGTCATGCTGCTGGCGAACGTCGTCGAGGCCGCCGAGCGCGCCGCCGACGGCGAGGACTGGGCGGGGGAGCGGGCCGGAGCCTGACCTCTCCCACTTCCGCGACCAACCCTGCGATATGGCCCCCATCCACCCCGGATGGGGGCCATATCGCAGGGTTCGCCGCCGAGGGGGCGGGACGCGTGCGGGCGGGTGGTGCGCCTATGCTGTCGGCTTGTGAGTCACACCACTCTGCCCGCCGCCCCGGCCTCCGCCTCCGTCATCCGTGCCCGTGGGCTGCGCAAGCAGTACGGCGAGTTCCACGCCGTGAAGGGCATCGACCTGGACGTGCGCCCCGGGGAGTGCTTCGGCCTGCTCGGCCCCAACGGCGCGGGCAAGTCCACCACCATGCGCATGCTCGCGGGCACCTCGCAGCGCACCGCGGGCGAGCTGACCATCCTGGGCATCGACCCGGAGGAGGACGGGCCGGCCGTCCGTGCGCGCCTGGGCGTGGTGCCGCAGCAGGACAACCTGGACGAGGAGCTCACCGCCCGGGAGAACATCCTGATCTACGGCCGCTACTTCGGCCTGCCCTACTCGTACCTGCGGCCCAAGGCCGAGGAGCTGCTGGCCTTCGCCCAGCTCACCGAGAAGGCGGACGCCAAGGTCACCGACCTCTCCGGCGGCATGAAGCGCCGGCTCGTGATCGCCCGCGCCCTGGTCAACGAGCCGGCCCTCTTCCTCCTCGACGAGCCCACCACGGGCCTGGACCCGCAGGCCCGCCACATCCTGTGGGACCGCCTCTACCGGCTCAAGGAACGCGGCACCACGCTGCTGCTGACCACGCACCACATGGACGAGGCGGAGCAGCTGTGCGACCGGCTCGTCGTGGTCGACGGCGGCGAGATCATGGCCGCCGGCACCCCCGCCGAGCTCATCCGCGAGCATGCCTCCCGCGAGGTCCTCGAGGCGCGCTTCGGCGCGGACCGCAACGAGGCCGCGGCCCGCACCGTCCAGGCCCACGCGGGTGACGGCGTGGTGCACCGCGTCGAGGTCCTCCCGGACCGCGTCCTCGTCTACGCCCGACGCGCGGACGACCTGCACGACGTCGTGCAGCGCCTCGTCGACGAGGGCGCCCTGCCCGCCCCCGTCACCACGCTGACCCGCCGCGCGAGCCTCGAGGACGTGTTCCTCATCCTCACCGGCCGCACCCTGGTGGACTGACCCGTGCCGTCCCCCACCACGCCCGCCGAGCCGCTGCGCCCGCCGGTCACCGCGGCGGCGTCCGCGGAGCGCGTGAAGCGCCGCGGCGTCCTGCTCTACGCCGAGCACCAGCTGCGGTCCATGCGTCGCTACGGCGCGGTGCTGCTCGTCGGGGCGCTCGGTGAGCCCGTGCTCTACCTGCTGGCCATGGGTCTGGGCCTAGCCCAGCTCATGGGCGGCGGGATGCCGCAGGACGCCCTGGGCGGGGTCTCCTACGTCGCGTTCATCGCCCCGGCGCTGCTGGCCTCGGGCGCGCTGATGACCGCGTCCGTCGAGTTCTCCTACCCGGTGATGGGCGGGTTCCAGTGGCAACGCACGTACTACGCGGCGCAGGCCACCCCGCTGTCTCCGGCGCAGATCGCCCTGGGCCACCTCGTGGCGGTGAGCCTGCGGTTCGTGTTCCAGGCCGCCGTGTTCCTGCTGGTGATGCTGGCGTTCGGCGTGGTCTCGAGCCCGTGGGCGTGGGTGCAGGTCCTCACCGCCACGCTCGGCGGGCTCGCCGTCGGCGCGCCGATCATGGCGTTCGCGGCCTCCCTGCAGGAGGACAAGGGCCAGTTCGCCACCCTGCAGCGGCTCGTGGTCATGCCCCTGTTCCTGTTCTCCGCCACCTTCTACCCGCTCGAGGCGCTGCCGGTGTGGCTGCGCTGGATCGGCTGGCTCTCCCCGCAGTGGCATGCCGCCCAGCTCGGCCGCATTCTCTCCTACGGGATGGCCGAGCCGGCCTGGCTCACCGTGGTGCACGTGGCGTTCCTGCTGTCCCTCGCGCTCGGCGGGGCCTGGCTCGCGGTGCGGATCTACACGCGCCGCCTCGGCTGGGTCCGCGGCACCCCGGACCGCGACGCCGTCACGGCCGCCCGCCGGGACCGTGCCCCGCGCCTGGGCCGCCGTGCCGCGCGCACCGGGGCCGCCCGCGCCGACGTCGCACCCGCCGCCGCGCAGGCGGAGCCTGCCGCGCCGTCGTCCTCGGTGGCGCGGGAACACGCCGTCGCCGTGCCGCCCCTGCCCGAGATCCCCGTGCGCCGCGGCCCGCTGGCCGGCGCGTACTCGGGCAACGTGCGCGCGGTGATGGAGCGGGCGTTCCTGTCCCTGAAGTCCAACAACTGGGTGGTGTTCTTCTCCGGGTTCTTCGAGCCCGTGCTCTACCTGGCCTCCCTGGGGCTGGGGCTCGGTGCGCTGGTCGGCGACGTGGCCGGCCCGGACGGCACCCCCGTCCCGTACGGCATGTACCTCGCCCCCGCACTGCTGGCGGTCTCGGCGATGAACGGCGCCATCTACGACTCCACGTGGAACGTGTTCTTCAAGCTGCGCTACGCGAAGACGTACCAGACCATGCTCTCCACGCGGCTGGGCCCGCTGGACGTGGCACTCGGGGAGATCGCGATGGCGCTGCTGCGCGGGCTGATCTACGCGGTCGGCTTCCTGATCGTCATGACCGTGGCCGGGCTCGTCACCTCGTGGACGGCGCTGCTCATGATCCCTGGCGCCCTGCTCGTGGCGCTGGGCTTCGCCTCCCTCGGCATGGCGGTGACGAGCTGGATGAAGACGTTCCAGCACATGGACTGGGTCCAGATCGTGCTGATGCCCATGTTCCTGTTCTCAGCCACGTTCTTCCCGCTCGCGGTCTACCCGGAGCCGATCCAGTGGGTGATCCGCGTGTTCCCGCTGTGGCATGCGGTGGAGATGATGCGCGCGCTCGCGGTGGGCGTGCTGAGCTGGGCGACCGCCGGCCACGTCCTCTACTTCGTGGTGATGGCCGGCGTCGGGGTGTGGCTGGCCGCCCGCCGGCTCGGCGCGCTGTTCCTGCGCTGAGGCCCCCGCGGGCCGGTCAGGCCGCGCGCACCGCGCGGCGCCGCCGGACCACGTCCAGGGCCGCGACCACGGCGGTGAGCGCCCAGCACACGGCCACCATGCCCATGGCGGTCGAGGCCGCGTGCGCGTACGCCGCGGCCGACGGCGGCCCGGCGCTCTGGGCTGCGGCGCCGGCCAGGGCCGCGAAGAACGCGCCCGTCACCACGGACAGGCCCAGGGCGGTGCCGAGGCGCTGCGCCGTCTGGGCGACGCCGCCAGCCGCCCCCGCCTCGTGGCCGGCGACGTCGTCCATCATCAGCACCTGCGTGCTGGTGAGCAGCAGGGCCTGCGAGGCCGACTGCACGATCAACCCCACCCCCACGATCCACGGCGACCACGCGCCGGCCGCGCTGCGCTCGAACGCGAGCGCCAGCACCCCCAGCGACACGAGGCCCACGAGGGCGCCGAGCAGCACGAGCACGGGCCCGCGCCGCTGCACCATCGAGCCCACCCACGGGGACAGGGAGGCCACGACGACGGCGCCGGGCAGGCCCACGAGGCCGGCCTCGAGCGGCGTGAACCCCATGCCGCGCTGCAGGAAGATCGCCACGATCGCGAACACCGCCGGCATCGTGGCCAGGTAGATGGTGGACTCGAGCGCGCCGATCGTGAAGGACGGCCGCCGGAACAGGGCCGGGTCCACCATGGGCTGCACGCCGGTGGCCGACGCCCGGGCCTTCACGTGCTTCTCCCACAGCCACCACGCCGTCACGAGCGCGGCGGCGAGCACCAGCAGCCAGGCGGTGCCCGGGACGATGAACGGCACCATGAGGCTCACCCCGCCGGCGCCGAGCAGCAGGGCGCCCACCGGGTCGAGCGCGGCGATCCCGCGCGGTCCGGGGGCGGCGGGCAGGCCGTGCACGCGGGTGGGCGGCGGCAGCCAGAGGGCGCCCATCGCGACGGCGGCCAGGCCCACGGGCACGTTCATGAGGAACGTGGAGCGCCAGCCCCACTCGGGGCCGAACGCGCCGAGGAACAGCCCGCCGAGCAGGGGTCCCACGGCCACGCCGAGGCCCACCACGGTGCCGAAGAGCCCGTAGGCCCGCCCGCGGGCGCGGCCGTGGAAGTTCGACTGGATGAACCCGATGACCTGGGGGTTGAACACACCCGCGCCCAGGCCCGTGAGCAGGCGCCCCGCGTTGAGCAGCAGGGTGTCCCCGGCCAGGCCGGAGAGCAGGGAGCCGAGCATGTACAGCGTGATGCCCGCCAGGAACAGGCTCTTGCGGCCCCACAGGTCGCCGGCGCGGCCCGCGGCCACGAGCACGGTGCCGAACGTCAGCGTGTACCCCGCCAGCACCCACTGCAGATCCGCGCTCGTGGCGTCCAGGCCCGACTCGATGGCCGGCAGCGCCACGTTCACCACGGACACGCTCATCAGAGCGAGGAAGAGCGGCATGAGCAGCGCGGTGAGGATGCGGCGCTGGTCCTGTCTCTTATACAAATCT
>NZ_JABFAX010000003.1:18970-25689 GCF_017168395.1 Micrococcus sp. KRD128 | reverse complement strand
GGGCGGGGGGTCATCGCCTCAGGATAGGCGCCGACGCGGGACGCCCGATTCGGAGCGCACCCCACGATGCGGGATGATGGAGGGCAGACCCCACGAGCCCCTCCGGAGGAGCACCCATGTCCCAGTCCCTGACCCCCGGTCCCGACGGCGCGCGCCGCGGCCCCCGCGCCGGCCTGCGCGTGGGATCGCTCGGCTTCGTCGCGATGATCGTCATCCTGATCGTGGCGATCATCTTCGCCGCGAACCAGAACGACGTGATCGGGTGGCTCGTGGTCGCCGTCGCCGCCGGCTGGCTCGTGTTCGCGGTGGTCGTGTTCCTGCAGATGCGCCGCGGCGTCCAGGCCGCGGGACGCAAGGTGGACACCGCCATGCAGAACGCCCGCGCCGACGTCGCCGCCCTGCGCGGCCGGGACACCGACGCCGCCGCCCCCGCGGTGGCCCCGTCGGCGCCGGCCGCGGACCCCCTGCGGGACACCAAGCTGGACCACTCGTTCAAGATCGCCCAGGTGCAGGTGCGCGTGGTGCGCGAGCAGCTCGCCGCGGGCGAGGGCATGGACCGCGAGATGGTGGACCGCGCCCTGGAGACCATCGACATCACGGCCTCCAACGCCCGCGACATGATCAAGGAGTCCCGGGCCGGTGGCGCCGAGGGCCCGGTGAGCGGGACGGTGATCGGCTGATGCCGGCGCTGCCCGAGAAGGACCCTGTCACCGGGAAGTACCCCGAGCCCGCCGAGGGCGAGCCCGTGGTGCACGCCCACGCCGGGGCGCCCAAGGCCGACGGCGCCGTGCGCGTGGCCACCGTGAACGTCAACGGCATCCGCGCCTCGCACCGCAAGGGCATGCGGGAGTGGTTCGCCGGTCGCGGCGTGGACGTGCTCACCCTCCAGGAGGTGCGCGCCCCCGCGGACGTCACGGCGCAGCTGGTCCGCGAGATCGTGGGCGAGGACTGGGACGAGGTGCACCTGGCGGACGCCGTGGCCGCCGCCAAGGGGCGGGCCGGCGTCGCGATCGCCTCGCGGTTCCCGCTCGGCGAGGTCCGCACGGGCATCGCCGACGCCGACGGGTACTTCGACGACGCCGGCCGCTGGATCGAGGCCGACCTGCGCCTGCCGGACGGCTCGCCGCTGACCGTGGTCTCCGCCTACGTGCACTCGGGCGAGGTCGACACCCCGAAGCAGGTGGACAAGTACCGGTTCCTCGACGAGATGGTCCGCCGCCTCTCCGAGCTGGCCGCGGGGGAGGGGCACGCCCTCGTCACGGGCGACCTCAACGTGGGCCACACCGAGCTGGACATCAAGAACTGGAAGGGCAACGTGAAGAAGGCCGGCTTCCTGCCCGAGGAGCGCGCCTACTTCGACCGGTTCTTCGGCGAGCTCGGCTTCACGGACGTGCACCGAGCCCTCGCCGGGCCGGTGCCGGGCCCGTATACGTGGTGGTCCATGCGGGGCAAGGCCTTCGACAACGACGCCGGATGGCGCATCGACTACCACATGGCGACCGCGGGCCTGGCCGAGCGGGCGAGGACCGCCGTCGTGGACCGCGCCCCCAGCTGGGGCACCCGCTTCTCCGACCACGCCCCGCTCGTGGTCGACTACCAGTTCTGACCGTGCAGGAGAGACCCGAGGCTGAGATGACCATGAAGAAGAACTCCGTCCAGGACGTCCTGGCCAAGGACGCCGCCGCCACCGCCCACCTGGCCGGCGCGTCCGCCCGGCACCGCGTGCTCTCCGGCATGCAGCCCTCGGCGGACTCCCTCCACCTGGGCAACTACCTCGGCGCCCTCGTGAACTGGGAGCGCACCCAGGCCGACTTCGAGGCGTTCTTCTTCATCCCCGACCTGCACGCCATCACCGTGCCGCAGGACCCGGCCGCCCTGGCGGAGCGCACGCGGGTGGCCGCCGCGCAGTTCATCGCCGGAGGCATCGACCCCGAGCGCTCCACGCTGTTCGTCCAGTCCCAGGTGCCCGAGCACGCGCAGCTGGCGTGGGTGCTGACCTGCATGACCGGCATGGGCGAGGCCATGCGGATGACCCAGTTCAAGGACAAGTCCGCCAAGCAGGGCGCGGACGCGGCCGGCGTCGGCCTGCTCGCGTATCCCATGCTCATGGCCGCGGACATCCTGCTCTACCAGCCGCACGGCGTGCCCGTGGGCGACGACCAGCGCCAGCACGTGGAGCTCACCCGCGACCTCGCCCAGCGCTTCAACCACCGCTACGGCGAGACGTTCGTGGTGCCCACCGGCTTCTACCCGGAGACCGGCGCGCGCATCTACGACCTGCAGGACCCCACGTCGAAGATGTCCAAGTCCGCGGCGTCCCCGAACGGGCTCATCAACATCCTCGAGGAGCCGAAGAAGACCGCCAAGAAGATCAAGTCGGCCGTGACCGACGACGGCACCGAGGTGCGCTTCGACCGTGAGGCCAAGCCCGGCGTCTCCAACCTGCTGACCATCCTCTCCGCGGTGTCCGGCACACCGATCCCGCAGCTCGAGGAGGAGTTCGTCGGCAAGATGTACGGGCACCTCAAGGTCGCGGTGGCGGACGCCGTCGTCGAGCGCCTGGCCCCCGTGCGCGAGCGCGCCCTCGCGCTGCTGGACGACCCCGCCGAGCTGGACCGCATCCTCGCCGCCGGCGCCGAGAAGGCCCGCGCCGTGGCCACGCCCGTGCTCGAGGACGTCTACGCCAAGGTCGGCTTCCTGCCGCCGCTGCGCTGAGCCGGACCGCACCGGCCCCGCGACGACGGCCCGCGCCCCCGACCTGCGGGGGACGCGGGCCGTCGTGTTTCTCCGACTCGAGGTGGAGGCGCCGGCGCGTGCGCGGCTGACAGGATGGAGGCATCGCCCCCGCTCCTGCCGCCGTGGGGGCGTGCCCCACCGACAGAGGAGTGCCGGAGCCATGTCCACCGCAGTCGCGACCCCCGGGGTCGCCGAGGTCCCGCCCGGGGCCGAACCCGTCCTGGAGACGGAGAACCTCGTCAAGGTCTACGGCCGCGGGGCGTCCCGCTTCGACGCGCTGAAGGGCATCACCCTGCAGATCCAGCGCGGCGAGTCCCTGGCCGTCGTCGGCAAGTCCGGCTCCGGCAAGTCCACCCTGATGCACCTGCTGGCGCTGCTGGACCAGCCCTCCGCCGGCGTCGTCGCGATGGACGGCCGTCCCGTCTCCCAGCTCAAGGCCGCAGAGATCTCGCAGCTGCGCAACGAGCGGTTCGGCTTCGTGTTCCAGCAGTTCTTCCTGAACCCGAACCAGACGGTCCTGGAGAACACCGTGCTGCCGCTGAAGATCGCCGGCGTGGGCCGGGCCGAGCGCGCCCGCCGCGGCATGGCGGTGCTCGAGCGGCTCGAGCTCGCGGACAAGGCGAAGAACAAGGCCACGGACCTCTCCGGCGGTCAGAAGCAGCGCGTGTGCATCGCCCGCGCGCTCGTGAACAACCCGACGGTGCTGTTCGCGGACGAGCCCACGGGCAACCTGGACTCCGCCACCTCGGCGGCCGTGGAGGACATCCTCTTCGGCCTGCACCGCGACGAGGGCATCACCCTCGTGGTGGTCACGCACGACGACGACCTGGCCGCGAAGTGCGACCGTCGCGTCGAGCTGCAGGACGGCGTGGTCATCGCCGACGAGCGCGTCGGCACCGAGCGGGACGGAGCACGGGCATGAAGGTCACCGACGTCGCGGGCACGGCGCTCGCCAACACGATGCGCTCCAAGCTGCGCACCTTCCTCACCGTCGTCGCGATCGTGATCGGCGCATTCACGCTGACCCTCACCACGGGGCTCGGCGCGGGCATCAACAAGTACGTGGACAACGTGGTCGAGGGCTTCGGCAAGCCCGGCGAGCTGACCGTGATGAAGCAGCAGGACATGTCCTCGGCCGGCGCGGCGAGCGGTTCGCCCCAGGAGTACACGGAGCAGGACGCCGCCGGCGGCGAGATGTTCGGCATGCCGCTGCTCACGCAGGAGGACCTCGCCGCGATCGAGGACACCGAGCACGTCACCGAGGTGAAGACCTATCGGGTGGCCGAGCCGGAGTACATCCAGGGCCCGGACGACCGCAAGTGGCAGACCGGCTTCATGGGCAGCTCCGGTGAGATCGACATGCTCACCTTCTCCGCGGGCCGTGCCCCCGAGGCCGGCGCCGAGGAGATCGTCATGCCCGAGTCGTGGGTGGCGGACCTGGGCGCCGGCGACGCCGAGGACCTGATCGGCACGGAGCTGACCGTCGTGGCGGCGACCCCGCTGCAGGAGCAGAAGTCGGTGAAGGCCACCGTGGTCGGTGTGACGGAGGCGGCCGCGTCCGGTGCGGGCACCGCCCCGACGCCGTCGGAGTCGCTCGAGCAGGCGATCTACGACATCACGACGGAGGGCCTGCCGGAGTCCCAGCGGGACACCTACTTCCAGGCCACGGCGATCGTCGAGGACCCGGAGGCGAACGAGGACGCCGTGAAGCAGGCGCTGGCCGACCAGGGCCTGCTGGCGCAGACCCTCGAGGAGCAGCTCGGCGTGATCCGCGGCATCATCGACGCCGTCACGTGGGTGCTCACCGGCTTCGCGCTCATCGCCCTGCTCGCCGCCAGCTTCGGCATCATCAACACCCTGCTCATGGCGGTGCAGGAGCGCACCCGGGAGATCGGCCTCATGAAGGCCCTCGGCATGACCGGCGGGAAGATCTTCGGCCTGTTCACCATGGAGGCCGTCGTGATCGGCCTGCTCGGCTCGCTGATCGGCATCGGCCTGGGCGTCGCCGTCGGACTCATCGCGAACCAGGTGCTGACCACCGGCCCCCTCAGCGGCGTCACCGGCCTGGTCCTGTTCGCGGTCAACCCCCTCGCCCTGCTGCTGATCCTGCTGCTGATCGTGGCCATCGCGTTCATCGCCGGCACCTTGCCCGCCCTGCGTGCGGCCCGGAAGGATCCCATCGAGGCCCTGCGCCACGAGTGATCCGGCCGCCGCGCCCGTCACCGCCATCACCCACGACACCGAGGAGCACACTATGACCACCGATCGACCGCACCAGGACCCGAACCCGGGTCAGCCCGCCGCGGGCTCCCGCTACGGCACGCAGCCCTACGCGGCCCCGGGCTACGGCGCCCAGCCGGGCAGCCCGTACGGGGTCGTCCCGGAGCCGGCCGCGTTCCCCGCCCTCCTGACGCTGACGCTCACGTCGCTCGCGCTGTACGTGCTGTCCTCCCTGCCGGCCCTGTTCGGCGGCGAGGAGAGCATCGAACGCATGCGGGACTCCCTTCGCCAGAGCGGCCTCACCCCGGAGCAGGTGGAGGAGATCGCGCCCGTCGTGGGCGCCTCCGTGACGGTGGGCTCGATCATCGTCCTGCTCATCGGCGTGGCCCTGTACGCCCTGGTGTACTTCAACCTCCGCGGGGCCAAGAACTGGGCCCGCATCCTCGGCATCGTCCTGGCGATCCTGGGCACCCTCAGCGCCGTCGGCGGCATCTTCTCCTTCGTGACCTTCCCCGGCATCGGCGGCGTCCTGGCCTCCGTGCTGAGCCTGGCGCTGGTGATCGTGAACATCCTGTGGCTGGTCAAGGCCTTCAACCCGCAGGTCGCGGCCTACACCCGTCAGGGCCGCCGCGCCTGATCCCGACGCCGTTCGCCGGCGGCGAGTCCGGGGTCGCCACCCCTCGCCCCGGCGTCGGCCAGCGGAGACCATGGCGACATGGCCTCCGATCATCGACCCCCGCATCCCGTGTCCCCCCACCCCGACGACCTGGACGGCGGCGGGCGGCCCGAAGTGGGCCCGGATGAGGCGCGGCGGCGCGTCGCCGGGCACTCCGGTCCGGACGCCCGCCCGCTGATCCGCCCCGACGCCCGCACCCCCGTCGTGTTCCGGGCGTTGCTCGGGCTGACGGTGGCATCCGCGGTCCTCTACGCCGCGTCGATCCTGCGCAACCTCCTCCCGGGCGCGGCCCAGGACATCGCGGACTCGCTGCCGGAGGGCAGCGCGCAGTCGCCCGCGATGACCGCCGAGGCGATCGAGGGCGCTCTCACGGGCAGCGTCTGGTTCGCGACCCTGCTGGGCCTGGCGGTCTACGCGATCGTCCTCGTCGGCCTGACCCGGCACAGCAACACGGCGCGCATCATGGGCGCCCTGTTCGCCTCGATCGCCATCTTCGTGACCCTGCTGGGGACCATCCGCCTGTTCGTCTTCCCCGCCGGGGACGTCGTGCTGCCCCTGGTCCTGGGCGGGCTGTTCGCGCTCGTGAACGCGGCCTGGCTCGTGTGCGCCTTCAACCCGGGCCTCGCGACGACCTTCCTGCGCCGCCGGGCATGATGGGGGCATGCACCCCCTCGCCGACGATCCCCACGACGCCACGGACCGCGACCCCGCCCTCGACCGCGCGGCCCTGCGTCCCCTGCGCCTGTTCCAGACCGTCACGGCCGTCACGGGCGCACTGAGCGCGGCCGGCGTGGGGGGCGTGCTCGCGCTGCAGTCGGCGCCCGGCTACGCCCGTGCCGTGCTGGAGGCGCGCTCCTGGGGCGCGAGCGAGGTCACCGACGCCGACGTCGCCGCGTTCCTCACCCCGGCGGGGGCGTGGCCGGTGGCCGCCGCGGCGGTGGTCGTCCTGACCCTGGTGCTCCTGGCCGGCATCACGCGTCGGATCCGGGCGGTGCGCCCCGTGGGCAGCGTGTTCGTGGTGCTGGGGATGCTCACGGCGGCCTTCTGGATGGTCGACGGCGGGCGGATGGTGCAGGCCGGGGGAGGG
>NZ_JABFAX010000003.1:1963-18870 GCF_017168395.1 Micrococcus sp. KRD128 | reverse complement strand
CGTCCCCGCGCTGAGGCCCGCACACACGCCGCTACGCCGGGCCGGTGACGGCGCGTCTGCGGGCCTCGGCGGAAGGGGCACCCCCTCCACGACGACGGCGGCCCGCCTCCTCGCGTGAGGAGACGGGCCGCCGTCGTGGTGCGGGGGATCAGAACTGGCGGGCCAGGATGGCCTGCTTCACCTCGGCGATCGCCTTGGTCACCTGGATGCCGCGGGGGCACGCGTCGGTGCAGTTGAAGGTGGTGCGGCAGCGCCACACGCCCTCCTTGTCGTTCAGGATCTCCAGGCGCATGTCACCGGCCTCGTCACGCGAGTCGAAGATGAACCGGTGCGCGTTGACGATGGCGGCCGGGCCGAAGTACTGGCCGTCCGTCCAGAACACCGGGCAGGACGAGGTGCACGCGGCGCACAGGATGCACTTGGTGGTGTCGTCGTAGATCGCCCGGTCGGCTTGGGACTGGTAGCGCTCCTTGGTGGGCGCGTGGCCCTCGGCGACCAGGAACGGCATGATCTCGCGGTAGGACTGGAAGAACGGGTCCATGTCCACGATCAGGTCCTTCTCCACCGGCAGGCCCTTGATGGGCTCCACCAGGATGGGCTTGGACAGGTCGAGGTCCTTCAGGAGCGTCTTGCAGGCCAGCCGGTTGCGGCCGTTGATGCGCATGGCGTCGGAGCCGCACACGCCGTGGGCGCAGGAGCGGCGGAACGACAGGGTGCCGTCATGGTCCCACTTGACCTTGTGCAGGGCGTCCAGCACGCGGTCGGTGCCGTACATGGTCAGGCGCCACTCGTCCCAGTAGGACTCCTCGGAGGACTCCGGGAGGTAGCGGCGGACCTTGAGCACGATGTCGAAGCTCTCGACCTCGCCTGCGCCGCCGCCGGCGGACTGGGTCTGCGCCTGGGCCACGGGGGCCTCGGTCTCGGTTGCTGAGTGGCTCATCAGTACTTACGCTCCATCGGCTGGTAACGGGTCACGACGACGGGCTTGGTCTCGAAGCGGATGCCCTTGACGCCCTCCATCTCCGCGGTCTCGTCACGGTAGATCATGGTGTGCGCCATGAAGTTCTCGTCGTCGCGGTCGGGGTAGTCCTCGCGGTAGTGGCCTCCGCGGGACTCCTTGCGGCCCAGGGCCGCGAGGGTCATCGCCTCGGCGATGTCCAGGAGGTAGCCCAGCTCCATGCCCTCGAGCAGGTCGAGGTTGAAGCGGTGGCCCTTGTCCTGGACGGACACGTTCTCGTAGCGCCCGCGCAGCTCCTCGATCTTGGCCAGTGCGCGGCGGATCGAGTCCTCGTCGCGGAAGACCTGCATGTCCGCGTCCATGGACTCCTGGAGCTCGGCGCGGATGTCCGCGACGCGCTCGGAGCCGGTGGCGGAGCGCAGGTTCTCGATGTGCTCCACGGTCGGCAGCTCGCCGCCCTCGGGCAGCTCCACCCAGTCCGCCTGCGTGGCGTACTCGGCGGCGTAGATGCCGGCGCGGCGGCCGAACACGTTGATGTCCAGCAGCGAGTTGGTGCCCAGGCGGTTGGACCCGTGCACGGACACGCAGGCCACCTCACCGGCGGCGTACAGGCCCGGCACGACGGTGTCGTTGTCCTGGAGGACCTCGGCCTTGATGTTCGTGGGGATGCCGCCCATGAAGTAGTGGCAGGTGGGGAACACCGGCACCGGCTCCGTGTAGGGCTCGACGCCCAGGTACGTGCGGGCGAACTCGGTGATGTCCGGGAGCTTCTCGTCGATGTGCGAGGGCTCCAGGTGCGTCAGGTCGAGCAGCACGTAGTCCTTGTTGGGGCCGGCGCCGCGGCCCTGACGGACCTCCTCGGCCATGGACCGGGCCACGATGTCGCGCGGGGCGAGGTCCTTGATGGTGGGGGCGTAGCGCTCCATGAAGCGCTCGCCGTCCGCGTTGCGGAGGATGCCGCCCTCGCCGCGTGCGGCCTCGGAGAGCAGGATGCCCAGGCCGGCCAGGCCGGTCGGGTGGAACTGCACGAACTCCATGTCCTCGAGCGGCAGGCCCGCGCGGTAGGCGATGGCCATGCCGTCGCCGGTGAGGGTGTGGGCGTTCGAGGTGGTCTTGTACACCTTGCCGGCGCCGCCGGTGGCGAAGATGACCGACTTGGCCTGGAAGACGTGGATCTCGCCGGTGGCCAGCTCGTAGGAGACGACGCCGGCGGTGCGCTTCTGCTTGTAGGCGGTGCCGTCCTCGCGCACGGCGTCCTCCTCCACCAGCAGCAGGTCGAGCACGTAGAACTCGTTGAAGAACTCCACGTTGTGCTTGACGCAGTTCTGGTACAGCGTCTGGAGGATCATGTGGCCGGTGCGGTCCGCGGCGTAGCAGGCGCGGCGCACGGGCGCCTTGCCGTGGTCACGGGTGTGGCCGCCGAAGCGGCGCTGGTCGATCTTGCCCTCGGGGGTGCGGTTGAAGGGCAGGCCCATCTTCTCGAGGTCCAGCACCGCGTCGATGGCCTCCTTGGCCATGACCTCCGCGGCGTCCTGGTCCACCAGGTAGTCGCCGCCCTTGACGGTGTCGAACGTGTGCCACTCCCAGTTGTCCTCCTCGACGTTGGCGAGGGCCGCGCACATGCCGCCCTGGGCCGCGCCGGTGTGGGAACGCGTGGGGTAGATCTTGGTGAGGACGGCGGTGTGCGCGCGCTGACCGGCCTCGATGGCCGCGCGCATGCCCGCGCCGCCGGCGCCGACGATCACCACGTCGTACTTGTGCACCTGCATTCAGGTCTCTCTTTCTGGGTGTCTGTGACGCGGCGGCCGCTCGGGCCGGCCGCACCGCAGGGTGAGCGTTTCCGGGGTCAGCCGCAGAAGGCCGGGGAGCCCTCGAGCAGGGCGCCGGAGGCGTCCACCATGCAGGGATCGAAGGTGAAGATCACCAGGGTGCCGAGGATGATGACCACGGCCGTGGCGATGTACAGGATCATCGTCAGCCAGAACCGGCCGGTGCCGCGACGGGTGTAGTCATTGATGATCGTGCGCACGCCGTTGGCGCCGTGCAGCATGGCCAGCCACAGGAGGGCCAGGTCCCAGAACTGCCACAGCGGGTGCGCCCACTTGCCGGCCACGAAGCCGAAGTCGACGGCGTGGATGCCGTCGCCCACCAGCAGGTTGGTGGTCAGGTGCACGGCGATCAGCACGACGAGGAAAACGCCCGAGATGCGCATGAACAGCCAGGCGAGCATCTCGAAGTTGCCGCGGCCGCCGCCGTCGCGCGTGTACTTGGGGTCCAGACGGCGGCTGCGGGGCGCCGCGATGGTGGTCTCAGCGGTGGTGCTCATGGCTCAGTGACCTCCGAGTGCGAGGCTGAAGTGACGGATGGCGAAGCCCAGGGTCAGGACGGCCCACAGCCCCAGCACGATCCACAGCAGGGTCTTGTGGTGCTGGGTGCCGCCCTTCCAGAAGTCGACCAGGATGATGCGCAGGCCGTTCAGGGCGTGGAAGATGATCGCCGCGACGAGGCCGGCCTCGCCGAGCGCGAAGTACCACGTCTTGTACGAGCCGATCACGGCGTCGTAAGCCTCGGGGGAGACCCGGACCAGGGCCGTGTCCAGCACGTGGACGAGCAGGTAGAAGAAGATGACGACGCCGGTGACGCGGTGGCCCACCCAGGACCACATGCCGCCGTGGCCCCGGTACAGGGTTCCGCGGCCGTTCTTGGCCGGGGCCTGCGCAGTGGCGCTAGACACGGTTGATACCTCCAGGGGGAATGCACGATCCCGGTCCTCCGCCGTGGGACGACGACGGGCAGGGGCGTGTGCGAGTGGATTCCTCCGCCTAGGGTAGACCCTTCCCGCGCCTCCGTGCCCGATCGGGGACCCGGGCGACCACTGTGACGCGTGCGGCGCCCCGCCGCCGTCCTGTTCGGTCTGGGCTGTGCCCCGCCTGGGACGCGTCGAGTGGTCCCCCGTCCGGACGGTTCCGTAGTCTGGGCCGGTGAGCACCGATCCGAACCTGACCGATGCCCCGCGCGAGGCCGCGCCGGGCACGGCCCTGTCCCGCTTCCACGCCGTGATCCCCGCCGGGGGCGTGGGCACCCGCCTGTGGCCCCTCTCGCGGGCCGCCGCCCCGAAGTTCCTCCACGACCTCACCGGCTCGGGCCAGACCCTGATCCGTGCCACGTGGGACCGTCTGGCGCCCCTGGCCGCGGGCATGCTCGTGGTGACCGGGGAGGCCCACCGGGAGGCGGTGTGCATGCAGCTGCCGGATCTGGCGGAGACGGATCTGGTGCTCGAGCCCTCGCCCAAGGACTCCGCGGCCGCCATCGGCCTGGCCGCGGCGATCCTCTCCCTGCGTGACCCGGACACGATCATGGGCTCGTTCGCGGCGGATCAGGTGATCTCCCCGGTGGAGGTCTTCCAGGACGCGGTGCGGCAGGCCGTCGAGACGGCGGCCACCGGCCGGATCGTGACCATCGGCATTGAGCCCACGCACGCGGCCACGGGCTTCGGCTACATCCGCCGGGGCCGCCGCCTCCGCGTGGCCGGCGCTCCGGACGCGCATGACGTCGCCGCGTTCGTGGAGAAGCCGGACCTGAAGGTCGCCCAGCAGTACGTGAAGTCCGGCCGCTACCTCTGGAACGCGGGCATGTTCGTGGCGCCCGTGGGCCTCATGCTGGCCCACCTCGAGGAGAACGAGCCCGCGCTGCACGCCGGCCTGATGGAGATCGCCCGCGCGTGGGAGACGCCGGAGCGGGACGAGGTCATGGCCCGGGTGTGGCCCGAGCTGACGAAGACCGCCATCGACTACGCCGTGGCCGAGCCCGCCGCCGCCGTCGGCGACGTGGCCGTGATCCCCGGCTCCTTCACGTGGGACGACGTGGGGGACTTCGCGGCGATCGCCCGCCTGAACCCGGTCAAGGACGCCTCCGGCATCACGGTGATCGGGGACACCCCGCGCGTGTACTCGGACGACGCGTCCGGCGTCGTGGTGACGGACACGAAGCGCGTCATCGCCTTGATCGGCATCGAGGACGTCGTCGTGGTGGACACCGAGGACGCGCTGCTGGTCACCACCACGGAGCACGCCCAGGAGGTCAAGAAGGCCGTCGAGGCGCTCAAGGCGGAGGGCGTGGACGAGGTCCTCTGACCGTGTCCCCGGCCGGGTCCGGCCCCCACCGACCGGCACCCCCGGAGTAGGGTGCTGGGCCATGACCACCTCCGACTCCGTGCTGACCGGGCCCCGTCCGACGTCCGTCCCCTCGGTGGGCCCCGTGGTGGCCGAGCTCGAGGACGAGATCGTGTCCTTCCGCCGGGACCTGCACCGGCATCCCGAGCTCTCCTATGAGGAGTACCGCACCACCGACCGCATCGTGGAGCTGCTCTCCGGCTACGGGCTCTCGCCCGTGCGGATGGAGTCCACGGGCGCCTACGTGGACGTCGGGGAGGGGCCGGTGGTGCTGGCCCTGCGCGCGGACATCGACGCGCTGCCGGTCGAGGAGGAGACCGGCCTGCCCTACGTGTCCGTCAATGACGGCGTCGCGCACGCGTGCGGCCACGACATGCACACCGCCGTCATGGCGGGTGTGGCCGTCGCCCTCGGCCGCATCCTCCGCGGGGCCACCGCCGACGCCGACCTGCGCGCGGCCGGCGAGCGGGTCCACGGCACGGTCCGCGTCATCTTCCAGCCCGCGGAGGAGCGGCTGCCCGGCGGCTCCCTGGCCGTGCTGCGTCAGGGGATCCTCGACGACGTGCCCCGCATCCTGGCGGCGCACTGCGACCCCCAGGTCGATGTCGGCTCGATCGGCACCCGCATCGGCGCCATCACCTCGGCGGCGGACACGATCCGGATCACCCTCACCGGACGCGGGGGGCACACCTCGCGGCCTCACCTCACCGAGGACATGGTCTTCGCCCTGTCCCAGATCGCCGTGAACGTGCCCGCCGTGCTCTCCCGGCGGATCGACGTGCGTTCGGCCGTCTCCGTGGTGTGGGGGCAGATCGCCGCCGGCAGCGCGCCCAACGCGATCGACAACACCGGCTACCTGGCCGGGACCATGCGCTGCCTCGACGCGGACGTGTGGGAGGAGGCCGGTGCGCTGCTCGACGAGGTGGTCCGGCAGGTCGCCGCGCCGTACGGCGTGCACGTGCAGCTCGAGCACGTGCGCGGCGTCCCGCCGGTGCACAACACCGAGGGCGAGACGGCGCTGATCGAGACCGCGGCGCGGCGGGAGCTCGGCTCGCGGGCGATCCTCCTGACCCCGCAGTCGATGGGCGGCGAGGACTTCGCCTGGATGACCCAGCAGGTGCCCGGCTCCATGCTGCGCCTCGGCACCCGGTCCCCGGGTGGCCCCATCTACGATCTGCACCGCGGGGACTACGCGCCGGACGAGCGGGCCATCGGCGTGGGCATGCGGGTCTTCACCGCCGCCGCGCTGCAGGTGCTCACGGGCGAGGACCACCACTGACCCCGCCGCCCGCCCCCGCCGGAGGGGACGGGCCAACCGTTCGGTAGACTCGCGCTCATCCGGACGGGGCCACCCGCACGGGCCCCGTCTTTCCGCGGCCAGCGGCCACGAACCTCGCACCCTGCCTTCCGAAATGAGGACCCCCATGGGCATCGCCACCCCGTCGGCCGCGCGCCGCCGTCGTCTCCTGCTCCCCGCCGCCGCGCTCGGCGTCTCCGGCCTGCTGCTGACCGCCTGCGGCGCCCCGCCGGAGCAGTCCGAGGCCTCGGGCTCCGGCGCCGCCGAGAGCGAGGCCATCGCCACGGTGGACGGCGTCGGCTCGGACAACAAGGACTACAAGGCCTGCATCGTCTCGGACGAGGGCGGCTTCGACGACCGCTCCTTCAACCAGTCCTCCTACGAGGGCCTCAAGGCCGCCGAGAAGGCCTACGGCATCACCACCAGCGAGGCCGAGTCGAACGAGCCCAGCGAGTACACCCCGAACGTGACCGCCCTGGTCAACGCCGACTGCGACGCCGTCATCGGCGTGGGCTTCATGCTCGGCAAGGCGATGCTGCCGGTCTCCGCGCAGAACGCCGAGACCCACTTCTTCGGCGTGGACGTCACCGACGGCGACTTCAGCGACAACTTCCAGAAGCTCACCTACGACACCGCGCAGGCGGCGTTCCTGGCCGGCTACCTGGCCGCGGGCACCACCGAGACCGGCACCGTGGCCACCTACGGAGGGGCCGAGTTGCCCACCGTCACCATCTTCATGGACGGCTTCGCCCGCGGCGTGGCGCACTACAACGAGGTCAAGGACAAGGACGTCAAGGTCCTGGGCTGGGACAAGGACGCGAAGACCGGCTCCTTCACGGGCGACTTCAAGAACGTGGCCAACGGCAAGACGAACACCGCCAACTTCATCAACGAGGGCGCGGACATCGTGATGCCGGTGGCCGGCCCCGTGGGCCTGGGCACCCTGGACGCCGTCCGCGAGGCGAACCAGGGCGGCAAGGACGTCAAGGTCATCTGGCCGGACTCGGACGGCTACGAGTCCACCAAGGACGGCAACCTGATCCTCACCTCGGTGAAGAAGAACATGGGCCAGTCCGTCTCCGACGTGATCGCCGCGGACCTGAAGGACGAGTTCTCGGCCGAGCCCTACGTGGGCACGCTGGAGAACAAGGGCGTCGAGCTGGCCCCGTTCCACGACTTCGAGGACACGGTGCCGCAGGAGCTCAAGGACGAGCTCAAGGACCTCGAGGCGAAGATCATCTCGGGCGAGCTGAAGGTCGGCTCGGAGTACTCCCCGGAGGCCTGACCCGCCTCGCCATCGCCGCAGGGCCGGCCCGGACCCCTCCGGACCGGCCCCGCGGCGCGCGGGCGCCCGGCCCGCCCCCGCCGCCGAGCGCGGCACCACGAGCATCGACCAGACGGAAGGCCCTCGATGAGGCTCGAACTGCGCGGGATCACCAAGCGCTTCGGCTCGTTCGCCGCGAACGAGGACGTGAACCTGACCGTGGAGTCGGGGCGGGTGCACACCCTCCTCGGCGAGAACGGCGCCGGCAAGTCCACCCTGATGAACGTCCTCTTCGGGCTCTACGAGCCCACCGAGGGGGAGATCCTGCTCGACGGCGAGCCCGTCCGGTTCTCCGGTCCCGGTGAGGCCATGCGCGCGGGCATCGGCATGGTGCACCAGCACTTCATGCTCGTGCCCGTCTTCACGGTGGCCGAGAACGTGGCCCTCGGCGACGAGCACACCCGCGCCCTCGGCGTGCTCGACCTCGAGGCCACCCGCCGGCGGATCCGGGAGATCTCCGCCCAGTACGGCTTCGACGTGGACCCGGACGCCGTCGTCGAGGACCTGCCCGTGGGCGTGCAGCAGCGCGTCGAGATCATCAAGGCCCTCGTCCGCGATGCGCGCATCCTCATCCTGGACGAGCCGACCGCCGTGCTCACTCCGCAGGAGACCGACGAGCTGCTCGGCATCATCCGCCAGCTGCGCGCGGACGGCACGGCGATCGTGTTCATCTCCCACAAGCTGCGCGAGGTCAAGGCCGTCTCGGACGACATCACCGTGCTGCGCCGCGGCCGCGTGGTCGGCACGGCGGACCCCTCCGCCGAGGCCGCCGAGCTGGCCGCGCTCATGGTGGGCCGGAGCGTCGTCCTCGAGCGGCGCAAGACGGCCCCGACCCTGGGGGAGGAGACGTTCCGCGTCGAGGACCTCTCCGTGGTCTCGCCCACGGGCCAGGTGCTGCTGGACGCCGTGTCCTTCGCCATCCGCCAGGGTGAGGTCCTCGCCGTGGCCGGTGTGCAGGGCAACGGGCAGACCGAGCTGACCGAGGCGATCATGGGCCTGGTCAAGGCCACCGGCTCCGTCACCCTGGACGGCCGGGAGCTGATCGGCCGGTCCACCCGCCAGATCATCCGCTCCGGCGTCGGCTTCGTGCCTGAGGACCGCTCCACGGACGGGCTCGTCGGCCCGTTCTCCGTGGCGGAGAACATGGTGCTCAACCGGTACGACGTCGCCCCGGCCGGCAACGCCGTGCAGATGCGCCCCGCCGCGGTGCGGGCGCTCGCCGAGCGCCGCGTGGCCGAGTTCGACGTCCGCACCCAGGGCGTGGACCTGCCGGTCTCCTCCCTCTCGGGAGGCAACCAGCAGAAGGTCGTCATGGCCCGCGAGCTCGTGGACGGGCTGCGCCTGTTCATCGCCTCGCAGCCCACGCGCGGCGTGGACGTCGGCTCGATCGAGTTCCTGCACGACCGGATCATCGCCGAGCGCGACGCCGGCACCCCCGTGCTGATCGTCTCCACCGAGCTGGACGAGGTCCTCGAGCTGGCCGACCGGATCGCCGTGATGTACCACGGGCGGATCGTCGGCATCGTGCCGGGGGACACCTCGCGCGAGACGTTCGGCCTCATGATGGCCGGCCAGACCCCCGACGACGCGGCCCTCGCCTCCGGCGCGGACGTCGCCGCGGGCACGCCCGGCGCCGCCGGCGCGGCGCCCGCCGCCCACCCCACCACGGAAGGAGAGCGCCCGTGAGCACCGCCGTCCGGCCCGCCCCCGCCGACTCCGCCCTGCGCCGGATCCTCTCGGGCAACGGCACGGTCACCGCCCTGGCGATCCTGCTGTCCCTGCTGATCTCCGGCCTGCTGATCATCGCCGTGGACGAGGACGTCCGCGACGCCGCCGGCTATTTCTTCGCCCGCCCGGGCGACCTGCTCTCCGCCGCCTGGGCCGCGTTCGCCGGAGCCTTCGCGGCCCTGTTCCGCGGCGCCGTCTTCAACTACCGGGCCTCGGACGCGACGGGCATGCTCTACCCGCTCACCGAGACCCTCACCGTGGCGACCCCGCTGATCATCATCTCGCTGGGCATCGCCATCGCCTTCCGGGCGGGCCTGTTCAACATCGGCGGCCAGGGCCAGTTCATCTTCGGCGCCATGTTCGCCACGTGGTTCGGCGTGCACCTGCACCTGCCGCCCGGCGTGCACCTGCTGCTCGTCGTCGTGATGGGCGTGCTCGGCGGCGTGCTGTGGGGCTCCGTCGTCGGCGTGCTCAAGGCCTGGACGGGCGCGCACGAGGTGATCCTCACGATCATGCTCAACTACGTGGCGGTGAACCTGCTCGCGTACCTGCTGAACACCCCCATCCTGCGGGCGCCCGACACCACGAACCCGGTGTCCGCTCCGCTGGACCGCTCCGCCATGTTACCGCGGCTGCTGGGGACCGACTTCCGGCTGCACTGGGGCTTCTTCGTCGCGCTGCTGGCCGTGCTCTTCACGTGGTGGCTGATGCAGCGCTCCACCCTCGGCTTCCGCCTGCGCGCCGTGGGCGCCAACCCGGACGCCGCCCGCACGGCCGGCATCTCCGTGAAGGGCTCCTACGTGGCCGCCATGGCGATCTCCGGCGGCCTCGCCGGCCTGGCCGGCGCCACCCACGTGGCCGGCACGGAGAGCACGCTGAACACCTCCGTGGCCGGGTCCTTCGGCTTCGACGCGATCACGGTGGCCCTGCTCGGCCGGTCCCACCCGGTGGGCGTGCTGTTCGCGGGTCTGCTCTTCGGCGCCCTGCGCGCCGGCGGCGTGACCATGCAGACCGAGACCGGGGTGCCGGTCGACATCGTCCTCGTGGTGCAGTCCGTGATCGTGCTGCTCATCGCAGCCCCGCCGCTGGTGCGTGCCATCTTCCGACTGCCCGCCCCGGGCGCCGCCCGCGCCCGCCGCGCCGCCGACCCCGTGACCCAGCCCGCCGTGGCCGGCGCCGCGCTGACCGGCGCCGGCGGCCACGCCGCCGCCCCGTCCACGGGCGTCCAGGAGGCCGCGGCCGCCGCCGTCGCGGACCCGCAGGCTCCGACCACCCAGCCCACGGACGCCGCCCCGACCCATCGCCCGCACGAGCAGAAGGGGGACGCCCGATGAGCGCGACCGCCGCCCGGCCCCACGCCGACGTCGTCCGCCCCGAGGCCGCCGAGCCCGCCCGGGTCGTGGTCCGGCACTGGACCACCCCGATCGCCCTGACGGCCCTGACCCTGCTGGCCCTGGCCGTCTTCGCCCTCGGCGCCCCCGAGGCGACGGCGACCTTCCGGCTCTCCCACGCGTCCGACGCCGTCGTGCTCCCGGACCTGACCGCCGAGCCCGTGCTGGGGGGCTGGCTGCTCGTCGGGCTCATGGCGGTGCTCACCGTGGTGGCCTGGCTGGCGACCCTGCGCTCGGGGCGCACCCCCGGCTGGGCCGCCGCCCTGTTCGCCGTCGCGTTCGTGGCCGCGTTCCTCATCTGGGTGATCGGCTCGGCGGACAACACCACCGTGTTCCTCACCGGCCTGATCGCCGGGTCGTTCGCACTGGCCGTCCCGCTGATCTTCGGCTCGATGGCCGGCATCCTGGCCGAGCGTTCGGGCGTGGTGAACATCGCGATCGAGGGTCAGCTGCTGGCGGGCGCGTTCACGGCCGCCGTCGTCGGCACCGCCACCGGCTCGCCCTGGGCGGGCCTGGCCGCCGCCATCGTGGCCGGCGTCCTCGTGTCCTGGCTGCTCGCCGTGTTCTCGATCAAGTACCTGGTCAACCAGGTGATCGTCGGCGTCGTGCTCAACGTGCTCGTGGCCGGCCTGACGAGCTTCCTGTACTCCACCGTCCTCACGGGCGGGGACACCGAGCTCAACGCGCCGCCGCACTTCCCGAACCTGCGGATTCCGGGCCTGGCGGACATCCCCGTGCTCGGGCCCATTCTGTTCGACCAGACGATCCTGGGCTACGCGATGTACCTGCTCGTGATCGCGCTGTGGTTCGCCCTGTTCCGCACCCGCTGGGGCCTGCGCGTGCGCGCCGTGGGCGAGCATCCCAAGGCCGCGGACACCGTGGGCATCGACGTGAACCGCACGCGGTACGCCGCCGTCCTGCTGGGCGGTGCGGTGGCCGGCATGGGCGGGGCGTTCTTCACGCTCGTCTCCGCGTCGTCCTTCACCAAGGAGATGACGGCGGGCCAGGGCTTCATCGCGCTCGCGGCCGTGATCTTCGGCCGCTGGAACCCGATCGGCGCGTTCTTCGCGGCGCTGCTGTTCGGCTTCGCCACCAACATGCAGTACGTCCTGGCGATCCTCGGCACCCCGGTGCCGAGCCAGTTCATGGCGATGCTCCCGTACCTCGTCACGGTGTTCGCCGTGGCCGGCCTCGTGGGCCGCTCGCGCGGCCCGGCCGCCTCGGGCGTGCCGTACGTGAAGGAGTAGCCGTGGCGGACGGGCAGCACACGACGACGGCGCCGCGCGTGGACTGGGACCGGCTGCGGGCCGCGGCCCTGGCCGCCACGGAGCACGCCTACGTGCCCTACTCGGGGTTCCGGGTGGGCGCCGCCGCGCTCACCGACGACGGCCGCCTCGTCTCGGGCTGCAACATCGAGAACGCGTCCTACGGGCTGACGCTGTGCGCCGAGTGCGCGCTGCTGGCGGACCTGCGCATGAGCGGGGGCGGCCGACTGGCCGCGTTCGTGTGCGTGGACGGCGAGGGCGTGCTCACCATGCCCTGCGGGCGGTGCCGCCAGCTGCTGTACGAGTTCCGCGCCCCCGGGCTCGTGCTGCTCACCTCGGCGGGGGAGCGGGGGATCGACGCGGTGCTCCCGGACGCCTTCGGCCCGGCCGACCTGGAGCGGGCGGACCGTCCCTGACGTGCGGCGCGCTCCCGGGCCCGCTCGCTAGAGTCGGAGGCTGACCGTCGCAGCCGTCCCCCGAGGAGACCCCCATGACCGCGCAGCCGCAGGCCGAGCCCTTCGACGCCGTCGAGGTGATCCGCACCAAGCGGGACCGGGGGACGCTGTCCCCCGAGCAGATCGACTGGGTGGTGGACGCGTACACCCGCGGCGTGGTGGCGGACGAGCAGATGTCCGCCCTGGCCATGGCGATCCTGCTCAACGGCATGGACCGCGCCGAGATCGCCCGCTGGACGGACGCGATGATCGCCTCGGGCGAGCGCATGGACTTCGGCGGGCTCACCACCCCGGACGGCCGCCCCCTGGCCACCGCGGACAAGCACTCCACCGGCGGCGTGGGGGACAAGATCACCCTGCCGCTGGCCCCCCTCGTGGCCTCCTTCGGGGTGGCCGTGCCGCAGCTGTCCGGCCGCGGCCTCGGCCACACCGGCGGCACCCTGGACAAGCTCGAGGCGATCCCCGGGTGGCGGGCCGACCTCAGCAACGAGGCGATGCTGCGCCAGCTCTCCGAGGTGGGCGCCGTGATCTGCGCGGCCGGCTCGGGCCTGGCCCCGGCGGACAAGCGTCTGTACGCCCTACGCGACGTCACCGGCACGGTGGAGGCCATCCCGCTGATCGCCTCCTCGATCATGTCCAAGAAGATCGCCGAGGGCACCGGGGCCCTCGTGCTGGACGTCAAGTGCGGCTCGGGCGCGTTCATGAAGGACGAGGCGTCCGCCCGCGAGCTGGCCCGGACCATGGTGGACCTCGGCCGGGACGCCGGGGTGGACACCTCGGCGCTGCTCACGGACATGTCCGTGCCCCTGGGCCGGACGGCCGGCAACGCCCTCGAGGTCCGCGAGTCGGTGGAGGTGCTCGCCGGCGGCGGCCCGGCCGACGTCGTGGAGCTCACCGTGGCGCTCGCCGCCGCGATGCTCGCCGGCGCCGGAGTCACGGACGTGGACCCGGCCGAGCACCTGGCCAACGGCCGGGCGATGGACGTGTGGAACCGGATGATCGAGGCCCAGGGCGGCGACCCGCGCGCGGCCCTCCCGACGGCGGCCCACACCGAGGACGTCGTCGCGGAGACGGACGGCGTCCTCACCGAGCTGGACGCGATGGCCGTGGGCCTGGCCGCGTGGCGCCTCGGCGCCGGGCGGGAGCGGCAGGGCCAGGCCGTCCAGGCCGCGGCCGGCGTCGAGGTGCACGTGCGCCCCGGTGAGCGCGTGGCCCAGGGTCAGAAGGTGCTGACCCTGCACACGGACACGCCGGAGCGCTTCGAGCGGGCGAGGGCCGCGCTCGCCGGCGGGTGGGCCGTCGGCGAGCTCGACGACGTCGACGCCCGGACCCTGCGCGAGCGCTCCGTGATCCTGGACCGGATCGGCTGACCGGATGCTCGCGTGGCTCGAGGAGGCGATCCTCCACGCCTCCGCGCAGTGGTGGGTCCTGCCGCTGACGCTGCTGCTGTGCCTGCTCGACGGAATCGTGCCGATCTTCCCGTCGGAGTCGGTGCTGGTGGCCCTCGGCGCGATCGTCCGCGACGGGCACCCGTTCTCCCTGTGGGCGCTGTGGGGGGTCGGCTTCGCGGGCGCGTTCCTGGGGGACGTGGCCGCGTACGCGATCGGCCGTGCCGTGGGCGTGGAGCGGTTCCGGTGGATGCGGCTGCGGCGGGTGCGGGCCACGGTCGAGGTCGCCCGGCACCACCTGCACAGCCACGGCGCGCTGCTGCTGTTCACCGCCCGGTTCATCCCCGGCGGCCGCGTGGCCCTGAACCTCACGGCCGGCGCCACCCGCTATCCGCCGGTGCGGTTCGTGGCGCTGGACCTGCTCTCCACGGCCAGCTGGGCCGCGTACTCGATCATGATCGCGCGCCTGACCGCGGGCTGGCTGGAGAATCCGGTGCTGCAGATCGCCGTCTCCGTGACGGGTGCCGCGCTCGTGGGCCTGCTGCTGGACCGTCTGCTCAAGGCCCTGCTGCGCCGCCGGCTGGGCTCCGGGGTGAAGGGCCTCACCCTGGCCGAGCAGGAGGCCCTGCGCTGAGCGCCCTGCCGTAGAGTGACGCCCGTGACGACGACGCAGCTTCCGGACACCGCATCCCCCTCCCCGCTCGAGGTCGACCTGGCCGTCCTGCCCAAGGTCTCCCTCCACGACCACCTCGACGGCGGCCTGCGCGTGGGCACCGTCCTCGACCTGGCCCGCGAGGCCGGCGTCGAGGTCCCCGCGGACACCGTCGAGGGCCTGGCCGAGTGGATCGCCGAGCACGCCAACGGCGAGTCCCTCGAGAAGTACCTGCAGGTCTTCGCCCTGACCACCGCCGTGATGCAGACCCGCGAGCAGCTGCGCCGCGTGGCCCGCGAGTTCGTCGAGGACCTGGTCGCCGACGGCGTCGTCTACGGCGAGATCCGCTGGGCCCCCGAGCAGCACCTGGCCGGCGGGCTGACCCTGGACGAGGCCGTCGAGGCCGTGCAGGCCGGTCTGGACGAGGCGGTCGAGGCCGCCGACGCCGCGGGCCACGTGATCCGCGTGGGACAGCTGGTCACCGCGATGCGGCACGCCGACCGGGCCCAGGAGATCGCCGAGCTGGCCGTGCGCCACCGCGAGGCCGGCGTCGTGGGCTTCGACATCGCGGGCGCCGAGGCCGGGTTCCCGCCCTCCCGCTTCGCCGACACCTTCACGTGGCTGGCCGCCCACCACCTGCCCGTCACCGTGCACGCGGGCGAGGGCGACGGCCTGGACTCCGTCCGCTCGGCCCTCGTGGACGGCCGAGCCCTGCGTCTGGGCCACGGCGTGCGCCTGGCCGAGGACATCTCGGTGGAGTACGGCGGCGTGGACGAGGACGGCGAGCAGCTGGACGAGCTGACCGGCCTCGTGGACCTGGGCGAGACCGCCGCGTGGGTGCGGGACCGGCAGATCGCCCTGGAGGTCTGCCCGTCCTCGAACCTGCAGACCGGCGCGGTGGACGCCTCGGCGGGCATCGCGGGCCATCCCATCGACCTGCTCGTGCAGCTCGGCTTCCGCGTCACCGTGAACACGGACAACCGGCTCGTCTCGGACGTGTCCCTGACCGACGAGCTCTACCTGCTCGCCGAGACCTTCGGCTACTCGCTCTCCGAGCTGCTGGACCTGCAACTCAACGCCGCCGAGGCCGCCTTCCTGTCCGTGGACGAGCGCGAGGACCTCGCCGAGATCCTCGTGGCCAGCTGGGGCGAGGTCATCTCCGGCGACGCCGTCGGCCCGGTCCTCGAGGAGCTGGACGACGAGGACGAGGACGACTGATCCGCCCGTGAGCGCGAGTGTGGACCGTCTGGTGGTGGTGGTCGAGGCCCTGCGCGACCACTGCCCCTGGACGGCCGCGCTCACGCACGCCGACCTCGCCGAGTACCTCGTGGAGGAGGCGTACGAGGCGGTGGCGGAGATCGAGTCCCGCGACGCCTTAGCATGGGCCGACGTGCCCGCGCGTCGGGCCGACGGCGCGTACCCCGCCCTGGCCGCCGAGCTCGGGGACGTCCTGTTCCAGGTGGTCCTGCACGCCGCCGTCTCCCGGGCGCCGGGCGCCCCGGCGGAGACGGCCGGGTTCCGCCTGGACGACGCCGCCGACGCCCTCACCGCCAAGATGATCCGGCGCAACCCGCTCGTGCTCACCCCCGAGGGCGGCCTGCGCCCGGCCGAGGAGCTCGCCGCCGTCACGCCCGAGGCCGTCGAGCTGGCCTGGGAGCGGGTCAAGGCGCGGGAGCGGGCCGCCGCGGGGCTCTCGCCCGCCGCCCCGGCCCACGACGACGGCGGCACCGGCCCGGGCCTCGACGTCGGCGACATCCCGGCCCGGCTGCCGGCGCTGGCCGCCGCCGCGAAGGTGGTCGACCGCACGGCCCGGCAGGAGGCGGACCCGCTCGCCGCGCACGTCCCCGCGCCGGCCGCCGAGGCGGGGGAGCGCCCGGCGGCGGTGTGGCCGGACGAGGCCGCGCTCGGGGCGGAGCTGTTCGCGCTGGTGCGCCGGGCCCGGGCGGCGGGGCTGGACCCCGAACGGGCCCTGCGCACCACGGTGGCGCGAGTGCGTGCGGGGGACTGGTCGGCGCTGCGTCCGTCCGGCTGACGCGGCGCCGCGCCGGCCCGGCCGCAGCCCCGACCGCGCCCCAGCGACATCGCAGCCGGGGGGAACGGCGGTCTTGTCGCCGGCGCGCGGCCGACCGGAACCGGAGGTCCCCGCTAGGTGTTGTGGGTCATGAGGTTCTTGACACGAGGCACGGGCTGAGATGAGACGAGCGGGCTCCGCCCCGCAGGATGGGAATTGCGACATCCACTCATCCGCGGAAGGAAGCCCGCTCGTGACTCACGCTA
>NZ_JABFAX010000003.1:0-1863 GCF_017168395.1 Micrococcus sp. KRD128 | reverse complement strand
GCTCGGCGTGAGGCCCTGCAGGTGTGGGTGAATCACTACAACTACCATCGGCCGCATACCTCCTGCGGAGAGGCTCCTCCGGCCTCGTTGGCCCCGGTGCGTGTCAACAACGTCATGCCCTCCTACAGCTAGGCTGAGGCCGTGTCCACGCCGCGGGCACGACTTCCGACTTCGATTGAAGGAGACCCGTCCATGGCCCTGATCGACGCCATCCACGCTCGCGAGATCCTCGACTCGCGCGGCAACCCCACCGTCGAGGTGGAGGTCCTGCTCACCGACGGCTCCCTGGGCCGCGCGGCCGTGCCCTCGGGCGCGTCCACCGGCGAGTTCGAGGCGGTCGAGCGCCGTGACGGGGACAAGAAGCGCTACGGCGGCAAGGGTGTGCTGGACGCCGTCGCCGCCGTCGAGGGCATCGCGGAGGAGCTCGAGGGCGAGTTCGCCGCGGACCAGCGCGCCGTGGACCGCGCGATGCGGGACCTGGACGGCACCCCCAACAAGGGCAAACTGGGCGCGAACGCGATCCTGGGCGTGTCCATGGCCGTCGCCGCGGCCGCCGCGCAGGCCTCCGACCTCATGCTCTACAAGTACCTGGGCGGCCCGAACGCCCACGTGCTGCCCGTGCCGATGATGAACATCCTCAACGGCGGCGCCCACGCGGACTCCAACGTGGACATCCAGGAGTTCATGATCGCCCCGATCGGCGCCCCGTCCTTCCGTGAGGCCCTGCGCTGGGGCACCGAGGTCTACCACGCCCTGAAGTCCGTGCTGCAGGAGAAGGGCCTGTCCACCGGCCTGGGCGACGAGGGCGGGTTCGCCCCGTCCCTGGAGTCCAACCGCGCCGCCCTGGACCTCATCGCCGAGGCCGTGACGAAGGCCGGCTACCGCCTGGGTGAGGACATCGCGCTGGCGCTGGACGTCGCCTCCTCCGAGTTCTTCGACAAGGGCTCCTACACCTTCGAGGGCCAGCAGCGCTCCGCCGAGGAGATGGCCGCCTACTACACCGAGCTGGTGGACAACTACCCGATCGTCTCCATCGAGGACCCGCTCGACGAGGACGACTGGGACGGCTGGCAGCACCTGACGGCGCAGCTGGGCGATCGCGTCCAGCTGGTGGGCGACGACCTGTTCGTCACCAACGTGGAGCGGCTGCAGCGCGGCATCGACGAGAAGGCCGGCAACGCCCTGCTCGTGAAGGTCAACCAGATCGGCTCCCTGACCGAGACCTTCGACGCGATCTCCCTGGCCCAGCGCCACATGTTCCACTGCATGATCTCGCACCGCTCGGGCGAGACCGAGGACACGTTCATCGCGGACCTCGCGGTGGCCACCAACGCCGGCCAGATCAAGACCGGCGCCCCGGCCCGCTCGGACCGCGTGGCCAAGTACAACCAGCTGCTGCGCATCGAGGAGGACCTGGCCGACGCCGCCGTCTACGCGGGCCGCTCCGCCTTCCCGCGCTTCCGCGGCTGACCGTCCCGACGACGACGCGCGGGCCCGCTCGGATCCTTCCGGGCGGGCCCGCGCCCGTCCCGGGGGCGGCCAGGAGCCTGCCAGGGGCGGGCAGTAGGCTGTGAGGGTCCCCGCCACGCGTCCGAAGGAGTCCGCGATGAGTCCGCGCCGCCCCCGCGTGCCCCGTGTCGACCCGACGACGGGCGCCCCGCGCCGGCCCGCCGTCGCGGCCCCGGCGGCCCCGACGACGGCCTCCCCGCAGGCGGACGCGCCCACGCCGACCCCTGAGGCCACCACGCCGACGCCCGCGGCGACGGACGCCGAGGTCATCGACCTGCACAGCGTCCAGGAGCGCCGCCAGGCCGGTCACCACGGACACCTGGACGGGCACCCGGACGCGGACCGGGCCGACAC
>NZ_JABFAX010000029.1:0-841 GCF_017168395.1 Micrococcus sp. KRD128 | reverse complement strand
TCCAGGGCCAGGTCCGTGCGCAGCGACTTCGACAGCTGCCAGCCCAGCACCCGTCGGGAGAACACGTCGATGATGAACGCGGCGTACACCCATCCGCTGAAAGTGCGGCAGTAGGTGATGTCAGCGACCCACAGCTGGTTCGGAGCCGCCGCGGTGAAGTCGCGCTGCACCAGGTCCTGACGCTCATCCGGGCCGCGGCCTGGGACCGTGGTCCTCGGGCCCTTCGCGCGGCTGATCCCGCGCAGGCCTGCGGCTCGCATGAGCCGCTCCACCGTGCACCTGGCCACCTGCAGGCCCTCCCTCCGCAGTTGCGCGTGGACCTTCCGGGCCCCGTAGACCCCGTAGTTGGCCTCATGCACCCGCCGGATCTCAACGAGCACCTGCTCATCGCGCAGGCTGCGCACTGAAGGAGGGCGCGTCTTGGCCGCGTAATACGTGCTCGGTGCGATCTGCGTGCCTGCCGCGGACAGCGTGGCGCAGATCGGCTCGACACCGAACTCGTGCTTGTGTTCGTCGATATAGTCCACGATCAGCGCTGTGGGCGGTCGAGCTCCGCCGCGAAGAAAGCCGACGCCGAGCGCAGGATCGCGTTCGCCCGCCGCAGTTCACGGTTCTCCTTCTCCAGCTCGGCCACCCGGGCGGCCTCGCTGATCGTGATCCCGGGGCGGTGGCCGTGGTCGATCTCGGTTTGGCGGACCCAGTTGCGCAGCGTCTCGGGATTGATCCCGAGCTGTTCTCCCACACGGCGGAACGCTCCGGTCCTCGTGGCGGGGTCTTGACGGGCTTCCAGAGTCATCCGCGTGGCGCGTTCGCGGAGCTCGTCGGGGTACTTCCGTGGTGC
>NZ_JABFAX010000028.1:0-417 GCF_017168395.1 Micrococcus sp. KRD128 | reverse complement strand
CCACCATCTCGTCGGGGATCGGCATCGGCCAGTGCGCCTCACCGGCCGCGTCGCCGGCCGCCCGCACGTCGGCGATGACCGCCTCGGAGCCGAGCACGCCGCCGACGCGGTCGCCGAGCGCGAGGACCATGTGCCCGGTCAGGGTCGCGACATCGAGGATGACGTCCGGCTTGACCTCGGTGGCCCGCACCAGTGCGTCGGCGAGCACGAGCCGCCCTTCCGCGTCGGTGTTCATGACCTCGACGGTGCGGCCGCCGTACATCGTGAGCACGTCGCCGGGGCGGGTGGCGTCGCCGGACACCATGTTCTCGGCCATCGGCGCGAACGCCGACACCTTCACCGGGAGCCCCAGCCTGGCGATGGCGAAGGTGGCCTGGACGACCGCGGCGGCGCCGGCCATGTCGCACTTCATCGTGG
>NZ_JABFAX010000027.1:0-400 GCF_017168395.1 Micrococcus sp. KRD128 | reverse complement strand
AAATTACAGTCATCCAATGTTCAGATAAAATTGCAACCTTATCTCGTTAGTGAATTAGTAGAAGAAATCGATATGATTTTAGAACGTCGCCATTTAAAAAAGCGTATAACTGTATCATCCTCAGTAGATTTACAGTTTATACACATTGAAAGTAAGTTGATTTTACAAGCTTTATTCAATTTGATTGAAAATGCAGTTAAACACACTTCTACTGACACCAAAATCAATTTATCTATTCGTTATGCTAGCGATGAACAAATCGAATTTGCCGTTATAGACGAAGGACCTGGAATTAGTTTAGAAGAACAACAAAAGATATTCGAGCCTTTTTACACAGGATCAAATAAATATTTTAAAGATAACCAAAAAGAAAGCATGGGACTAGGCTTATATTTAGTAC
>NZ_JABFAX010000026.1:0-426 GCF_017168395.1 Micrococcus sp. KRD128 | reverse complement strand
ATGTTCGGCTTATGTGGTGCCGCACTTGCAATCTATCACACAGCTAAACCTGAACATAAAAAAGTTGTCGGCGGTTTAATGTTATCCGCTGCACTCACTTCATTTTTAACAGGTATTACCGCACCTTTAGAGTTTAGTTTCTTGTTTGTCGCACCTATTCTTTATTTAATCCATGCCTTCTTTGCTGGATTAGCATTTATGATGTCAGACATTTTCAACATTACAATTGGTCAAACCTTCAGTGGAGGCTTTATCGATTTCTTACTTTTTGGTGTGCTACAAGGTAATAGTAAAACAAACTACCTATACGTCATACCTATAGGAATTGTGTGGTTCTGTTTGTATTACATCGTTTTCAGATTCTTAATTACGAAATTTAATTTCAAAACACCTGGTCGAGAAGATAAAGCTGCAGCACAACAAGTT
>NZ_JABFAX010000025.1:0-418 GCF_017168395.1 Micrococcus sp. KRD128 | reverse complement strand
CTCCACCCTGGAGAAGGAAGGCCTCACCGCGGGCGACGGCGGCGAGCTTGTCCGACAACGCCTCCACTTCACCGGCGACGGTGATGGGCGGCACACTCTCGAGCACCTTGCGCATATCGGCTGCGTGGTCGGGGTCCCACTGCGGTTGCTGCGCAGCTGGCTTGGCCAACGCATCGTCCAATCGAGTGCGCAGCGTCGGCGACAACGGCGGCAGGTCGGGCAAGCGATCGATGGGTACGTCGACAGTCCAGTTCACCGGTACAGGATATTCGTACCGCAGTCGCCGCAGGACAACGGGTGTTCACCCGCGATACGAGAACTCTTCGATCGCCTGGAACTTCGCCAGATTGTGCCGAGCATCGGCGAGCGCATCATGCGCATCGTCCGGTGCCGACGGCAGCTCGGGGCTGCCGCGATC
>NZ_JABFAX010000024.1:0-899 GCF_017168395.1 Micrococcus sp. KRD128 | reverse complement strand
GGGCGGTCAAGGCGGTCTCCTCGGCAGGGTGAACGGACGATCGGGCCGGCGCCGGCCGGCTGCCCTCATCCTCGGCCGCCGGGCCGGCCCGCCGACACCGTCTCCGGTCGCCCTCCGCCCCGCCCCCGGGAGCCGGCCCGGTCCGCCCCGAGGCGGGGGCCGACGTCGACCTTCGGCGGACGCGCGGCGGCCTGTGCGCCGCCTAGGCTGGACGCCATGATCCGAGTAGTCGTGGCCGACGACCAGACGTTGATGCGCACCGCCCTCGAGCACTTCGTGGCCCAGGCGGAGGACCTCGAGGTGGTCGGCTCCGCCGAGGACGGGGTCCAGGCCCTCGAAGCGGCCCGCACGCTGGCCCCCGACGTCGTGCTGATGGACATGCAGATGCCCCGCATGGACGGCGTCGAGGCCACTGCGCGCATCTCCGCCGAGGCCCCGGGCGTGCGCGTCCTGGCGATCACCACCTTCTCCTCCGAGCAGTACCTCGTCCCCGCCCTGCGCGCCGGCGCCGCCGGCTACCTCGTGAAGGACGCCCCGCCGGCCGAGGTCGTGGACGCCATCCGCCGAGTCCACGCCGGGGACGCCGTGTTCTCCGCCCCCGTGGCCGCCGATCTCGTGGAGGCCGTCACCGCCGCCCCCGAGCACGCCGCCCCGTGCCCGGCCGAGCCGCTCGCCCCGCACGAGCGCCTCACGGAGCGCGAGCTGGACGTGGTCCGCGAGCTCGCCAAGGGCGCCTCCAACGCGGAGATCGCCGGTGCCCTGTTCCTCGCCGAGGCCACGGTGAAGTCCCACATCGGCAAGGTCCTGGACAAGTGGCAGGTCCGCGACCGTGTGCAGATCCTCATCCGCGCCGCCCGCGCGGGCCTCGTGGACATCGGATGAGCACCGCGGCGCCCGCC
>NZ_JABFAX010000023.1:0-424 GCF_017168395.1 Micrococcus sp. KRD128 | reverse complement strand
GAATGATATGTATTGATGGATAAATACCAGTAAACATACATGCAATTATCACAAGTAAAAGTAAGCCTAAATGTCCATAAAATCTACTTGTCACAATATATGTCGGTATTATCGATAACGGGAAGTTCATTTTCGATACTTGATTAAACTTTTGTGTAATTGCTTTCGTACCTTCTAAAATACCTTGGTTGATGAAGAACCACATACTGAGACCAACCAATAACCAATAAACAAAAGGTACACCATGAATTGGTGCATTACTTCTTATTCCTAATCCAAAAACCATCCAGTAAACCATAATTTGCATAACAGGGTTAATTAATTCCCATGCCACACCTAAATAGTTACTATGATTGATAATTTTAACTTGAAACTGAGCCAGTCTTTGAATTAAATAAAAGTTCTTTACATGTTCTTTAAAAAC
>NZ_JABFAX010000022.1:0-431 GCF_017168395.1 Micrococcus sp. KRD128 | reverse complement strand
GCTTGCTCAGCACATAGAGCAGCGGCGGCACCAGCAGCGGGATGAAGGCGATATGGATCGGCAGGATATTCTGCGAGGATACCGCCACGCAGAGCAGCAGGCCGACCAGGATCCACTTGAACGCACCGGCGCCCTTGCCCTGCTCGTCGTGCCGGCCGAGCAGCGCCAGGACCTTGTCGGCCAGCGCATGGGCCACGCCGGAGCGGGCGATGGCCACGGCGAAGGCGCCGAGCATGGCGTACGACAGGGCCACCGTGGCACCCCCGCCGAGGCCGCCGTTGAAGGCCTTGAGAGTCCCCTCCAGGCCTAGGCCACCGAACAGTCCGCCGACCACCGCGCCGATGATCAGCGCCAGCACGACATGCACACGGCAAAGGCTGAGGACGAGCATCAGCCCCACCGCCAGCACCACTGCGTTCATCGTTGAACTC
>NZ_JABFAX010000021.1:96836-114134 GCF_017168395.1 Micrococcus sp. KRD128 | reverse complement strand
GGCATGGGGGCCTTTCAGCAGGGTCGGGTGGAGGCAGAATGCTGGCCGCATCGACACGAACAGATGCCAGGAGATCACAGGTGTACCCACTTAGGTACACCGGAACAGTACGCTGGTCGCATGGCGAAGCACCCGGTGGCGGGCCTGAAGGCTGAGGCCTTCGGTCCGTTCGAAGCGATCAATGTGGAATTCTCGCGCTCACTGAATGTTGTTCTGGGTGACAACTCCACCGGCAAATCCCAGCTGCTGAAGCTGCTCTATGCGGCCACACGCTCGCTTCGTGAGAACCCCGGTGCGACGAAGCGTGAGCTGCAGCCAGCCATCGCCGACAAGCTGGTGGGGACTTTTCGCCCGGATTCGCTGGGCCGCTTGAGCCGCCGCGTTCAGGGGACTGCGCGAAGCAGTGTCCGACTGAAGCTTGAGGGTGTGGGGACACCTTTGGAATTCAGCTTCTCTTCGCGCTCACGCACCGAAGTCGAGCTCGCCAAGCACCCGACGGAGGCCCTCGAGGAGGACCAGCCCGTCTTCATGCCGTCCCACGAACTTCTGTCACTGGGAGCCGATTTCGTCTCCCTCTACGACACATATCAGACCCCCTTCGAAGAGACATGGCGGGACACTGTACAGCTGCTGCTGTTGCCGGCGCTCCGTGGACCGCGCGGCCGCCGCGCCAACGAGCTCTTGGCTCCCTTCTCCGAGCTTCTCCAAGGAGGAACGGTCTCTGAGGGAGGCGGCCGCTTCTATCTCCACCAACCTGGCATCGGAAATCTGGAAGCACCGCTGCTGGCCGAAGGCCACCGGAAGCTGGCGATGATCGTCCGGCTCATCTCCTCCGGGGCACTGTTGGAGAGTGGGTATCTGTTCTGGGACGAGCCCGAGGCCAACCTCAATCCGTCCTCTCAGAAGGCAGTGGCCCATGCCCTCATCCACCTGGCCCGGCATGGGGTGCAGATTTTCGTAGCCACTCACAGCACCTTCCTCCTGCGAGAACTGGAGATGACTCTGGAGAACGAGCGTGACATCGTTCCTCGTTTCATCGGGCTTCAGCGTTCGACTGACGACGGGCAGCCGGACGCAGCTGCCCGCGTCACGGCCGCTTCAGTCGCGGTGATGGAGAACCTGCCCTTCATCGCCGCGCTAGAGGCGGAGGCGCGCCAGGCGGATGACTACCTCGGGATGTGAAACGGATGGCCGAGGTAGAGATCGACGGCACGATCTTCTCCTTCCCTGAGGACTGGAGGGTGGAGGTCTTCGATGAGTGGCCCCAATACCGAGATATCAGCGGTACCGGCCAGATCCACGGATGTGATGTCGTCGCTCTGGATGGCAGCCGTCTATGGATGATCGAGGTAAAAGACTATTCCTACCCAGGCGCCAAGGCGCCCGAGAACCTCGACGAGGTACTGCTACGCAAAGCAGTGGGCACCCTCGCCCTGCTGAGCGCGCTGGGAAGGTCACAGAACCAGAGTCCAGCTCAAGACTTCTCCATCGCTTCGCTCCGGGCTCAGGAAATCTACTTGACATTGCACGTAGAACCGGCCGCACAACGACCTCGGCGGATGGCGGCCGGACCATTGATGGCCTACAGCCAGAAAGCTGAATGGGCCGCGCGACGCCTCCATCTGGCCAAGGGGTTCGTGACGTCGAGCCTGACGCCGAACCACCGTACGCCTTGGACGAGTCGCCGGGACCCTGCGACCCGGGGCGCCCACCTCCCGTCCTGATTCTTCCGAGCATCCCCTGCGGGGTGAATCCGAAGATTCCTTCGGAAGAAGAGCGCAGAGAACGCCGTAGCCCCCGACCAGATCGCCTTTCCGAAAAACTCTTCGGAAGCCGCCGCCCGCGTGCCACGATGGGGCCACGACCGCCCCGCATCCTGCGATCCGCCGGATCGGTGAGCACGTCCGCGCCACACGCAGGGAGCTCAACCTGGCCCAACAGGAGATGGCAGACCTCGCCGGGATCTCCGACGCCACCGTCCGGCAGATCGAGCGCAGCACAGGCCGGGGCACGCTCTCGTCGCTGCTCGCCGTGCTCGGCGTCTTGGGCCTGGACCTCGAGGCCCGCAGGTGAACGCCCCGGGCCTCGGCTCGCTCGAGCGGATCAGCACGGCCGACTGCCACAGCCGCGCCCGTCGCCGCACACAACCTCTACCTGCATTTGTTGTTCGCGTGGCTCACCGGCGACAGAGATCTCCACGCGCAGAACATCGCCGTCCTCCAGGCGCCGAGCAGGCGCGGGGAGGTCGCTCCCAGCGGGCCGCGGCGGCGGCCACGCGGAAGGCGCTCGCGGCCGCCGAGGCCGTGGACCTCGCCCGCCTGCCCTTCGATGGGTCGCCGTTGAACAGAGCAGAGCGCGAACTGCGGCACCGACGGGAGGAGCTGAAGGCCCGACACCCGGACCGGCCCGGTGTCAGGCCCCCACCTGCCCGGGGTGCGGCACGTCCCCGTACACATGCAGCGAGGCCCCGTAGCCGAGCGGCAGGCCGTGACCCTCAGCCCAGCTCGTGAAAACCTCGGTGGTCTCAGCGGCGGTGAGCTTCTGCGCGCCCGTCACCCGGTCGCCCGGAACGTTCTCGGCGTCCTCGTCGGCCCGGCTCCGGCCGATCCGCCAGTTGTAAGCGCCCGCCTCGAACACCCTGGCGATCTCGACCATGAACAGCCCGTCGCCGAGCTGCATGATCTGGGCGTAGCGGGTCACCGGCTCCTCGTCCTCTAAGGTCAGCCGGTCACTCGGTTCGGCGACGCGGTGCACCAGGTCGGTGATCTGCGCGACGAACTCCAACTCGTGCCGCCCCCAGCTCGCCGCGCCCCCCTAAGATGCCACCACAGGTCCGAGGCGGCGGCCTCCTGCTCCATCCACTCGACGAACTCGTGCGGGGGCATGTCGACCGACCACGGGTTTCCAGTCGGTGAGGAGAGGGACGGGGCGCATGCGGGGTGCATCGTCGTCATAGGCTCGTCCCACCCCGGATCCACGGCCCTGTCCACATGGCCCCGGGCCGGTACCTCCTGCCACCCGCTCACCCCTGCGGCAGACTCAGCTCCACGTCCCCGACCCACGGCTCCGCGAATCCTCCGTACGTCCCGTCCTTGAGCGCGATGGCCAGCCACTGGTCCACGTAGTGCTTGAACACCTCGTCACCCTGCGGGAGCATGTACCCCTTCTGGAAGTAGTCGAAGGGCTCGTCCGGGTTCGCGGCGCACAGCTCGGGGTACTCGTGGTCGATGTAGAGCACCTCGGAGCGGTCGGTGGTCATCACGTCCGCCTCACCGGCCGCGAGAGCGTCGAACACCGTGAGGTTGTCGTGCGTCAGCAGCTCGCCCTGCGGGTAGTGCTCCCGCGCGAACTTCTCGTTGGTACCGCCCTCCGGGAAGATCGACCGCACACCCGGCTGATTGATCTCCGCCACGGTGTCGTACTTCTCGACGTCCTCGCAGCGGGTGATCGGCGTCTTGCCGTCCTCCTGCGTGGGCACGGTGAAGTACACCTGCCCGGCGCGTTCCGGGTTCAGGGAGATGCCCCCGACGGCGACGTCGCACGCCCCCGACGTGTAGTCGTCCATGAGCGTCTGCCAGCTGGTCTTCACGAACTCCGGTTCCACGCCCATGGTCTCGGCGAGATCGCGGGCCATGTCCACATCGATGCCCTTCCAGTCGCCACTCTCGGTCTGCTCGGTGAAGGGCGGATAGTCACCGGTGGAGCAGACGCGCAACGTCCCGGCCTCCTTGATGCGGGTGAGCGCGGAGTCGACGACGGTGGCGGTGGCAGGTTCCGATGAGCTGCCCGCATCCTGCGCCGTGCCGCAGGAGGTGAGGGTGAGCGCCAGGGCGACGCCGAAGGCCGCCGTCGTGAGTCGGTAGTGGGTAGCGCGGAAGGTCATGATCGGCTGTGTCCCTCGACGACGGCATGTCAATCCCGTCACCGTAGCCCAGCACCACACGCCCCCACCGCCCCGCGTACGACAAATACACAACACTCGCCTTGCGTATATCACTGAGGTGTGCCTTACTGGTTCACGGACCCCCGCTGGAAGGACCCCCATGGCCCACGCCTCCACGCACCCCGCCCATCCGCTGCCGCCCGTGGCGCCCCGTCGTCTGCTGCTGGCCCAACGGCTGCTCCGCGGCGAGGGCTCCGTCGAGGTCACGGCCTTCCGCGCCGGCGAGACGCTCACCACGGCCGTCCACGGCGTGAGCGCGGACGGCCGCCTCGTGGTCGCCCACGTCCCCAACCTCTTCGGTTCGCTCGGCGCGTTCCACACGCCCGCGCCGCTGGACGTGCGCGTGGACGTCCTGCGCGACGCCCTGGACCTCACGCTCCCCACCCGCCTGGCGTCCGTGCATCTGCTCGGCACCCTGCGCTGGTGCCGGGACTCGGCCGAGGTCGCGGAGCTGGGGCTGCGCGGCCGCGTCGCGGACCTCGTGGCCGACGTCGGCCCACGGGTGCGCGTGGGCGTCGTCGAGACCCAGCGGATCCTGCTGCACGACGTCGACGGCGTCGCCGTGTTCTGCCGCCACACCCTGCCGCTCACGTCGCGCGGGCTCATCGACCAGGCCGAGCTCGCAGACCTGGCGGACGACGTGCTGGGCACCGCCCCCGAGGTGCTCGCGGACCTGGCCGACGCCGTCGCCCTGGGCCTGTTGCCGGGCGAGAGCACCCCGTTGCAGGTCGGCACCGGGCCCCTGCCCGAGTCGCCCGCCCACGCCCTCGACGCGGACGAAGCTGGAGTGACCCTGCTGCGCGTCCGCGACGGCGAGACCACCGCGGTGCACGTGGCCCTGCCCGGTGCAGGCCGGCTCGACCACAGCCCCCGGCACGCCTGGCGGCGACTGCTGGACGCGATCCCGGCGCGGGTCGCCCACCCCTGAGGGGCGGCGTCAGTCGATCGTGTAGGTGGCGCAGGTGGCCACGTCCGTGACCTCGATGCCCTCGGCGGTGCAGGCGAGGTCGGCGTTGTACGTGCACTCGAGGCGGTGGCACGCACCGACGGTCGAGGCGCCCTCGGTCACCGGGCGGCGGACGTCGAGCTGGACGAAGGTGCCGCAGCCGGGCGTGCGGTCGGAGCCGGCGACGGTGATGGCCAGGGCGTTGCAGGACGTCTCGGCGTTGAAGGCACAGGCACTGGCGGCGCAGGTGCGGACGGCGGTGGTCATGGCGTGATCCTCCCGGTTCGGGCCCGCCCCGGACTGGGGCGGTGCTGCTGGAATCGAGATTACTCCGGTCCACGAATAGCACAAGAGGGGTGATCCTTAGTCGATAGACGATTAGCGCAAATGGATTTTGCGCATTGTCGCGTGTCGTATGGACCGACGTCGTGCCCGCCGGCCGCCCGGAATCTTCTGCATCTCTGGCCCTTCTGGCGACCACGCGCCCACTCAGAAGGGTCAGATGCGCAGACGATCCGCCGTCCCCGCCTCCTGAGCAGCCCCGGCAGCTCCACCACCCTGGCCGAGTCCGCCCCGCACTCCTAGCGTGGGGCCATGAGCACCCATCGCCTGTCCTCCACCGCCCTCGGGTTCGCCGCCGGACTGGGCACTGCGGCCGCCGTCACCGCAGCCCGCAAGATCGCCCTCATGTCCGCCGTCGGAAAGGGCCACCCGCTCAAGCACCGCCTCCTGGACGCGGCATCCGGCCTGGTCCAGCCGAAGTACCCCATGGGCGCGATGAGCACCTATCTCAACGGACTGCACTTCTACGCCGACGACCTCGGCCGACAGGTCGAAGCCAGCCACTTCTGCATCCACCTGCGCCACGACCTGCACCAGTGCGTGATCTTCGACCGCAACGCGCCGGACGCACGGCTGATCGGCATCGAGTACATCATCAGCGAGGAGCGGTTCCGCAGCCTCCCCGACGAGGAGCGGCGCCTGTGGCACAGCCATCACTACGAGGTGAGCTCCGGCGCCCTCACGGCCCCCGGGGTGCCCGAGCTGGCCGAGCACAGTTACTTCGAAGACCTCATCCACACCTACGGGAAGACGTTCCACACCTGGCAGTACGACCAGGACGACTTCCCGTACGGCATCCCCCAGCTGATGATGGGCCTCACCGACGACGGCCAGGTGGACGAGGCCCTCCTGCGCGCCCGCGACGAGCGCGTGGGCGTGGACACCGCGGCCAAGCGACGCAACCGCGCGGACATCCCGGTCCCGGACGTGGTGCCGGGCGCGAACAGCTGGGAGCGCGGGCGCGTCGTGCAGACCACGCTCGAGGAGCGCCCGGTGCGGGGCCGCGACGACTGAGGCCGACGGCGTCAGCAGGGCGCCGTTTCCCGAACGAAAGCGGTGCGACACGCCGCCGTTTCCCGAACGAAAACGCTCGGCGGGCCGGCGCCGTCATCCGGATCGGGCGGGGGCGCCCCGTGAGGGACAGCACGTCCGCCGCATGTGTCGCGTCAGCGAGAACGCTGGGCTCAGACCTTCCCCTTGAGCAGTCGGTGCCAGTAGATCCGGGGCTGGCCGAAGCGGTCGAAGGCCGCCGTGCTCTTCCGCGGCGTCGTCAGGTCCACGCCGGGGATCGACCGGTCCTCGGAGCCGTCGCGGACGTGCTCGTCCAGGACCAGCTCGTCCCGGCTGACCATCACGGGGATCACGGTGTAGCCGTCGTACTTCTGGAGCGGCTTCCCCGCGTCCGCGGCCTGGATGTTCTGGGCCAGGATCTTGACCTGCCGGCGCAGGGCACCGCCGGAGGGCCGTGTGCCCAGGGCGGCGGCGTCGCCCAGCGCCCACACGTGCGGGTGCACGGGATGCCGCAGGGTCTCGGGATCCGCGGCTGCCAGGCCGGCCTCGCCGTCGTCCGCCAGGCCCGCCTCGGCGATGAACTCCGGGGCCCGCACCACGGGCGTGATGTACGCGGCCGCCACGTCGGTGATCCGCTCACCGGTGTTGAGCACCACCTCGCGGGCCTCATGGTCCACGGCGTTCACCTCTGCGCCGGCGTGCACGTGGACGCCGTACCTCGCCACGGCCTCGGCCAGAGCGGGGTCGATGGTCTGCCGGTCCAGGATCCGGCCGTACGGGGTCACCAGGTGGACGTCCACGTCCGGCAGGATCCCCTTGCGCTCCCACGCCGCGCAGGCCAGGAACAGCGCCTTGAGCACGGTGCCGCCGCACGAGGAGGGCTCAGCCGGCACATTCGCCACCACACGGTCCCCCGCGGCCACACGCGACAGCAGCGCCCGGGCGGCGTCCACGTGCTCGGGCACGTGCGCACTCGCCGCCCATCCGGCGGCGTAGGCCTCACGCAGCCCGTCGATCGCACCCCACCACGGGGTCAGCCCCGGGCAGAGCACCAGGTGGCGGAAGCCCACGGTCAGCCCGGTGGTCGTCACCGCGGTCCGTTCCTCGGCGTCCACGGCCACGACGTGGTCCGGGATCCATTCGACCCCGTCCGGGATGACGGATCGCATCGGCCGTTCGAACCGGGCCATGTCCGCCTGCCCGCCCGCCGCGTAGTTCAGCATCGGCCGGTAGCGGTGCAGCTGTTGGCCGTCGGCGATGGCGACCCGGCCCTGCCGCTTCCGCCGCAGTGCGGCGGCCAAGGACACGCCGGCGTTGCCGCCACCGACGATCAGGATGTCGTACTGCTCGGTCACGTGGTCCTCCGTGGGGTGACGGGGTCAAGGGAACGGTACGACCGCCCCCGCAGACGTGCTCCGCGGTGGACGGGACGTGCCGCCCATCCTCCACTGGGGGCCGGAGCCGGCGCTAGCCCGCGAGGCCCAGCAGCCGCAGCTGGTCGGCGTACTTGCGCATCCCGACCTCCACGGCCTGCGGGTTCTGTGCATACCAGTCCAGGTGCACCTCGCGCAGCTGCTCGGCCGGAACGGTCTGTCCGGCCACGGTCCAGTCCTCGGTCGGCTCGGCGTCGAGGTCGAGGGCCTCGACCACGACCGCCTCGAGGGGCGCGCGCACCCCGCCGAGGAGCACGCGGGAGGCGGGCACGGGCTGGACGGCGACGTCGCCCGGCAGGTGCCCGGCCACGCGCTCGGCCACGCGGGTCAGCACCGTGTTGGTCGGGTGGTTCACGGTGTAGAAGCCGACGCCCCGCTCCGCCGCCACGAGGTCCGCCATGGACAGCGTCCCCTTCGCCTCCTCCCGCGCCCGCAGCGCCTGCACGGACGCGGCCGCGGCCTCGCGGATCGCCGCCGGCGCCACCTCCCGACGACGGCCCGTCGCCGCCTCGGCCAGCACGCGCAGGTCGTGGTACGGCACGACGGGCGGGTCCTCCCCCGGCCGCTCGGCCGCCCCGGGCGCGAACTTCCAATTGCGGAGGGTGACCTGCCAGGGGAAGCGCGAGACGTCGTACACCACGGGGATCCGCACCACGGCGGCGTCCTCGGGCAGCCGGGCCACGAGCTGGTCCGTGCCGATGGGCATGCCCCGGTAGTCGTGCGGGATCGGCTGGGTGACGAGCGCCTTCACGCGCGGCAGCAGCCGCTCCAGGTGCGCGACCTCGTCCGGCTGGGCCTCGAAGGCGGGCGGCACGCGGACGCTCACCAGGTCCGCCCCGTGCACCGGTGTGCCGGGCTCCCCGCCGAGCAGCCGCCGATACGACTCGCCCTGGCAGTTGCCCCACACCAGCAACAGGTCGCCCTCGGGCAGGTCCTCGAGCCCGTAGAAGTGGCCGTAGTGCCGGCGTCGTCCCTCGTCCACGTGCACGCCTGCCTCCTCTCTCCTCAGCCGTCCTCGCGCCGCATCCAGCCGACGCCCGTCTTCCCGAACCACCAGGCCAGGAACGCGGAGAGCGCCGCGATGCCCATGCCCACCGTGGCGTCCGAGCCGCGCCCGTCCTCCAGGTACTCCATGATCACCGAGACGCTCGCCACGAAGAACAGGGCGGCGCCCAGCGCGATCCCCACCATGGCCGTGCCCGCGAGCTTCCAGCCCACGCCGCCCCCGCGCGCGGCCGGTGCCGCGGACGCCGCGACGGGTGCCGGTGACGGCGGCGCCCACCGGTGCGCACCCGCGGGCGGCACGCGCGGCTCCGCACCGTGGCGCTGGCGCAGGGACTCCGGGATGATCGGCTCGTCCGGGGCGGGCGGCACCGCCTCGCTCCAGAGCCGGCGCACGGTGCCCCGCCCGCTCTGACGGGCGAGCGCCAGCACCACCTCGGCGGTCCGCACGGCCTCGGACCCGGAGCCGGCCGGGTGCCCGCCGTCGGGGACGCCGAGGGCCTGGGCCGCGGTCGCGATCCGGGGCGGGGCGACGTCCGGGCGGAGACGGCCCACCAGGGTCAGGGCATCGCGCCACTCGTGTTCCTGCGGCGTCCCGCCGGTCGCGCGGGTGGCCGCCTCGTACGCGCCCCGGTCCCGGTCCGCCCCGGACGCCACGAACGGCAGGTGCTCCCCCAGCAGGTCGAGCTGGGCGGCCACCTCGGGCCAGTCCGGCGCGTCGGCGACGGCGGCCTCGTCCACCCCGTGCAGCTGGGTGTGCAGGCGGGAGAACGACGCCGGCCCGGTCGGCGGGCGCACGGGCCACCGCTCGGCGGCGACGATCTCGCCGCCGCGCACAAGGGCCATGTCCACGGCGCACACGGACGCCGGGTCGGCCCCTGCGGTGTGGATCTCCACGGCCACGAAGTCCAGTTCGTCCAGCTCGCTCATCGGTCCTCCCGTGTTCCGTCCTGTCCGCGATTGTGCCAGCCCCGCCCCGCGGGCACCGGCCCGCTCAGCCCCAGCCGCCCCACCACGCCTCGAGGTCCGGCACGGCGGCCACGGGCGCCCAGCCCAGCCGGGAGGCGGGCACCCGCCCCCGCGCCGTCCCGCCCCGCCGAGGCAGCCACCGCGCCCGTGCGCACGTCAGCACGGCGAGCACGCCCCGCTCGCCCGGCTCACCCGGCTCGCCCAGCACCTCCACGCGCTCGACGCCGGCCCGTTCCAGGCGCAGCAGCCACGCGGCGACGGCGTCCGCGTCAGGGCGGGCGCCGGCCCCGGCGGGCCGCAGCGGCACGCGCACGTCCACGGACCAGTCGGGCACCGATCGCACGGCGTCGAGGTCGCCGCGCGCCGGCGTCGGCGGCAGGTCCTCGGCCGCCGCCGCGCCGCCGTCGGGCTCGCCCGGCAGCCGCACGCGGGGGTCGCCGAGCGCGCGCGCCGCCGCCTCGTCGAGGCCGCCCACGACGCCGACCCGCGCCCCCGGCGCCGCGCGCAGCACGGCGTCCACCGCCACCACGGCCGCCGCCGCGCCGTCCGCGCCCTCCGGCACCCGCACGCGCGCCTCGACCCGCAGCGGGCCGGCCAGGGACAGGCCGTGGCCGCGGGCCGTCGTCGCGGGGATGCGCGAGGCCAGGACGAGCGCCTCGCGGGCCTTCACCCGGGCGGCCTCGGCGGCGTCGCCGCGTCCGCCGAAGTCGGCGCCGGCCTGCCACGCCACCGCGTCCGGCGCGTGGCGCAGCGCCGCCCCCACGCGCCACAGCCGGTGCGCCAGCTCCCAGTCCTCCCCGCCGTAGCCCACGAAGGCGGGGTCGAAGCCGCCGGCGTCCTCGTAGACCTCGCGCGCCACCGCGAGCACGGCCGAGATGACGTACCGGTAGCCGGTGGAGTCGGCGCGGCGCAGGCCGTCCGTGGCCCGGTACCCCTCGCGCAGCCAGGCCGGCTCGGCCAGGCGGGCGTCCGCGGGCACCTCGTCCCCGGGCCGCCAGCCCTCCGCCCAGGCCCGCTCCAGCCAGGCCTCGGCCAGGTGCCGCCGCCGGCCCACCACCGCGGCGTCCCGGGGCGCCGCGGCCACCGCCGCCAGCGCCGCGGCGAGGTACCCGGGCTCGGGGAGCATGTCCCCGTCGAGGAAGGCGAGCACGTCCCCGTCAGCCGCCTCCGCCCCGAGCGCCCGAGCCGCCGAGGCGCGGAACCCGCGGTCCTGCTGGCGCACGGTCACCACGTCGAACGGCAGGCCCGGGTCCACGCGGGGCGGGACGGGCGAGCCGTCGTCGGCCACCACGAGCTGCAGCCCCCCGGTCAGGCCGCGCTGGGCCGCGAGCGCGGCCGTGAGCCGGTCGAGGTCCGCCTGGGCCCGGTAGTAGGGCACCACCACGGAGACGGCGGCGCTCACGTCCACCTGTGCACGCGGCGGAGCACGTCGAAGAGCATCCGCGCGCAGTCCTCGGCGCCGGGCGAGAGGTCCACGCCGGGGCCCAGCCACGTGCGCTCGGGGTCCTCGACCGCTTCGGCGATCGCCTCGGCCATCGCGAAGGCCGGCGACCCGTTCGGGTGCACGAGCCGCAGGGTGCCCGGTCGCAGGCGCGCCATCTCCTCCGTGTAGCGGCCGGCGGAGGCGATGGCCCGCCGCCCCACCGAGGTCCACGCCGCCAGGGACCCGGACGCGGACACGTTGCGGTGCGCCGCGAACGGGATGCCCGCCGAGAGCAGGGCCGCGTCCGCGAACTCGTCCGGCACGAACCCGGTGACGCGGAACTCCAGGCCGCGCGCCTCGGCGTCGCGGGTCAGCTCCGCCACGAGGTCGTCGTGGCCGGCGCTGACCGGTCCGAGCGCCGTCAGCCGGCGCGGCGCCCCGGAGTCCGGGCCCCACTGGCGGTGCAGCTCGGTGAGGGCCTCCAGGGCGAGGGCGTGCCCCTTGCCCGGGTAGACGAAGCCGAAGAGCACGACGTCCTGGTCGAGGCCGGCCATGCTCTCCGGCACCACCGGCTCGGCGCGGGCGGCCGCGGCCCGGCGGTCCTCCACGGGCAGCGGGACCACGTCCGCGACCACGTCCACCAGGTCCGCCAGCAGCGCCCGCTCGTGCTGCGAGGAGACCACGACGCCGGCCGCCGCCTGGGCGAGCCGCGCGTACGCCTCGCCGCGGCGGCGGTAGCGGCCGTCGCCCTCGGCGGGCTGCGGGATGTCGTGCAGGGTGAGCGTGGTGCCCTCGGGCAGCACGTCGACGAGCAGGTCCGCGGCGGCGGTCGCGGTGGGGCCGAACAGCGCGTCCGTGACGTCCAGGTGCACGGCGGCACCCAGCGCGCGCGCCTCCTCCAGCAGGGGCACGAGGCCCCGGAACGCCGCGACGTCCTCCGCCGTCAGCAGCTCCACCTCGGCGCCCACCCGACGGAGGGCGGCGGCCGTCTGCCGACCGTGGCGCACCACGCCGTGCTCCGGCGCGCCCACGGTCACGTACAGCACACGTCCCTGCGGCTGCGAGTCCACGTCCACGATCCCCTTCACCTGCGGCGGCGCTCCTCGACGCGGCGGCGCGCCGGAACGGACAGGATGCCGCTGCTCCGATTCTCCGATCCTGCCCTGACAGACTAGATTTCGCGACCCCCGACCCGGGACGGGGACACGCCGCCCGCGCGGCATCGCATCCCCCAGGTCAGGAGGCCCTCCCCCGTGAGCATCACCGTCCAGCACGTGCCCGCGCAGCACCCGTACACCCGCGCGATCCGCCCCCTCGACCCGGGCGCCGCGCCGGACGTGGAGTTCCTGGCGGACCCGCCGGTGCCGGGCGCGCCCGCACACCGGTGGTGGCCGCCCCGGGCCCTGCGCGCGGAGTGGCTGGCCGAGCACCGCCCGGACGTGCTGCACGTGCACTTCGGCTTCGAGCACTTCAGCCCCGCCCAGCTGGCCGCCGCCCTGGACGCGCAGCACGCGCACGGGGGCGCCGTCGTCGTGACCGTGCACGACCTCGAGAACCCGCACCTGACGGACCAGGGCCCCCACCGGGACCGCCTGGCCGTGCTGCTGGGCCGCGCGGACGCCGTGCTCACGCTCACCCCCGGCGCCGCGGCGACCCTCGCCCGCGACTACGGCGTGCGCGCCCTCGTGGTCCCCCATCCGCACATCGTCCCGCTCGAGGACCTCGTGGCGCAGGGCGACGACGACGCCCCCGGCCTGCTGCCCCCCGACGCGTCCGACGAGGGCGACGGCGCGGCCGCCCCCGCCCGCCTGCTGGTGCACGCCAAGGACCTGCGGGCCCAGGTGGCCCCGGTGGCGCTGCTGCCGGTGCTCGCCGCCGCCGTCGGGACTCTGGCCGACCGCGGTGTCGACGCGCGGGTGACCGTGGAGGTCCAGGACACCGTGCAGGACGAGGACGCCCTGGCCGCGCTGCGCGCAGGCTGCGCCCACCACGGCTTCGAGCTGTGGCAGCACGACCGGCTCGACGACCCCGCCCTGCACGCGCTGCTGCGCGACGTGGACGTGTCCGTGCTGCCGTACCGCATCGGCACCCACTCGGGCTGGGTGGAGATGTGCCGGGACCTGGGGGTGCCGGTGGCCGTCGCGGACATCGGGCACATCGCGGACCAGTCCGGCGCCTGGTTGACCCCCGACTCGCTCGCCGCGTTCGACCCGGAGGACCCCGACTCCCTCGCCGACGCGCTCGAGACGCTGGTGCGCGCCCGCGCGCGCACGGCCCCCGCCGACCCGGCCGCCCGGGCCCGGCAGCGCCGTCGCGTGGCCGCCGCCCACGTGGCCGTCTACCGCGAGGCCCTCGCCCGGGCGCGCGGGGCACTGCCGAGCATGTCCGTGCTGGTCATCACGGGGCACCGGGACGAGCACCTGGCCCGCGTGATCGCCGGGCTGGAACGCTCCCACCGCCGCCCGGACCAGGTGGTCGTGGTCTTCATGGGCCAGCCGGACGGGCGCGTCCCGGCCACGGACCTGCCCGTCACGGTGGGACACGTGGCCGCCGAGGCGGGGCTGCCGCTGGCGCAGGCCCGCAACCGCGCGGCCGAGCTCGCCACCGGCGAGATCCTCGTCTTCCTCGACGTGGACTGCATCCCCGCGGCCGAGACCGTCGGCGTGCTGGCCACCGAGGTCGCGGCCCACCCCGGGTCCGTGGTGATGGGCCGGCCCCGCTACCTGCGGCCGGGCTGGACCCGCGACGTCGGGGAGGCCGACCTGACCTCGCATCGCGCCGACGCCCTGCTGCGCCGCCTCTCCGTGCCCCACCGGGCGCGCGCGCACCTGACCGCCGGCCCCTCGGACGAGTGGCACCTCGTGTGGACGCTGATCCTGGCACTGCGGCGCGCGGACCTGGCCCGCATCGGCGGTTTCGACGCGGGCTTCACCGGCTACGGCGCCGAGGACACGGACCTGGCCTTCCGAGCCCGCGCCGCCGGCCTGACGCTGCGGTTCAGCCCCGCCGAGGCGTTCCACCAGCACCACGGCGTGATGACCCCGCCGCTGCACCACCTCGAGGACATCCTGGTCAACGCCCGCCGCTTCCGGCAGGTGCACGGCCGATGGGCCATGGAGGGGTGGCTGCGCGCGTTCGCGGACGCGGGGCTGATCGCGTGGGACCTCGAGGGCGAGCGGCTCGAGCTGCTGCGTCACCCCACGGAGGCGGAGCTGACGGCCGCCCGCCGCGACGACGCCGCGTACTGAGCGCCGTGACGGCCGGGGGCGTGCCGGACTCAGCCCAGGGCGCCCTCGATCGCCGCCTCCCAGCGCCGCCGGTACTCGTCCGGCGGCACGAGCAGCAGGCCCGCGAGCCGGTCGGCGGCGGCCGGGTCGGCGAGGGCGCCGCGCACCGCGCCGGCCCAGTCGGCGTCCGGGTCCTCCCACGCGCACCACGGCACGCCCGCGGCCCGGTGGATCTCGCGCACGAACACGCGCTGCTCGTCGAACGGCCGCGGCTCGGGGGCGAGCACCACGGGGCGGCCGGAGCGGGCGGCGTCCACCACGGCGTTGTGCCCGGCCGAGACCACCACGACGTCGGCGTCCGCGGCCCGGCGGGCCGGCGCCTGGACCCAGCCGTGCAGCGTCACGGTGGCGGGCATCGTCTCCGCCGCGAGCCCGCCCGGCGCCTCCGGCTCGCCCACCCCGGCGATCGGGCCGTACACCTCCCACGTCGCCTCCGGCACGGCGGACGCCGCCCGGGCCAGGTCCGCGGCCCGCACCCCGCCGCCGCCCGTCCCGGCGATCACGGCGACGCGCGGGGCGGCGCCGGCGGACGCCGTCGTCGTGGCGCGCGTGCCGAGCCGGCCGGTGACGTCCGCGACCCCGAGGTAGGTGACCCGGTCCGCGTGGGCGGCGCGCCAGGCGGGGACCTCGAGCTCGGCGGCGTAGTGGGCGAAGAGGCCGTCGGCCTCGGCGTAGACGAGGGCGTGCGCGGGGTCGGTGCGCTCGCCGTGCATGCGGCGGTGCAGCACGGGCCAGCCAGCCAGGCGCAGGAACAGGGCCGCCTCCACGGACACGTCCACCACGCACACGTCCGGGTCCACCCGCCGCGCCGCCGCGTGGAGGGCGTCGAAGCGCGCCCGGATCTCGGGCCCCACCGGGGACCAGTGCAGGGGCGAGCGCGCCGGCTGCTCGTGGCCGGGCACGAGGTCCGAGGGCAGCGGGATGACGGGGACGTCCGCGGGCAGCAGTTCGGCCGCCCGGGGGTGGGCGGTCACGACCGTCACGTCGAACGCCCCGGTCGACGCCAGGCCGGCGGCGTGCCGCAGGTGCCCCGCCCCGTGCTGGTGGGCGTAGTAGAGGACCCGCCTGCGGGCCGGGGCCATCAGAGGGACTCCAGGCCCGCCGCGTCGGCGGACGGGCGCAGGACCTCCTGCGGGTCGAACCCGTACGCGTCCTCGGCGGCGGCGAGGTCGCGGGCGTCCTCGGCGGCCTGCTCGAGCAGGTCCACGTAGCCCTCCACCATGGTCTCCGCGCTGAACCGGCAGGCCCACGCACGCACGCGTCCCCGGTCCTTGCGGCGGGCGTGGCGGATCGAGACCGCGAGCTCCTGCGCCGTGTGGTGCACGGCCAGCGCGCCGGCCTGCGGGGCGACGATCTCCCCCATCGCGCCGCTGAGCAGCGCGGCCACCGGCACGCCGAGCGCCATGGCCTCGACCACGGCGAGCCCGAACGGCTCGGCCCACAGGGGCGTGGCCAGGAAGACCTCGCCCGTGGCGAGCATGTGCGGCAGCGTCTGGTGGTCGAGGTGGCCGTGGTAGACGGTGTCCGGGCCGAGCCGCGGCACGACCTCCCGGGCGTGGTACTCCTCGTCCGAGATCGGCCCGGCGAAGTGCAGCTCCATGCCCGCTATCCGGGCGGCGTCGATCGCCACGTGCAGGCCCTTCTCCGCCGTGATCCGGCCCGACCACACGGCGCGGCCGCGCACGGGGACGGCGTCGGAGACCCAGTGGTGCAGCTCGATCCCGTTGGGCACCACGTCCACGCGCGGCAGCCGGTGCTGCCAGGCCAGCGCGTTCGACGCGGACACCGAGGCCCACCGGTGGTGGTGGGGGGCCGTCCAGTCCGGGGCGTCGACGACGGCCAGCACCTCCGCCAGCGTGGCCGGCGTGTGCAGGACGGTGACCATGGGGCGGGCGCGCAGCAGCTCGAGCGGCGCCGGGGAGAGGGAGTTGTTCAGGACGGCGTCGGAGTCGTCGTCGAGGATCAGCGCGCAGGCCCGGCGGGCGGCCTCCTCGCGCACGCGGGCGCCCGCGCGGCCCGGGCCGGCGCCCTCGGCGGGCAGCACGGCGACGACGTCGCCCGGCAGCCGGGTGCCCTCCCGCGCGTAGACGGTGACGTCGTGGCCCCGGCGCACGAGGTGCTCCACGGTCATGGCCGTGTGCATCTCCAGCCCGCCCTCGTAGGGCGAACGGATGGGGTGGAGCATGTGGGTGAGCACGCTGATGCGCATCGGCGACCCCTTCCCGGCCCGGGCCGGGCCGAACGGCCCCGTGCGGGGCGGCAGAAGCGCGACTGACCTGCGGTGAGACGACCACATCACGTCCGCGCTGACGTACCCCGGCACTGTAGACACCCGGGGGGTCCCCCCGGAAGCACCGGCCCCCCTCCCGGGATGAGGGCAGGGCGGGCGCACACGCCCCCGTCACGAGAAAGTCCCGGCCCGCGACCTCGAGGATCGCGGACCGGGACGGTCCGTGGAGCTAAGGGGAATTGAACCCCTGACCTTTTCATTGCGAACGAAACGCTCTACCAACTGAGCTATAGCCCCAGGTCATGCCCTCCCGCAGGAGCGCACCGGACCATCATACGCCCGCCGCCCCCGATCCTCCAATCCGGCTGTGCCGCGCGGCGACCACGCCGAGCACCACCCCCGCCAGATCCGCGACGACGTCCACCGGGTCCCCCGTCCGCAGCGGCACCCACGCGTGCTGCACGAGCTCGCTCACCGGCGCGTGCACCGCGAACGGCAGCGCCCACCACGCGCTCCGCCCCCGCCCCACGGCGAGGAACGCGGGCAGCGCGAACACGGCCACGTGGATCGCCTTGTCCAGCCCCGGCACGGCGAACCCGGCCTCCGGCACCTGCTCGCCCGGCAGGTACAGCACCACCAGCTGCACCACGACGGCGACGGCCAGCGCCGCCGTCAGGGCGCGGCGCCGTCGTCGGGAAGCGGGGGCGGAGGG
>NZ_JABFAX010000021.1:67201-96736 GCF_017168395.1 Micrococcus sp. KRD128 | reverse complement strand
GCCGGGCACTCATGGTCCCCACCCTGCTGAAAGGGCTCTATGTTTTTGCCATTTCTGCGCCGACCATGTGATGATCGCGCCATCCGGGTGGGCTCGTTCCGCCAGGATGCCGGTGTTGACAGCGCCGCCCAGGGCCGAGGGACCGCGATGGCTTGAGCAGAGAGCTCGCCGTTCGTGGACTCGGGACCCGGCGGGATGCCCTCCACCTCCCCGGCCCCCTGGCCGCGACGTGATCGGTACGCCACCCTCCGCCCTGCGGAGCCGTGCCCCGACCGGACCGCGCCGGGGGACCGGGACGTCCACAGTCACTCGTGCGAAAGGAAGTCCGATGCCGCCCTCCCAGGACGCAGCATCCCTGACCCAGCTCGGCGTGATCGGGGTGATCCTGCTCGTCGTGCTGTTCTACGGCGGGACCATGATCATGTCCGTGGCCATCTCCAAGAAGAAGGAGAACGCCGACGCCTACATGACGGCCGGCAACCGGATCGGCTTCGGCGTGTCCGCCGCCTCCATGACGGCCACCTGGATCTGGGCCTCCTCCATGTACGCCTCCGTGACCGCCGGCTACACGTACGGCGTCTCCGGCCCCCTCCACTACGGCCTCTGGGGCGCCCTGATGATCCTGTTCATCTACCCGTTCGGCCGCCGCATCCGCACGGTCGCACCGCGCGCCCACACCCTCGCCGAGGTCATGTACGCCCGGCACGGCCGCTCCTCGCAGCTCATGCTGGCCGGTTCCAACGTGCTCGGCTCCGTCATCTCCCTGACCTCCAACTTCATCGCCGGCGGCGCCCTGATCTCCCTGCTGTCCCCGCTGTCCTTCGGCGCGGGAATCCTGATCGTGGCCGCGGGCGTGCTGCTGTACACCCTGTGGTCCGGCTTCCGCGCCTCCGTGCTCACCGACTTCGCGCAGGTGATGGCCATGCTCGGCGCGACCGTCATCATCATCCCCGCCGTGTTCTTCGCCGGAGGCGGCCCGGACATGTTCCAGACCGGCGTCGAAGCGGGCCACGTCACGGCCCAGCAGCAGAGCTTCTTCTCCTCCGACGCGTTCATGAACCAGGGCGCGCCGTACATCGCCGCGGTGCTGGCCTACGCGATCGGCAACCAGACCATCGCCCAGCGCCTCTTCGCCGTGCGGGAGGACCTCATCAAGCCCACCTTCGTCACGGCCACCCTCGGGTACGGCGGCACCGTGATCGGCGTCGGCATGCTCGGCGTCATGGCGCTCTACCTGGGCGTCGAGCCGCTCGACGGCGACGTCAACAACCTCCTGCCGCAGATGGTCGCCGACCACCTGCCGCTGGCGCTCGTGGCCCTGGCGTTCCTGATGATCATCGGCTCGCTGTCCTCCACCGCCGACTCGGACCTGTCCGCCCTCTCGTCGATCGTGATGACGGACGTCTACGGCCAGTCGGTCGGCCGCAAGAACGCCGACCCGAAGACCATGCTGCTGATCGGCCGCATCACCATGATCGTGGCGACGGCGGCGGCCCTGTACTTCGCCACCGCCAAGTTCGACATCCTCGACCTGCTGGTCTTCGTGGGCGCCCTGTGGGGCTGCCTCGTGTTCCCCGTGATCGCGTCCTTCTACTGGGGCAAGATCACCAACGTCGCGTTCACGGTGTCCGTGCTCGCCGCGCTGGCCGTGTTCCTGCCCGTGCGCTTCGAGTGGATCCCGCTCGAGGGAGCCTGGGCGTTCGTGGTGGAGACCCTCGCGATCCTCGGTGTGGGCGTCGTGCTGGGCATCATGTGCTTCGGCTTCTCCGGCCTGCGCCCGGCGATCGTGGTCGGCGCGGTCGCCTCAGCGGTGATGCTGTTCCTCGGCTACGGCTTCCTGCGGGACTACGCCACCCTCACGGGCTCGCTCGTGGCCTACGCCGTGTCCTTCCTCGTCTGCTGGGGGCTGTCTGTCCGCTCCGGGCAGGACTTCGACTTCGACCGGATCGCGCGCGTGACCGGCGACTTCGACCCCGCGACCGAGGACCTGCCGCAGGTCGGGCGCGCCTCGGCCCCCGTGTCCTGATCCCCCGTCCACCGACTCGCAAGGAGCATCCGCATGACCGTCGGTCTGACCCTGTACGTCCTGATGTGGCCCGTCCTCGTGCTGGCCGTCCTCGTCGCGATCGCCCGCGGCTTCTTCGCCGACTGGGCCGCGGCCCGCCGCGAGGGCCGCTCGATCATCTGAGGCATCCGCCGGGGGCGGCCCGTGACCCTCGTGGTCCTCGCCCTCGACGCGGTCGTCCGCCTGACCCCCGCCGAGACCTCGGCCGCCATCCCGGGCATCGCCGGGCTCGGCCACATGCTCGTGACCGCCGGCCTCGCGCTGCTGTTCGTGGCCCTGTACGGCGGCGTGCGGGAGCGTCAGGCCCACCTCGAGACGGGCCGCACCGGCGGCGCCGTCATCGAGGGGGCCTGACCCGATCGATCCCCTGCTATACCGCGCCCGCGTCAGCGGGCGCGGTCGAGCAGGATCACGTCCAGGCGGCGCGGCCCGTGCACGCCTTCGACGCGCTCGAGCTCGATGTCGCTCGTGGCCGAGGGCCCGGAGACCATGGTGATCGGCGCCGTCGCCTCCACGCGGGCCAGCGCCTCCGGGAAGAGCTCCACCACGGAGTCCAGCGGCACGATGCACACGTGGTGGTCCGGGACCAGGGTGATCGCCCGGCGGCCCTCGTCCGGGCGGCCGGTCAGGAAGATCGTCCCGGTCTCCGCGCAGGAGACCGTCGAGGACGTCACCACCGCGTCCACCTCGTTCAGCGCGTCCACGCTGAGGGGCTCGCGCTCGCCGTCGTGGGCGCCGCGGACCGCGGCCCGCTCCCCCGTATGGCCCACCGCGGGCTCCGTGATGCGCTCCCGGCCGGCCCCGCGGGAGTCCGCGGGGAGCCAGTCAGACTCCAGACCGGCCGGCACCACGTACCGGGCGTCCGGGCCGAGCAGCTCGGCGATGGCCGCGGCCACCGTCTCCTCGGTCTCGTCCCGCACGGAGGCCCGGTAGTCGATCAGCCGATCGCGCAGCATCTCCACCACCTCGGCCCGGTCCCGGGAGGAGGTCCGCCGGTAGGTGCGCTGCACCGGGTCCGCGACCGGGCCGTCCGCCGTCGCCTCGCGGATGCGCCGCAGGATCTCGGCCTTCGCCTCGCTCATCGTCCGTCCTCCTCGACGTGCTCGTCCTCCTGGCGGTCCAACCCGGCGACGCCGTCCAGGGCGGTCCGGTGCTCGGTCTCATCCTTGTGGCGGGCCCACCAGTTGCGGAAGGACTCCCGCGGGGGCGCCGGCACATCACGCTCGTCGGTCCACCCGCCGGCGATGCCCGGCAGCCAGCCGAGCACCCGGTCCGGCCCGGCCGCGACCCGGCCCAACCCCAGGCCCCGCTCGGCCAGCGACATGCGCCGACCCGAGGACATCACCACGGAGGCGCCCTTCATCGCCACGTCCATCTGCGAGGGCGTGACGGACTCCACCGTCGCCTTGGCACGGGCCAGGGGGCCGGCAGCGGCGTCCTCCTCCGTGCGCCGGGCCTTCCGGGCGGCGTGGGTGGCCTGCACGTCCTCGTCCCGGAGGTGGATGAGGATCGAGGGGATGTCGATGGCCACGGGGCACACGTCGTAGCACGCGCCGCACAGCGTGGAGGCGTAGGGCAGGGTGCCGTTCTCCCCCGCGTCCACACCGGTGAGCTGAGGGGAGAGGATCGCGCCGATCGGGCCCGGGTAGACCGAGCCGTAGGCGTGGCCGCCGGTCTGCTCGTACACGGGGCACACGTTCATGCACGCCGAGCAGCGGATGCAGTGCAGCGCGGAACGGCCCTTCGGGTCGGACAGCACCGCGGAGCGGCCGTTGTCCAGCAGGACCAGGTGGAACTCCTGGGGGCCGTCGCCCTCGGTGACGCCCGTCCACATGGAGGTGTACGGGTTCATCCGCTCGCCCGTGGACGAGCGCGGCAGCAGCTGCAGGAACACCTCGAGGTCCTCGAAGGTGGGCACGAGCTTCTCGATGCCCATCACGGTGATCAGCGTCTCCGGCAGGGTCAGGCACATGCGGCCGTTGCCCTCCGACTCGACGACGGAGAGCGTGCCCGTCTCGGCGACGCCGAAGTTCGCCCCGGAGATCGCCACCTTCGTGCTCAGGAACTTCTCGCGCAGGTGCCGGCGTGCGGCCTCGGCCAGGTCGGCCGGCTCGGAGGTGAGGCTCTCGTCCGTCTCCGGCATCTCCCGGAGGAAGATGTCCCGGATCTCCCGGCGGTTGCGGTGGATCGCCGGAACGAGGATGTGGCTGGGCCGATCGTGGCCGAGCTGGACGATGAGCTCGGCCAGGTCCGTCTCGACGGCGGCCACACCGGCATGCTCGAGCGCGGCGTCCAGGCCGATCTCCTGGGTGGCCATGGACTTGACCTTGATCACCTCGTCCACGCCCTTGGCGGTGACGAGCTCCGTGATGATGCGGTTGGCCTCGGCCGCGTCCCGGGCCCAGTGCACGACGCCGCCGCGCGCGGTGACCTCGGACTCGAGCCGCTCCAGGAGCGCGGGCAGGTCCGCCATGACGGACTGCTTCAGCGCGGAGCCGGCGGCGCGCAGCTCCTGCCAGTCCGGCAGCTCCTCGACGACGCCGGCACGCTTGGCACGGATGGTGTGCGTGGCCCGGCGGATGTTGGCGCGCATCTGGTCGTTCCCCAGCTGCTCGCGGGCAGACTCGGGGAACGGGGTCTTCAGCAGGATCTCGCCCTCGCCGTGGACGGGGCGGACGGTGGGCATTCCCAGGCGCACGCGGGTGGGTGCGGTGCTCATCGGCGAGCCTCCTCGACACGGGCGGACGGTCCGCGGCGGACGCCGGCGGACGCGGGGATGGACAGTTCGACGGGGCCGTCGACCTCGAGCGGGTTCTCCCGGGTGGCCGCGAGGATCTCGGCGAGGTGGACGGTGCGCAGCGGGCGGCCGTCCTGACCGCGCGCCTCTCGACGGTGCATGGCCCCGTCCAGGTGGAGCAGGCAGGAGGCGTCGCCGCCCGTGCAGAGGGAGGCGCCGGACGCGGTGACCTTCTCGATCTTCTCCTCCGCGATGGCGGCGGAGACGTCCGGGTTCTTCAGGGAGAAGGTGCCGCCGAAGCCGCAGCACTCCTCGGCGTCCGGCAGCGGGCGCAGATCGATGTCCGCGACGGTGCGCAGCAGGTCCTCCTGGCGCGAGCCCAGGCGCAGCAGGCGCATGCCGTGGCAGGAGGGGTGGTAGGTCACGGTGTGCGGGAACCAGGAGCCGAGCTGGGCTCCGGCGTCCGTCACGCCGAGGACGTCCGTGAGCAGCTGGGACAGCTCGAGGGTGCGGGAGGCGACGACCTCGGCGTCGCGGGCCAGCCCCTCGTCCCCGCCGGAGCGGGCGACGTCCGGCTGCTGGTGGCCGAGCGAGGCCACGCAGGAGGCGGAGGGGGCGACGGCGAGGTCGTAGTCGGCCTTCATGAAGGTGCGGACGTGGTTGCGCACCACGGGCAGGGCGTCCTCCATGTATCCGCTGTTGACGTGCATCTGCGAGCAGCAGACCTGGCCGGGCGGGAAGACCACCTCATGGCCGAGCCGCTCGAGGATGCGGACGGTGGCGAGGGCCACCTTGGGGTACATCGCGTCCACGATGCATGTGGCGAACAGGGCGATTCTCATGCCGGTCTCCGTTCCGGACGGGGCGCCTGGGGCGCCGTGCGGTGCGGCAGCACACGGGTGCCGTAGTGGTCAGACCATATCATGCCAGCCCCTTGCAAGGTGACTGCCCTCACAGTACGCTCCTTGGTCTGACCACAGTGGTCCGACCATCACCGGCCCGACCGGATCCCGCCCCGTCCCCTCGCCCACCGGGAGACCCCCGTGCACACCTTCACCCCCACCCCCGATGCCGCCGGCAGCGTCGCGCTCTCCGCCGCGCTCGGCGTCCTGCCCCTGCTGACGTTCTTCGCCACCCTCCTCGGTCTGCGCCTCAAGGCCTGGCAGTCGGGGCTCGCCGCGCTCGTGGTGGCTCTGCTCGTGGCCGTGCTGGGCTTCCACATGCCGGCCCACCTGGCGGCGCTGGCCGCCGCCCAGGGAGCGACCTTCGGCCTGTTCCCGATCGTCTGGATCGTCGTGATGGCGCTGTGGTTCTACCAGGTCACCGTGCTCTCCGGGCGATTCGACGACATGCGCGCGATCTTCGACTCGCTCGGCGGCGGGGACATCCGCATCCAGGCCGTGCTCATCGCGTTCTGCTTCGGCGGCCTGCTCGAGGCCCTCGCCGGCTTCGGCGCCCCCGTCGCCATCACGGCCACCATGGTGCTGGGCCTGGGTGTGCCCCCGCTGCGGGCGGCCACCGCCGTGCTGCTGGCGAACACCGCGCCCGTGGCCTTCGGCGCCGTGGGCACCCCCATCACCACCGCGGGCACGCTCACCGGCATCCCCGCCACGCACATCGGCGCGATCGTCGGCCACCAGGCCCCGTTCGTGGCCGTGTTCGTGCCGTTCCTGCTCGTGTTCATCATCGACGGGCTGCGCGGCGTGCGGCAGACGTGGCCGGCACTGATCGTGATCGGCACGAGCTTCGCCGTCGCCATCTGGCTGGCCTCGACCCACTTCTCCTACGAGCTCACCGACGTCGTGGCCTCCCTGGTCTCCCTCGCCGCCGCCGTCCTGCTGCTGCGCTTCTGGCGGCCGCGCGGCGCCGAGGAGGCCCGCCAGCGCCTCGACGCCCCCGCCCGCGCGGCGGCGCAGGACCTCACCCCCGGCCGGATCTTCATGGCCGTGCTGCCCTACATCGTGGTCGTGGCCGTGTTCGCCCTGGCCAAGCTGGTCCCCTCGATCACCGCGGCCCTGAACTCCGCCACCGCCAAGATCCCGTGGCCCGGGCTCGACGGGCACCTCGTCGACGCCTCCGGCGCGCCCCTGGCGAGCACCGTGTACAAGTTCGAGTGGCTGGCCTCCCCCGGCACGCTGCTGCTGATCGCCGGCCTGATCATGGCCGTGGTCTACTCCCGGTTCGACCACGACGGCCGGTTCCCGCTCTCGGTGGGGAACGCGCTCGCCGAGATCGGCCGCTGCTTCGCCCGCATGCGCTGGTCCGCCCTGACGATCGTGATCGTGCTCTCCCTGGCCTACGTCATGAACTTCTCGGGCCAGACGGTCGCCATGGGCACGTGGGTGGCCGGCCTGGGCGCGGCCTTCGTGTTCCTGTCCCCGGTGCTCGGCTGGCTCGGCACCGCCGTGACCGGCTCGGACACCTCCGCGAACGCCCTGTTCTCCACCCTGCAGCAGACCGCCGCCACGAACATCGGCGCCGATCCGGCCCTGCTGGTGGCCGCCAACACCTCCGGCGGCGTCGTGGGCAAGATGATCTCCCCGCAGTCCCTGGCGATCGCCGCGACGGCGGTCGGCATGGAGGGCCGGGAGTCCGAGATCCTGCGCCGCGTGGTGGTGTGGTCGCTCGTGCTCCTGCTGGCGGTGTGCACGCTCGTGTACCTGCAGTCCAACGTGCTGGCGTGGATGCTGCCGGCGGCGGGCTGACCGCCTGCACCACCCGAGCGGGGCGGCGTCCATCGGTAGGATGGACGGTCGCCGCCCCGCCCCCTCGGAAGGTCCGTCCATGACCGCTGCCCCCGCCTACACCATCGTGCTCGACTGGCTCGAGGCCGAGCTGCGCTCCGGCGCCGTGGTCGTGGGGGACAAGCTGCCCGGCGAACGCACCCTGGCCGAACGCTTCGGCATCTCCCGGGCGTCCGTGCGGGAGGCCACCCGGATGCTCGAGGCCATGGGCCTGATCCGCGCCAGCGCCGGCTCCGGGCCGAACTCGGGCGCCGTCGTCGTCTCCGAGCCGTCCGCGGCGCTGGGCTGGGCGCTGCGCCTGCATATCGCCACCCGGTCCCTGCCGATGGCCGACGTCGTCGCCGCGCGCGTGCTCCTCGAGACCGATGCGGCGCAGGCGGCCGCCGCCACCTCCGGCGACCCCGAGAGCGTCGCCGTCCTGGCCGAGGTGGAAACCCTGCTGGACCGGATGGACGACCCCGCGCTGCCGGAAGAGGACTTCCACCTGCTCGACACCGAGTTCCATGTGCGGCTGGCCACCCTGGGCGGGAACGTCGTGACGGCGATGATGCTGGACTCCCTGCGCCAGGCGACCATCGGCTACGTGACCGAGACCGTGGCCGGGCTGTCCGACTGGCCCGCCGTGCGCGCCGGCCTGCAGGCCGACCATCGGCGGATCCTCGCCGCCTCCGCCGCCGGGGACGGCCGGGCGGCCGCGCAGGAGCTGCGGGAGCACGTCCTCGGCTTCGCCGCCCTCGCCCAGACCGGCAGGGTGCCCGCCGGCGGCTGAGCCGGCGGACGGATCCGGCGGTTCAGGCGGTAACGCCGTGCACCAGGGCGCCCACGCCCACGGCGGTCAGCGAGCCCAGCGCACAGCAGAACTCCACGAGCATGCCCACACCCATGGCCGTGAGCGCGCCGATCGAGCTGCTCAGGGCGGCCCGGGCGTCCCGGGTGCGGGCCCACTGGGAGGCGAACAGGCCGACGGCGAAGCCGAGGAACAGCCCCACCACCGGGATCACGAAGAACCCGACGGCGGCGCCGGCCACCCCCCACAGGATCGGGCCACGGGTGACGCGTTCACGCCGCAGCCGCCGACCGGTCAGCACCGCGGACGCGCTCAGCCCCGCCACGGCGAGACCGGCCGCGATGACGCCGAACGTCCAGGACGCGGGGGAGCCCAGCAGCGCGGCCCAGCCGAGAGCCGTCACGAGGTTGAGCAGCGAGCCGGGCAGGACGGGGTACACGGTGCCCACCAGCCCCACCAGGAGCAGGAGCACGGCCACGAGGGAGATCAGCGCGGGAGTCACCTCACCAGTATGACGGGACGGGCCGGATGGGCTAGATTCGCCGCATGTTGGTCGCCGTGCCCACTGAAGTGAAGAACAACGAGTTCCGCGTCGCCCTGACGCAGGGTGGGGTCCAGGAGCTGGTGCGCGCGGGCCACCAGGTCCTCGTGCAGTCGGGGGCCGGCGTCGGCTCCGGCGCCTCGGACCAGGACTACCGCGACGCCGGCGCCGAGCTGGTCGACGACGTCGACGAGCTCTGGGAGCGCGCCGAGCTGGTCCTCAAGGTCAAGGAGCCGCAGCCGGAGGAATACGGCCGCCTGCGCCGCGGCCAGGTCCTCTTCACCTACCTGCACCTGGCCGCCTCCCCCGCGTGCACGCGGGCGATCCTGGACTCCGGCACGACGGCGATCGCCTACGAGACGGTCACCCGCGGTCGCTCCCTGCCGCTGCTGGCCCCCATGAGCCAGGTGGCCGGCCGCCTGGCCCCCGCCGCGGGCGCCTACCACCTCCTCCAGCCGCAGGGCGGCTCGGGCGTGCTGATGGGCGGCGTGCCCGGCACCCGCCGCGCCCGGGTGGCCGTGATCGGCGGAGGTGTGGCCGGCGAGGCGGCGGCCGTGATCGCCGCGGGCATGGGCGCGGACGTGACCGTCCTGGACATCTCCCTCGAGCGGCTCGCCCAGCTGGACGCCGTCCACCAGGGCCGGATCCGCACGCTGGCCTCCTCCCACCTGAACATCGGCGAGACCGTGGCAGACGCGGACCTCGTGATCGGCTCCGTGCTGATCCCCGGCGCCGCGGCCCCGAAGCTGGTGACCGCCGAGATGGTGGAGTCCATGCGGCCCGGCTCCGTGCTGGTGGACATCGCGATCGACCAGGGCGGCTGCTTCGAGAACTCGCGGGCCACCACCCACCAGGATCCGACGTACCTCGTGGGGGACAAGATCTATTACTGCGTCTCCAACATGCCCGGCGCCGTGCCGCAGACCTCCACCGCGGCCCTGACCAACGCGACGCTGCCCTACATCAAGCGCATCGCCGACCTCGGATGGCGCGCCGCGCTGGCCGCGGACGAGGGCTTCGCCGGGGGCCTCAACGCGCACGACGGCGTGCTCACCCTGCCCTCCGTCGCCACGGCCGTGGCCGACGAGCTCGGCCTGGACCCCCAGAAGGACGTCCGCGTCACCTCCGAGGTGCTCGCGGAGGCCTGAGCCCCGCGCCCGTCGCGCGCGGGGCCGGCCGGCGGCTCAGAGCCCCGCGAGGAACGCCCGGTGGAAGGACCAGTCGCCGGTCACCTCGGGGTGGAAGGCCGTGGCGAGCAGGTGGCCCTGCCGCACGGCCACGGGCAGCCGGGCGTCGCCGTCGAGCCCCGGCTCCGCCGCGGGCACGGACACGCGCGACGCCGGCACACTCGCCAGGACCTCGACGCCCTCCCCCGCCTGGACGACGGCGGGGGCGCGGATGAACACGGCGTGCACCGGCTCCGCCGCGACCGCGGGGACGTCCAGGTCCTCCTCGAACGAGTCCACCTGCGCGCCGAAGGCGTTGCGCCGCACGGCCACGTCCAGCACGCCGAGCCCGCCCTGATCCGGCGCCGGGTTGCGGATCTCGCGGGCCAGCATGATCAGCCCCGCGCACGTGCCGTAGGCGGGCAGGCCGTCGCGGAGGGCGGCGATGAGCGGGTCCTTCAGCCCCATGATCCGGGCGAGGCGGTCCATCACGGAGGACTCGCCGCCGGGCAGCACGATGCCGTCCAGGCCCTCGAGGTCCGCAGGGCGGCGCACCGGGCGCGTGCGCGCGCCGAGCGACTCGAGCACGTGGGCGTGCTCCCGCACGTCGCCCTGGAGCGCGAACACGCCGACGGTCTTCTGTGGACTCACCATGGCCCCGACCCTAGGGCCTCCGGGTGCCCGGGACTCCGCGGCTCACCAGCCGCGTTCGGCGAGGCGGTGCGGGGCGGGCAGGTCGCCCACGTTGATGCCCACCATGGCCTCGCCCAGACCGCGGGAGGCCTCGGCGACCGCCATCGGGTCGTCGAACTGGGCGGTGGCCTTGACGATGGCGCGGGCGCGCTCGGCCGGGTTGCCGGACTTGAAGATGCCGGAGCCCACGAACACGCCGTCGGCGCCCATCTGCATCATCAGGGCCGCGTCGGCCGGGGTGGCCACGCCGCCGGCGGTGAACATCACGACGGGCAGGGCGCCGGTCTCGGCGACCTCGCGCACCAGCTCGTACGGCGCCCGCAGCTCCTTCGCGGCCACGTACAGCTCATCCTGGGCCAGGCCCTGGAGCTGGGCGATCTCCTTGCGGATGGTGCGGATGTGCTTCACGGCCTCGGAGACGTCGCCGGTGCCGGCCTCGCCCTTGGACCGGATCATGGCCGCGCCCTCGGTGATGCGGCGCAGGGCCTCGCCGAGGTTGGTGGCGCCGCACACGAAGGGCACGTCGAAGTCCCACTTGTCGATGTGGTTCACGTAGTCCGCCGGGGAGAGCACCTCGGACTCGTCGATGAAGTCCACCTTGAGCGCCTGCAGCACCTGGGCCTCCACGAAGTGGCCGATGCGCGCCTTGGCCATCACGGGGATGGACACGGCCTCGACGATCCCGTCGATCAGGTCGGGGTCGGACATGCGGGCCACGCCGCCCTGGGCGCGGATGTCGGCCGGGACCCGCTCGAGCGCCATGACGGCCACGGCGCCGGCGTCCTCGGCGATGCGCGCCTGCTCCGCGTTGACGACGTCCATGATCACGCCGCCCTTCATCATGTCCGCCAGGCCGCGCTTGACGCGGGTCGTGCCGGTGCCGCGGGCGCCGTCGTCGGCGGCGGAGGCGGTGGAGGCGGAGAAGCTGAGGGCACGCTCGTCGCTCATGGTGGTCCTTCCGAAGGGGGTGGCGTCCCGGCCGCGGGGCGGGGCGGAGTCTCGGTCAACTCTAGTCCCCCGGCGGCGAACCCCGGGCCGCGTCACGGACGACGACGTCACCCGGCCCCGTGCCGGCGCAGCGTGCGGCGTCGGCGCCACACGACGAACGCGGCCACGGCCGCGAGGATCAGCACGAGGGCGAGGACGCCCCGGCCCTCTCCGAGCGCCGCGCCGATGACGGCCCACACCACGGCCATCCCGACGGTCCCGTACACCACGCCCCACAGGAACGTGCCGAGCGCGGCCGCCGGCAGGAACCGGCGCCAGGGCATGCGGGCGACGCCGGCGGAGCCGATCACCGCCGTCTGGATGCCCACCGTGAGGTAGCAGAACGGGATGGCCCACACCCCGTGGCGCTGGATGAAGCGCTGGGCCCGGACATAGACGGGCCCCTCCATCACGCGGGCGAACCAGCGGGTCCGCTCGACACCGGAGGCCAGCCCCCGCCCGAGCGAGAACACGATCAGGGTGCGCAGGATCGCCAGCATCCAGAAGAACCCGATGGACCACAGCAGCGGCAGCCCGTCGATCCACGCCATCATGGGCGGAGCCACCCGTCGGTGCGGGGATTCATGCGCTCGCCCCGGCCGTGCTCACGCGTTCCAGAGCCCGTACGAGTCCGCGAGGTCCGCGATCTTCTGGGCGCGCAGCACGCGGGGCAGGTACGAGCCGTCGCCGACGGCGGCGCCCTGCGCGTGCTTCTCGAGCAGGTCGCGGGCCCATGCGAGCTCGTCCTCGGACGGGGACATCGCCCGGTTGACCCAGTCCACCTGATCCCGGTTCAGGACGAGGCGGCCGGTCATGCCCATCGAGGCGGTGACGGCGCTGGATCCGATGACCGCGTCCTCACCGTCCGTGTTGCCGGGCGGCCCGTCGATCGCCCCGGGCAGACCGCCCACGCGGGAGGCGATCACCATGCGGGAGCGGGCGTAGGCCATGGCCAGCGGGTCCTCGCCGACGCCGACGTCCTTGCGGAAGTCGTTCACGCCGAAGGCGAGACGGAACGTGCCCGGCGCCTTGGCCACGGCCGTGGCGTTCTCGATGCCCAGGGCGGACTCCAGCAGGGCGATCACCGGGGTGCCGGCGCGCAGCCGCATGGCGGTGAACGTGACCTGCTCCGGCTCCTCGGTCTCGGCCAGCACGACGCCGCGCACGCCGTCGAGGCCCGCGAGCGCCTCGAGGTCCCGCTGCCAGTGGTCCGTGGAGGTCGCGGAGATGCGCACCCACGCCGTCATGCCGCCGGAGAGGGCGTCCACGACGTGCTGGCGGGCCGCGTCCTTCTGCTCCTCCGGCACGGCGGCCTCGAGGTCGAAGATGACGGAGTCGGCCTCGGAGGCCAGGGCGGGGGCGAACGCGTCGGGCCTGGCTGCGTTGACCAGCAGCCAGGAGCGGCTGAGCTTGGCGGGCAGGGCGGCGGCGCGACGGTTCCTCACGGGCATGGCCTCCAGCCTATCCCGCCGTGGCCGTCCGCCCGCGGGCCCCTTCCCACCCGTGGGGGCCTCACACCCGCTCGCGGCGGGCGAGGCGGACGGCCGTAGCATGGAGGGGCCGTCGGCCCGTCCGACGCCGCCGAGCCCCGACCGCCAGGAGTACCCGATGCGCCCGTCCTCCCCTTCCCGCGCCCTGCGGCTCACGGGCGCCGTGGCGGCCGCGTGCCTGCTGGCCGGCTGCGCGGTCGACCCCGGCCCGGCCGAGGACTCGGCGTCCGACGACGGCGTGCCCCTGCCCGCGACGGAGGGGTACCAGCCGCTGACGGTCTACCTCGCCGTCGCGGAGACGGAGGCGGTCCCGGGGACGAGCGGGCGGCCCTTCGGCTGCGGCGACCTGCTGGTGCCCGTGCAGACCGTGCCGACGGACACCGAGGACGAGGCGGACGCCGCCCTGGACTTCCTGTTCGCGGACGAGCGCGGCTGGCACGGCGACCCGTCGCTGTGGAACGCCGTGTTCGACGTGCGCGAGACCCTCACCCCGACCGGGCACCGCCGCGAGGGCGACGTGGAGATCGTCACCTTCACCGGCACCGTGACGCCGGAGGGCGAGTGCACGGCCGAGCGGATCCGCGCCCAGCTGCAGGCGACCGCCGCCGCCTACACGTCCGCGGGACAGGTCCGGCTCGAGGTGGACGGCCGGGACCTCGACGACGTGCTGGGGCTCGAGCCGCTCCGCCTCGGCGAGTCCGTGGACGTCCCGCAGGCGGACCCCACGCCGAGTGGGGAGCCGAGCGACGGAGCCGGCGAGCAGACCTGGGCGCCGGAGGGCGAGCCGTCCGAGGACACGTGGGCGCCAGCCGAGCCCTCGGACGACACCTGGGCTCCGGCCGAGCCCTCGGACGACACCTGGGCGCCTGCCGAGGAGTCGTCGTGGGGTCCCGCCGAGCCGACCCAGGGCACATGGTCCCCCGGTCAGGAGCCGAGCGCCCCCTGACCGGGCGACCCGCCGTCGTCGCCCGTCATCGGACGTTCGGGCACGGCCGCGCCGTGCTATAGGGTGCCGAGCGTGCGGAACCTCCGAGATCACCTGTCCCAGCGCGCCGTCGGCGTGAAGCAGTCCGCGGTCCGCGACGTCTTCGACATCGCGATGGACCCGAACCTCGTCTCGCTCGCGGGCGGGAACCCGTGGCTCGCCGACCTGCCCCTCGACGAGCTGGGCCGGATCGCCTCCGACCTGATGACCCGGTTCGGCACGGAGTCCCTGCAGTACGGCCCCGGCCAGGGCACCGAGGAGATGCGTGCCGCCGCGACCGCCGTCATGGCCGCCGACGGCATCCCGGACGCGGACCCCGACCTCGTGGTCATCACCCCCGGCTCGCAGGCCGCGATCGACACGGCCTGCCGGGCGTTCGCGAACCCGGGCGACGTCGTCGTGGTGGAGGACCCCACGTTCGTGGGCGCGTTGACCACCTTCACCACCTGGCAGCTCGAGGCCGTGGCCACGGGCACCGACGACCACGGCCTGGTGCCCGCGGCCCTCGACGAGACCCTGACCCGCCTGGCCGCCGAGGGCCGACGCGTGGCCTTCCTCTACACGATCCCCTCGTTCGCAAACCCGTCGGGCGCCCTGCTGCCCCCGGGCCGCCGCGCCGAGGTGGGCGCGATCTGCGAGAAGCACGGCGTGCTCATCGTGGAGGACAACCCGTACGGGCAGATCGCGTTCGACGGCGAGCCCGTCGCCCCGATCGCCGCCGACCACCGGGACAACGTGGTCCACCTCGGCACGATGTCCAAGATCTTCTCCCCGGGCGTGCGCATCGGCTGGGCGCTCGTGCCGGCCGCGCTCAAGCGCGAGTTCTACCTGTGCGCGGAGTCCGCCTACATCCACGCGTCCACGTACGCGCAGATGCTCTCCACCGCCTTCGTCACGCAGCTGGACTGGCGGGGCCACGTCCGCCACGTGACCGGGCTGTACCGCGAGCGGGCCGGGGCGCTCGTGGACGCGGTGCGTGAGCACTGGGACCCGGGGGTCGAGTTCATCACCCCGCAGGGCGGCTTCTTCCTGTGGGCCACCCTGCCGGCCGGGGTGGACACCCTCGGGGTGATGCACCGCGGCATCGAGGCGGGCGCGGTGTTCGTGCCGGGGGCGGCCTTCACCCCCGTCGAGGGCACGCACTCCACCCTGCGCCTGGCGTACTCGTTCGTGGACGCCGAGAAGCTCGTGGAGGGCGTGCGGCGCCTGGCCCCGGCGGTGAACGAGTCGATCGCCCGGGCCCGCTGAGCCGCGGCGGGCGTCCACGACGACGGCGGCCCGGCGCGTCCGCCGGGCGGGCGACCTCTTCCCCCGGCCCGCGGGATCGTATACGATCTCGACCATGACGCAGAGCACACCGGACCCCACGCCCACCGTCACCGAGCACGACTTCACCGCCCGGGAGAACCGGCCGGGCAAGGTACTGGCCCTGCACCTGAACTACCCCTCCCGCATCGCCCAGCGCGGCCGATCCCCGCAGGCCCCCGGCTACTTCCTCAAGGCCGGCACCTCCATCGCCCGCAGCGGCGACACCATCGAGCGCCCCGCCGGCACCGAGCTGCTCGCCTACGAGGGCGAGATCGCGCTGATCATCGGCCGCACCGCCCGGCGCGTCAGCCCGGAGGAGGGCTGGTCGCACGTCTCCGGCATCACCGCCGCCAACGACTGGGGCCTCTACGACCTCCGCCACGCGGACAAGGGCTCCAACGTCAAGAACAAGTCCGGCGACGGCTACACCCCGCTCGGTCCGGCCGTGATCTCCGCCGCGGGCCTGGACCCGGCTGCCCTGCGCGTGCGCACCTGGGTCAACGGCGAGATCGTCCAGGACGACACCACCGAGGGCCTCGTCTTCCCCTTCGGCCGGCTCGTGGCCGACCTCTCGCAGCTCATGACGCTCGAGGAGGGCGACGTCATCCTCACCGGCACCCCCGCCGGATCCTCCGTGGCCCAGCCGGGCGACGTCGTCGAGGTGGAGGTGGACGCCCCCAGCGCCCCCGGCGCCCCGACCACCGGCCGCCTGGTGACGACGGTCGTCGACTCGGAGCACGCCCTGGCCCCGTTCGGCGCGCAGCCGCAGGTGGACGACGTGCAGCGCGAGGAGGCCTGGGGCTCCCGCCAGGCCGCCGGCCTGGCCCCGCAGGCCGCGGCGCCGTCGTCGTCCGCGGTGGACGAGAACGGCCACTGGGTCGCGAGCGCCCCGCAGCCGGACCGCTCCCTGCTGACCCCGGAGCTGCGCGCCAAGATCGACGCCATCGCGGTGGCCACCCTCACCGCCCAGCTGCAGAAGCGCGGCATCCAGAACGCGACCATCGACGGCCCGCGCCCGATCCACCAGGGTCGGCGCGTCCTCGGCTACGCCAAAACCCTGCGCTACCTCCCCAAGCGCGAGGACCTGTTCAAGGAGTTCGGCGGCGGCTTCAACGCTCAGAAGCGGGCCATCGACTCGGTGCAGCCGGACGACGTGGTGGTCATGGAGGCCCGTGGCGAGCACGGCACCGGCACCCTCGGGGACGTCCTGGCCCTGCGCGCCCAGGTGAACGGCGCGAACGCCGTGATCACGGACGGCGGCATCCGCGACTCCGCCGCCGTGGCCGAGGTCGGCCTCCAGGTCTACGCCGGCGCCACGCACCCGGCCGTGCTGGGCCGCCGTCACATCCCGTGGGAGGTCGGCGGCACCATCGCCTGCGGCGGCACCACCGTGCAGCCCGGGGACATCATCGTCGGCGACGACGACGGCGTGGTGGTCATCCCGCCGTCCCTGCTCCAGGAGGTCGTCGACGACGCCTACGAGCAGGAGCTCCAGGACGCCTGGGCGTACGAGCAGGTCAAGGCCGGCCACGCGGTGGACGGCATGTTCCCGCCGAACGCCGAGTGGAAGGCCACGTTCGACGAGTACCGCAAGACCCTGCCGGACGCCCCGGCCCCGGAGGGCGACGGGCGAGCATGAGCCGTCCGGGCATCGGAACGGTCGGCCTCGGAGGAGCCCCCGTCTCCAAGGCGGACCGTGCCTACCAGGCGATCCTGGAGGGGATCCGGGACCAGCGCCACGAGCCGGGCGACCGGCTGGTGCTGTCCCAGATCGCCGCGGAGCTGGGCATGTCCGTGGTGCCCGTGCGGGAGGCGATCCGACGCCTGCAGTCCGAGAACCTGGTGGCCTACGAGCGCAACGTGGGCGCCACCGTGGTGGGCATCGACCCGATCGAGTACCGCCACACCATGGAAACGCTGGCGCTGGTGGAGGGATTCTCCACCGCCCAGTGCGCCCCACACGTGACCGCCGACGACCTCGCGGCGGCCCGCGAGGTGAACGCGACCATGCGCGCGATGACGCAGTCGGAGAAGGCCTGGGACCCGGTGGCGTTCACCGAGCTCAACCGCCGCTTCCACTCGATCCTGTTCGAGCATCACCAGAACGAGCACGTGCACGACCTGGTGCACCGCGGCTGGAACCGCCTGGCCGCGCTGCGCACCTCCACGTTCGCGTACGTGCCCGGTCGGGCGGTGGCCTCCGTGGACGAGCACGAGCACCTGCTGCGCCTGATCGAGGACGGGGCGCGCTTCGAGGAGATCGAGGCCGCCGCCCGCGCCCACCGTCTGAACACCCTGCACGCCTACCTGGAGCACAGCGCCGAGCCGTCCGCGTGACCGCCGGCCGGACCGGCGCCGACGCCGTCGGCTCCGGACCCTGACCATCCGCCCCCGAAGCACTCAGCGAAAGAGACACCATGACGGAGAAGACCAGCATCGAGGCCCGCAAGCCCCAGGGCCTGCCCGACGTCCTGCGCCATTACATCGACGGCGAGTTCGTCGACTCGATCGACGGCGACACCTTCGAGGTGCTCGACCCGGTGACCAACGAGCCGTACCTGACGGCCTCCTCCGGCAAGGCCGCGGACATCGACCGTGCCGTCGCCGCCGCGAAGCGGGCCTTCGAGTCCGGCGAGTGGTCCCAGGCCCTGCCGCGCCAGCGCTCCCGCGTGCTGCACCGGATCGCCGACATCATGGAGTCCCGCGGCGATCAGCTCGCCGAGATGGAGTGCTTCGACACCGGCCTGCCGATCAAGCAGGCGAAGGGCCAGGCCGCCCGCGCCGCCGAGAACTTCCGCTTCTTCGCGGACCTGATCGTGGCCCAGCACGACGACACCTTCAAGGTGCCGGGCCGCCAGATCAACTACGTGAACCGCAAGCCGATCGGCGTCGCCGGCCTGATCACCCCGTGGAACACCCCGTTCATGCTGGAGTCCTGGAAGCTGGCCCCGGCCATCGCCACCGGCAACTCCGTGGTCCTGAAGCCGGCGGAGTTCACCCCGCTCTCGGCCTCCCTGTGGGGCGGGATCTTCGAGGAGGCCGGCCTGCCGAAGGGCGTGTTCAACATGGTGCACGGCTTCGGCGAGGAGGGCTACGCGGGCGACCCGCTCGTGAAGCACCCGGACGTGCCGCTGATCTCCTTCACCGGCGAGTCCCGCACCGGCCAGATCATCTTCGCCAACGCCGCCCCGCACCTGAAGGGCCTGTCCATGGAGCTCGGCGGCAAGTCCCCGGCCGTGGTGTTCGAGGACGCGGACCTGGACGCGGCGATCGACGCGACCATCTTCGGCGTGTTCTCCCTGAACGGCGAACGCTGCACCGCCGGCTCCCGCATCCTGGTCCAGCGCTCCGTCTACGACGAGTTCGTGGAGCGCTACGCCGCCCAGGCCTCCCGTGTGAAGGTCGGCCTGCCGGACGACGAGACCACCGAGGTCGGTGCCATCGTGCACCCGGAGCACTTCGAGAAGGTCATGTCCTACGTGGAGATCGGCAAGGCCGAGGCCCGCCTGGTGGCCGGCGGGGGCCGCCCGGAGGGCTTCCCCGAGGGCAACTTCGTGCAGCCCACCGTGTTCGCGGACGTGGCCCCGGACGCCCGGATCTTCCAGGAGGAGATCTTCGGCCCGGTGGTGGCCATCACCCCGTTCGACACGGAGGAGGAGGCCCTGCAGCTGGCCAACAACACCAAGTACGGCCTGGCCGCCTACATCTGGACCAACGACCTCAAGCGCGCCCACAACTTCGCGCAGAACGTGGAGGCCGGCATGGTGTGGCTGAACTCCAACAACGTGCGGGACCTGCGCACGCCGTTCGGCGGGGTGAAGGCCTCCGGCCTGGGCCACGAGGGCGGCTACCGCTCGATCGACTTCTACACCGACCAGCAGGCCGTGCACATCAACCTCGGCGAGGTCCACAACCCGGTGTTCGGCAAGCAGGAGCAGGCCGCGGCGAAGATCGACGGCTGACCCCGCGCCCACCGGCGACCACGACGGCGCCCGCACCCTCTGCGCGACGGTGCGGGCGCCGTCGTCGTGCTGGGGCCGGGCCGGCTCCCTCCCCCGGCCCCCGACGCGGGTTGAGTTGTCGCGGGTGCGGGCGCCCCGGACCCGCGACAACTCAACCCGCGTTCCTCGACGGCCTTCCCGCCAGCCGTCCGGATCGTATACGATCGAGCCACTGACCGTGTCCCAGGCCACAGCGCACCGCCCCCTCACCAAGGAGCACCGATGACCAACCTCGAGAGCCGCCAGAAGACCTCCTCCGGCTTCTTCGTCACGAAGGAAGCCCCCATCGACCCGGAGAACCCCCTCCCCACCCCGACGTCCGAGGCGCCGGACATCCTGCGCTGCGCCTCGATGGAGCTCGTGGTCACGGACCTCGCCACATCCCGCGAGTTCTACGTGGACGTGCTCGGCCTCGTGGTCACCGAGGAGGACGAGGAGACCGTCTACCTGCGCTCCATGGAGGAGTTCATCCACCACAACCTGGTGCTGCGCCAGGGCGAGACCGCCGCCGTGGCCGCGTTCTCCTACCGCGTGCGCACCCCCGAGGACCTGGACAAGGCGGTCGCCTTCTACGAGGAGCTGGGCTGCCGCGTCGAGCGCCGGAAGGACGGCTTCGTCAAGGGCGTCGGCGACTCCGTGCGCGTCGAGGACCCGCTGGGCTTCCCCTACGAGTTCTTCCACGACGTCGAGCACGTGGAGCGCCTGGCCTGGCGCTACGACCTCTACACCCCGGGCGCCCTGGTCCGCCTGGACCACTTCAACCAGGTGACCCCGGATGTGCCGCGCGCCGCCCGCTACATGCAGGACCTGGGCTTCCGCGTCACCGAGGACATCCAGGACGAGAACGGCACCGTCTACGCCGCGTGGATGCGCCGCAAGCCCACCGTGCACGACACCGCCATGACCGGCGGCGACGGCCCCCGGATGCACCACGTGTGCTTCGCCACGCACGAGAAGCACAACATCCTGGCGATCTGCGACAAGCTCGGCGCCCTGCGCATGTCCGACCACATCGAGCGCGGCCCGGGTCGCCACGGCGTCTCCAACGCGTTCTACCTCTACCTGCGCGACCCGGACGGTCACCGCGTGGAGGTCTACACCCAGGACTACTACACCGGCGACCCGGACAACCCCGTGGTCACCTGGGATGTGCACGACAACCAGCGCCGCGACTGGTGGGGCACCCCGGTCGTGCCGTCCTGGTACACCGACGCCTCCCGCGTGCTGGACCTCGACGGCAACCTGCAGCCGCTGGTCTCCCGCACCGACGACTCCGAGATGGACGTGACCATCGGCGCCGACGGATTCTCCTACACCCGCGAGGAGCAGGGCGAGGAGTCCATGCCGGAGTGGAAGCAGGGCGAGTACAAGCTCGGCAACCAGCTCTGAGCGGCACTGCCGGGCGCCGCTCCGGGACACCACGCCGACGGCGGGCACCCCACGCAGGTGCCCGCCGTCGTCGGCCGCACTCCCTGCCACCCTCCGCGTCCCCCCGCCCCACACCGTTCGAGGCGGAAAATCCACCTCATTCGAGCCGGGAGGGCCAGTTTGAGCTCGATTTCCCGCCTCGAAGCGTGGGGAGCAGGGGTGTCCCGGCGGTGACAGGATGGCGACGAGTCCACGGGCCGAGCCGCGTAATCGTATACGATCAAGGCCAGGCCCCTGCCCGTCGTCGTGAAGGAGACCGCTGTGCTGGACCACGAGACCCACGTCAAGATCGCCGACGAGCTGCACCGCGCGGGCATCGACCGCGTGCCCGTGCCGCGGCTGACCGCGCGCTACCCGCAGATGGAGATCGAGGACTCGTACGCCGTCCAGCGCATCTGGGCCGAGCGCCAGGTCGAGGCGGGCCGCCGCAAGGTGGGCCACAAGATCGGCCTGACCTCCAAGGCCATGCAGGACGCGACCGGGATCGACGAGCCGGACTACGGCGTGATCTTCGACGACCAGGTGTTCGAGTCCGGTCACGTGTACGAGTGGAAGAAGTACACCCACCCGCGCATCGAGATGGAGCTGGCGTTCGTGCTCAAGGACGAGCTGCGCGGGCCCGGCCTGAACCTGATGGACGTGCTGCGCGCCACCGAGTACGTGGTGCCCGCGCTGGAGGTGCTGGACTCGCGCATCGAGATGGCCGGGCGCACCATCACGGACACCATCTCGGACAACGCGGCGCTGGGCTCCCTGGTGATCGGTGGCCGCCCCGTGGGCGTGCACGACGTGGACCTGCGCTGGGTCGCCGGCATCCTCTCCCGCAACGAGGAGATCATCGAGACCGGGGTGGCCGCAGGGGTGCTGAACCACCCGGCCAACGGCGTGCACTGGCTGGCCAACCGCATCGCCGAGCACGGGGACGCGCTCGAGGCCGGTGAGATCGTGCTCGCCGGCTCCTTCACCCGCCCGATGTGGGTCTACGAGGGCGACACCGTCTACGCCGACTACGGCCCGCTGGGAACCATCACCTGCCGCTTCGCCTGAGCCGCCCGCCCGTCGTCGCCCCGCCCGCCCGCCGCCCGCAACGCGGGTTGACCTATCACCAGTACGACCCCGCTCCACCCGCGACAACTCAACCCGCGTCGGGTGGAGGGCGCGGAGAACCCCGGAGGAACGTCCCATGCCCGTCCGCCACAACCCGCAGCCGCTGTTCCGCGACCTCTTCACGCCCGAGGCCGTCGCCGCCCGTGGGGGCCGCCCCGCCGCCGGCATGTTCCTCTCCTCCGGCGACCCGACGACGGCGGAGATCTGCGCCGGAGCGGGCCTCGACTACCTGCTCATCGACGCCGAGCACGCCCCGCTGACCCTGCAGGACGTCCTCGCCCAGCTGCGCACGATCGCCGGCTACCGTGTGCCCACCCTGGTGCGTGTGCCGGCGCTGGACACCGTGGCCATCAAGCAGTTCCTGGACCTGGGCGCCCAGACGCTGCTGGTGCCCATGGTCGACGACGCCGCGATGGCCCGCAGCGCCGTGGCCGCCGCCCACTACCCGGACGGCTCCGCCGAGGGCGGGGTCCGCGGCGTGGGCTCCGCTCTGGCACGATCGGGCCGCTGGAACCGGATCCCCGGCTACCTGCCCGGCGCGGCGGACCACGTCTCCGTGATCGTGCAGATCGAGACGGCCGCCGGCGTGCGCAACGCGGATGAGATCGCGGCGGTGGACGGGATCGACGGCGTCTTCATCGGCCCCTCAGACCTCTCCGCGTCCCTGGGCCTGCTCGGCCAGCAGTCGCACCCGGAGGTGGTGGCCGCGGTCGAGGAGGTCATCGCGAAGGTCAAGGCCGCCGGGAAGATCGTGGGCGTCAACGCGTTCGTGCCCGCGCAGGCCGACGCCTATGCCGCCGCCGGTGCGGACTACGTCAACGTGGGCGCCGACGTCGCCCTGCTGGCCCGCGCCGCCGAGGCCCTCGCCGACCGCTGGTGCCCGACGCCGAGCGACGCCGCGGCCGGCGGGGAGGGCGCGCCCCGCGCGTCGTACTGATCTGGTCATCCCCTCACTTCGGGGCGCGAAATCCACCCCATGGACGTCCGATCGTGGCCCATGGCGTGGATTTCCCGCCTCGATTGGCTCGGGGCCGGCGTTCCGGAGGACGTCGCCGCCTCCTGCACAACCACACCGGACCCCCTCGTGCGTCCCCAGGCCCACACTCATCCGTCTCGGGATGCCGACCGACGGGGCACGCTCGCCGCATGCCCCGTCGCCCCGCCCCGCTGCCGACGTCGGTCGACCCCGCCGCCTTCACGGTCGATGACGCGCGCCGGGCGGGTGTGACGTGGTCCCGACTGCAGTCCTCAGACCTGCGGCGGCTGCGCCACGGCATCTACGGGCCGGCCGGCCCTGCGGCGGTCTCCGTGCGTGAGTGGACGCTGGATGAGGTCCGCGCGTATCAGCGGCGCCATCCCGACGTCGTCGTCAGCCATGAGACCGCCGCCCGCCTGCACGGCCTGACCGTGCCCGCACGGCTGCTGGCCCCCGGTGCGGTGCACGTCAGCGTCGGCACCTCGGGCGGCCGGCCGGTCCAGGCGGGTCTGGTGCCCCACCGCATCGAGGTGCCGGAGGGACAGTGGATGACGCGGGGCGGCGTGCTCGTGACGACGCCGGCCCGCACGCTGTGGGACCTGTGCGCGGCACGGTCGGTGCTCACGGAGCGGGACGTCGTCGTCGCCGGTGACGCGCTGCTCTGCCCGCCGTGGCTGCCCGGCGGCGGACGCGGGGCTCCCGCCTACACCCCGGAGGAGCTCGTCCGATCGCTGGCCGAACGGGGACGTTTCCGGGGGCGCGGACTGGCCCGGGCAGCGCTGGCGAGGATGCGCGTGGGGGCGGATTCGCCGCGCGAGACGCGTCTGCGGCTGGCGCTCGTCGATGCCGGGCTGCCGGAACCCGAGGTGCAGTGCCGGCTGGACCCGTCAGACCGCCGCGCTCCGACGGTCGACCTCGGGTATCGGCCGTGGCGTCTCGCGTTGCAGTACGAGGGCGAGCACCACCGCACCGCCGAGCAGCAGGCCCGGGACGTGCTGCGCGACCGCTGGTGCACCGACCACGGCTGGCTCTCGATCAAGGTCATGTGGTCCGACGCCCGGGACGACTACGCGGACGTCGTCGCGCGGGTGCGGCGCCGGGCGGCTGAGTGCGGTGGGTGACCCGGTGAGATCCACGGCCCCCCGTTTCGAGGCGGGATATCCAGGTCATGGAGCGCTGGCCCCCGCCCATGGGGTCGATTTCCCGCCTCGAATGGACCGGCTCGGTGGGAGTCGGCCCGTGAACACCTGGCCTCCCCCACGTAGCGTGGCCCCATGACCGCGTCCGCCCCCACCCTGAGCTCGCACTTCGCCGACACCTTCCCGGAGCTCGCCCTGCCCTGGCAGGCCCAGGCCACGGACGGGCCGCAGCTCGTCCTGCTCAACGCCGGCCTCGCGGCGGAGCTCGGCCTCGACGCCGAATGGCTCGCCAGTGACGACGGCGTCCGCTTCCTCACCGGCGAGCAGCCCGGCCCGGACGCGCGGCCGGTCGCGCAGGCGTACGCGGGCCACCAGTTCGGCCACTACTCCCCCCGCCTGGGCGACGGGCGCGCCCTCCTCCTCGGCGAGCTCACGGCTCCGGACGGTCGGCTCCACGACCTGCATCTCAAGGGCTCCGGTCGCACGCCCTTCGCGCGCGGCAACGCCGACGGGCAGGCCGTGCTCGGCCCCATGCTCCGCGAGTACGTGGTCTCCGAGGCGATGCACGCCCTCGGCGTGCCGACCACGCGGGCGCTGGCTGTCGTCGCCACGGGCCACCCGGTCCGCCGCGAAACCGTGCTGCCGGGCGCGGTGCTGGCCCGGACGGCCGCGTCGCACCTGCGCGTCGGCACGGCCCAGTACGCCGCGGCCCTCCCCGAGCGGGCGGACCCCACGGACGTGCTGCGCCGGATCGTCGACGAGGCCATCGCCCGCCACCACCCGCACGCCGCCGACGCCGAGCACCCCGCGCTCGCGCTCTACGAGGCGGTGATCGCCGCGCAGGCCGAGCTCGTCTCCCGCTGGATGCTCGTCGGCTTCGTGCACGGTGTGATGAACACGGACAACATGACCCTGTCCGGCGAGACCATCGACTACGGCCCCTGCGCCTTCATCGACGCGTTCGACCCGGCCGCGAGCTTCTCCTCGATCGACACCCAGGGCCGGTACGCGTACGGCAATCAGGGGCCCATCGCGGCGTGGAACCTCGCCCGGTTCGGCGAGGCCCTCGTGCCCGTGCTCGACGACGACCCCGACCGCGCCGTCGCGCTCGCCCAGGAGGCGCTGGGCAGATTCCACGGCGTCCATCTCGCGGCGTGGCGGGGCGGACTGCGGGACAAGCTCGGCCTCCCGGCGTCGGTGGCGGAGGACGACGTCGCCGCGCTCACCGACCGCCTGTTCCCGTGGCTGGCCGCGGCGCGGGCCGACTGGACCTCGTTCTGGGTGCGGCTGGCCGAGCACACGGCGGCGCCCGTGGACGACGACGCGGCGCGCACCGAAGCGGCACGACTCGTCCCCGGCGCCCCGGACCCCGCGGGGCTCGCCGCCTGGCTCGCGGACTGGCGGGCGATGGGTCCCGATCCGGCCCGGATGCGCGCGGTGAACCCCGTCTACATCCCGCGGAACCACCTGCTCGACGAGGCCCTGACGGCCGCGGAGGACGGGGACCTCACCCCGGTGCACCGGCTGCTCGAGGCCGTCACGGATCCCTTCACCCCGCGCCCCGGGTTCGAGCGGTACGCGCAGCCGGGTCCGGCGGACGGGGCCCCGTTCGTCACCTACTGCGGCACCTGACCGCTTTCGTTGACGAAACGGACGCCCTCCAGGCCGCTTTCGTTGACGAAACGGGCGCCCTCACCCCCGCGCCAGCGACTTCACCGGCACGGCCGGGTCCGCGAGCGCGGCGCCGTCCACCACGATCCCCCGGTCGATGATGCGCCGGGCGGCCTTGACGGTCATGGGGTCGTCGATCGACGCGGCCCCGCGCAGGGTCCCGTCCGCGGCCAGGGCGAAGCTCGCCACCACGACGCCGCGCACCTCGCGGTCCACGATCCGCCCGCCGGCCGGCACCGTCATGTCCCCCACGGCCTCCACGTGGGCGTCGTACCGGTCGGACCAGAACCACGGGGCGCCCGGGGCGTCCGCCTGATCCCCCAGGAGCGCCGCCGCGGCGGCCGCACCGGAACGCAGGGCCGGCTCCCAGTGCCGGGACGGCGCCCACGCGGACTCCCGGGCGCGCGCGGCGTCACCGACGGCCAGGATCCCGGGCACGGTCGTGCGGCCCATCGCGTCCGTGAGCACGCCGTCGGCCACCTCCAGACCGGCGTCCTCGGCGAGGGCGGTGTCCGGCACGGTGCCCCCGGCCAGCACCACGACGTCGGCGTCCACGGTCCGCCCGTCGTGGAGGTGGAGGCGGTGGGCGGCCGGCAGCGCGGCGCCGCCGTCGGCGTCCCGGTGCTCGATCCAGGCCGCCCGGCCGACCTCGACCGCGACCCCGTGCTCGACGTGCATCCGGTGCAGGCGGGTGGCCAGCGCCGGCCCGACGGCTGCGCGGGCCGGGGCGTCCGTCCCGGTCACGAGCGTCACCGCGGCGAGCGCGCGACGCGCCGCGGCCGCGACCTCCGCCCCCGTGAAGCCGCCGCCCACGACCGCCACCTCGGTCCCGAACGTCAGTCGATCGCGCAGGGCCTCGGCGTCGGCGCGGGTACGCAGGGTGACCAGGTCCGGGTGGTCGGCGCCGGCGACATCGAGGGCCCGGGGTCGCCCGCCCGTGGCGAGCACGACCGCGTCCGCGTCCAGGACCCGCCCGGAGGCCGTCTCCACCCGGTGGGGCGCGGGGCCGCCGTCGGGGTGGACACCGCCCGGCACCACCCGGACCGCCACGTCCTCCACCAGCTCCACACCGTGCTCGGCGAACCACGCCGGCGGGGCGAGCAGCAGGCGGTGCGCGTCCGCGTCGCCGGTCAGGAACTCCTTGCTCAGGGGCGGCCGGTCATAGGGCACGCCCTGCGGGTCCACGAGGACGATCCCGCCCGCGAAGCCGCGGCGCCGCAGCTCGCGGACCACGGCGAAGCCCGCGACGCCGCCGCCCACCACCGCGACCGAGCCGGGCACGCCCGCCGGGGCCCCGACGTCGTGGCTCATGCGCCGGGGACGAGGTAGAGCTGGCCCTCGCGCTCCTCGACGCGGTGCACGCCGACGCCCTTGGTGGCGGGCAGGCAGAGCGCCTCGCCGGTGCGCAGGCAGAACTGCGCGGCGTGCAACGGGCACTCCACGCGGTCGTCCTCGAGCCAGCCCTCGGCCAGCGAGGCGTCCTCGTGGGTGCACGTGTCGTCGATCGCGTGGAACTCGCCCGCGTCCGTGTGGAACACCGCGACGTCGTCCCTCGTCCCCGCCGTCGCCGCCGGGACGACGATCGCCTCGCCCTCCGGGACGTCCGCCGCCGCGCCGATGTGGATCGACTCCGCCATGGTCTGCCTCCTCTGGTTCCCGGGCCGGACGGCCCGTGGTGGTCTCCCGTCACCGTATCCCCCGGCGCGGACCCGGCACCCCTCCGCTGTGCTCCACCCCGGCGCCACACCGCGCCCACCTGTGAATGGATGAACCGGACATCACCGGGGCATGAAATCACCCGACAAGCCTCCGAAAAATGTTCCCGGGAATGGTCGATCACGCTACGATCACGACGGCCCTCCGGCCCTCATCCCGCCCTCACCACGCCACCGACCCGGGGATGCGGCACGGCCCGCGCCTGTCGTTCCTCGGGCACTCCACCTTCCGAAGGCATCCGCATGAAGATCCTCCCGCCACGCTCCGCCGCGTCCCCCCGCCCGCTCGCGCCCGCCGTCGCGGTCGCCGCGCTCTCCGTCCTCGTCGGCGGCCTGCTCCCGCAGCAGCCGTCCGCGACCACGGAGGGCGCCCCCGACGCGCGCCCGCTCGACGACGCCGCCCGCGCCACGACCGCAGGCACGGCCGCGACCCCCGCGTCGGCCGCTCCCGTCGAGGGCGCCGGCGTCGCGACCGTCCCGCAGGAGGGCGAGAACCTCGTCCCGGCTGAGGAGGCCCCGGCCGGCGTCGTGCTCGGCGAGCCCGTGGTGGACCGCCCGTTCACGGTGGCCGCCGCCGTGTGGGACGCCGCGGCGGACGACGCCGTCGAGCGCGTGGAGATCCGCGTGCGTCAGGACGGGGACTGGGGCCCGTGGCAGGTCCTGGATCGGCCCGTCCTGCCCGAGGACGCTGCCCCCGTGCGCACCGGCACGGACCCGTTCGTCGCGTTCGGCGCGGACGGCGCCCAGCTGCGCGTGACCACCGTCGACGGCGCGGCCCCGGCCGGCCTCGAGCTGTCCCTCATCGACCCGGGCACGGCCGCCACGGACGAGACCGTCGCGAGCGCTCACCCGGCGGTGACCGCCGGGCAGGCCGCGGAGACGGCCGGCCTGCCCCGGGGCGTGAAGTCGAGCGCCGTCGTCGGGGGCGAGGAGCCCGCCGAGGGCCACACCGTGGCCACGGTCTCGGACGCCCGCGCGAAGATCCTCCCGGACGTGATCACCCGCGCCCAGTGGGGCGCGGACGAGTCCTGGGCGGAGGACTCCCCGCAGTTCGACCAGGTGCGCGCGCTGACCATCCACCACACGGCCGGCACGAACGACTACTCGCGCGCCCAGGCCGTGGAGCAGATGCGCGGCATCTACGCGTACTACACGAAGACCCTCGACTGGGGCGACTTCCCGTACCACCTGATCACGGACCGCTTCGGCAACATCTACGAGGGCCGCCGCGGCGCCCTGGACTCGAACCCGCTGGGCACGCACGCGGGCGGGTTCAACCGGGGCACGATGGGCGTCTCCACGATGGGCAACTACGACGTGGTCGCCCCGTCCGAGGAGGTCGTGGACGCGATGGCCCGCGCCACCGCCTACTACCTGTACCGCGACGGCATCGACGTGCGGGGCCGGGTCACCCTGACCTCGGGCGGCAGCACGAAGTACGCCGCGGGCACCCCCGTCACCGTGGACACGATCTTCCCGCACCGGGCCACGTCCGCGACCGCGTGCCCGGGGCAGCACCTGATGGCCCGCTTCGACGACCTGCGGGACCGCGCCGAGGCCATCGCGACGGCGGCCGGCCAGCCGCCGGCACCGGCCACCCCGGCTCCGACGCCGGCCCCGACGACCGAGCCGTCGACCGCCGGCACGTACACGGTGCAGCCGAACGACGGCTGGTGGACCATCGCCCGCCGCACCGGCGTGCCCGCGGCCACCCTCCAGGAGCTCAACGGCATGACCGAGTCGACCGTGCTCCACCCGGGCATGGTGCTGCGCACCGTCGCCGACCCGACCGCCCCGGAGCCCACCCCGATCACCACCGGCACCTACACGGTGCAGCCGAACGACGGCTGGTGGATCATCGCCCGACGAACCGGCGTGTCCGCCGCGGAGCTCCAGAGGCTCAACGGCATGACGGCGTCCACCGTCCTGCACCCGGGGCTGGTGCTCATCACGGCCGCCACGGCGCCGGCCTCCCCGCCCGCGCCTGCCCCGACC
>NZ_JABFAX010000021.1:44039-67101 GCF_017168395.1 Micrococcus sp. KRD128 | reverse complement strand
GACCCCGGCCCCCGCCCCGGGCACGTACACGGTCCGCGAGGGCGACGGCTGGTGGATCATCGCCTACCGCACCGGCGTGACGATGGAGACCCTCCAGCGCCTCAACGGCATGACCACGACCACCGTGCTGCACCCGGGGATGGTGCTGCGGACCGGCCAGACCGCCTCCGCCCCGGCGCCCTCGCCCGCCACGTACGTGGTCCAGGCGAACGACGGCTGGTGGCTCATCGCCCAGCGCACGGGCGTCTCCATGGGGCGCCTGCAGCGCCTCAACGGCATGACGGTCTCGACCATGCTCCACCCGGGCATGGTGCTGCGCACCGCCTGAGCACCCCGCCGGGACGACGCCGGCCCGCACCTGCGCGTGAAGGTGCGGGCCGACGTCGTCGGTTGAGTTATCACCGGTCGTAGGCCGCCGCACCCGGGATAAGTCAACCGACGTTGCTCGCCACGAGAAGTCGACGAGGGTGCGCGCCGCCTCAGTCCTGTGGGGCCAGCTCCCCGTCCACGAGGTGCCAGCGCCGGTCGCAGGCGGCCGCCACCCCCGGGTCATGGGTCACGACCACCACGGCCCGCTCAGGCCCCACGGCTCCGCGCAGCAGGTCGACGACGTCCCGCGTCCTGTCCTGATCCAGCGCCCCCGTCGGTTCGTCCGCCAGGACCAGCGGCGGCTCGTTGATGAGAGCCCGGGCGACGGCCACCCGCTGCTTCTCCCCGCCGGAGAGCGTGCGGGCCCGGTGACCCGTGCGCATTCCCAACCCCACCCGCTCGAGGGCCTCCCCCGCGCGGCGTCGCTGCTCCCCACGCGGGACCCGGTCCGGGCCGTAGCGCAGGGGCAGCATCACGTTCTCCAGTGCGGTGGCGTGCTCCATGAGGGCGAAGTCCTGCAGAACGATGCCGCACCGCTGGTTCCGATATCGGTCCCCGCCCCGGCTCCACGGCTTCGGGAGGGGTTCTCCCCCCAGCAGGACGCGACCCGAGTCCGGGGAATCCAGGCACGCGAGGATCCGCAACAGGGTGGATTTCCCAGACCCGGAAGGCCCGGTGACGGCGTGCATCTGACCGGCCGGGACCAGCAGAGAGGCCCCCCGGAGGACGGGCACCGCCGCCCCGCCGGAGACGAACGTCTTGTCCACGTCGTGGACCTCGAGGAGGGTCATGCGGTCTCCGTGGTCGGCCGGTGGCGGCGGGGGCGGCGACCGAAGGTCGCCGCGAGTGCGCGCCAGGAGGACAGGGTGGCGCCCGCGCCGATCGCCATGACGGCGATGAGCGCGGCGGACATCGGGCCGGTGGACGGCGGCCCCGGCAGGGCGGACGCACCCGCGGTGAGACCGACGGCGGCCGGCAGGACCCACGCGAAGAGCACGGGAACGGTGATCCGCACCGCGGCCTGCCAGCGGGCGGCGCCCACCATCGCGGCGATCCGCCAGGTGGGGGCGAGAGCCCGGGCGAGCACGCCGAGAACGCCGAACAGGGAGACGACGGCGCCGAGCACCGCCGCGCCGAACAGGACGAGCAGCGTACGGGAGCTGGCACTCAGGGACTGCAGCAGCGCGGAGGACTGCGGAGTCAGGGGTTCGGCGGTGACCACCAGAGCGTCCGTTTCGAGGGCTCGTCCTGCCGCATCCAGTGCCGGGACGGCATCCTGGCCCAGAACGATGGTGCGCAGCAGGAGGCCCTCCAACGCGTCTGGCGGGTACAGGCTCGCCAGCATCGAGGTCGGGACGACCACCAGGACGGCTTCGTCCAGCGGAACCGATCCCATCATCGGATCCAGAGCGGTGGCGCCCGGCGCCAGCCGTCCGGTCACCGGGATCATGGCGTCCTGGAACTGCACACGCGTCGGCGGTGGCAGGACGCCCCCGGCCTTGAGCGCGTACGGATCCTTCGCCGAGGAGTCGCAGCCCAGCACCGCGTAGGGAGCGGCCGTGCCGTCGGCCTCGCGATGCGGGGACTGACCCGTCGGAGACATCGTCTCGTCGAGACCGGACCCGGCGAAGAAGTCCTCGGTCACCAGCAGGGCGCCGGGGAGGTCATCGCCGAATCGGTCCCCGTAGGGGTCCATCGTGTACGCCGTCCGGTGCGGGTCCGCCAGGAGGGCGAACAGCGCGGCGGTGCGTCGACCGCCGTCGGTGGAGTCGGCCTTGGAGCCAGCAGAGAGGTCGCGCTCGGGCGGCTCCTGCTGCGGTTCACCCGGGGCGTTGCCGCGTGCTTCCAGATCCCCTAGCCCCGCGAGGTAGTAGCCCCGCAACGAGGCCGCACCGAGCTGCTCCCACCGTTGCAGGTGCCGATCGATCTCCCGCGCCTCGCTCGCCTGCTGGAAGGACAGTCCCAAGAGCGAGCACGAGGCGACCGCGTGGACGAAGGCGACCAGCACCAACGGCCAGAACCTCAGCGTGTCGCGCAGCCCGTCGCTCCAGGCCACGCCGAGACTCCGGAGGCTCACCGGGGCGCTCGCATCCAGAGGGAGACCACATGGGTCGCCGCCACGAGCACGGCATCGCCCAGCAGCACGACCAGGATGACGCCACTTGCGACAAGCGGGGACGGTTCCGTGACCGCACCGGTCAGCACCATCCCCTGCCACAGCGCGGCCGAGATCCCCGCAGCGCCGAGGAACGGCACCAGGCTCACCCTGGCGCGCAACGCCGCGGCCCGAAGCGGGGGCACCCCCAGCAGGCGTAGGACTCGCAGTGCGGCGCGCTCCGTCGAACGCTTGTCAGGACCCAGAACGCCGTGACGCTGATCAGAGTGAGGCCGGTCAGCGTCACGGTCACGCCGAGCACCGGTGACGTGATGGCCGCGTTCAGTGCCGAGGGCGCTGGAGTCGCCTCGGCTCCCAGCCCGGACGCTCGCAGGGTCTGGAGGAATCCCTCCAGATCACCGGGCTCGCCCACGAGGATGCCCACGTAGGAGGCGGAGTTGTCGAACGCCGGGGTCGGCTGGATCACCCCGTCTGCGGGGAGACCTCGCCAGTCCGCCGCGGAGGCGAGGGCCACCGGCCGACCGGCCAGTTCCCCGCTCCGAGCGGCCCGGTCGGCCAGAATGCTGCCCTCGCGCAGCAGAAACCCTCGCGCTGCCCGCAGAGATTCCAAGGTCGGCACGTCGACGCCCGCAAGACACGGGGCCGCGGGGCCGGCCAGGTGGCGCACGCCGGGGTCCGCCCCGCTCGCCATCAGGGTGAGGTTCCGCCCGGTCGTGGCAGCCTCTGCCATGGTCCAGACTTCGCTGCCGCCTCCGATGCCGACATCCCAGACGGCCGGCCCGCACTGCGCGGCTCCGAAGTACTGCCGATGGTGGACGGACAGGGAGCCCACGAGGCTCAGCGCCAGCCCGCACAGTGCCACGAGCAGCACGGCACGGGTGACGAGCAGCCCGAGCGTCCGCAGCCCCCTGCCCGTCACGGTCCGTTCCCACTGATGGGCTCGGACAGGGCCCCGTACTGCACCGTCGCCACAGCACCGACCGCAGCGGCTCCCCACGCCGCAGTCTTCCTGAGCAGGGCCACGATGGCCTCCTTGCTGTGTGGCACCCAGAGGATCCCCTGACCCTCTGTGATTCCTCCCACATCCCTGTGATTAGGGTAATCATCACTCCCCGACGGGGTGTCAAGGAGATTCCTCGGCGCATTCCGACCGCGCTCGAGGGCCTCGCCCGTGCCGTGCCGCTGGTCGTTCACGGCGCGGGGCGGCCTGCGGGCCGACGTCGTCGGTTGAGTTGTCACCGGTCATAGGCCGCCGCACCCGGGACAAGTCAACCGGCGTTCCTCCGAGGCACGAGTGGCACGCCGAGGACGCCCTCGTGGCGCTGCGCCGCTGAGCGGCCGTCACAGTCCCTCCCCCTCGGCCCCCGGACGGCCCCGGGCCCCGCCCGCGGCCTACCCTGGAGGAGCCCGACCCGGGCCGCGACCGAGTCACGAGGAGATGAGAAGAGCGCATGACCCGCCTGCCCGGTCTGCGTCGCCCGCGGTTCCTGGACCCGTGGCGTCGCCCGCTGGCCCCTCGTCTGCCCTGGCACGTGGTCCTCGCGGCCTCGATCGCGGGGGCACTGACCATCGCCACCCTCAGCCTCGGCGAGGACCTGGCCTCCGCGCCGCTGCTGGTGGGCGCCTTCGGCTCCTCCTGCGTGCTCGTGTTCCTCGTGCCGCACGGCCCGCACTCCCACCCCGCCAACGTGCTCGTGGGGCACGTGGTCTCGGCCGCATGCGGAATCGCCGTGGTCTCCGTGCTGCCCCTGGCCTGGTACTCGCTCGCGGCCGGCATGGGCCTGGCCATGGCCGTCATGGCCGGGCTCCGCGTGATCCACGCCCCCGCGGGCGCCACCGCGCTGACGGTCATGCTGAGCAACGCGGACTGGGACTACCTGGTCACCCCGGTGCTCGCCGGGGCGCTGGTCCTCACCGCGTGCGCGCTGCTGTACCGCCGCCTGATGTGGCGGGTGATCGGGCCGCCGGGGTGAGCCCACGCCGGCCCGCTCACGTCAGGAAGTCGCGCGCGACCTCGAGGAAGCGGTCGTTGGCCTCCTTCTCGCCGATGCTCACGCGCACGCCCTCGCCCGCGAACGCCCGGACGGACAGGGCGCGGGCCTGGGCGGCGTCGGCGAACGCCTGGGTGCGCTCGCCGAGCGGCAGCCACACGAAGTTGGCCTGCGAGGAGGGCAGGTCCCAGCCGGCCTCGGCCAGGGCGGCGGCGACGCGCTCGCGCTCGTCGACGACGATCTGCACGCGCTCGAGGACCTCGTCCAGGTGCTCGAGCGAGGCGATCGCGGCCTCCTCGGCCACCGTGGACACCGCGAACGGGGTGGCCACGGTGCGCAGGGCCTTCGTGATCTCCGGCTGCGAGACCGAGTAGCCCACGCGCAGGTTGGCCAGGCCGTGCGCCTTCGAGAAGGTGCGCAGCACGACGACGTTCGCGTGCTTGCGGTACATCTCCAGGCCCTTGACCGCGTCCTCGTCGCGGACGAACTCCACGTACGCCTCGTCGATGACCACGAGGATGTGCGCGGGCACGCGCGCCAGGAAGTCCTCGACCTCGGCGGTCGTGAGCACGGGGCCGGTCGGGTTGTTGGGGGTGCAGAGCAGGATCACGCGGGTCCGCTCCGTGATCGCCTCCAGCATGGCCGGCAGGTCGTGGCGGTGGTCCGCGGTGAGCGGCACCTGCACGTCCACGGCACCGGCGGTGCGGACCACGATCGGGTAGGCCTCGAAGGAGCGCCACGCGAAGATCACCTCGTCGCCCTCGCCGGCCTCGCCGTGGCCGGCGAAGGCGGTGACGACCTGGGCCAGGGCGCCGAGGGAGCCGGCACCCGTCACGACGTCGTCCGCCGGGACGTCCAGGTGCGCGGCCAGGGCCTGGCGCAGGCCGGTGGAGAGGGTGTCCGGGTAGCGGCAGAGGGTGCTGGGCGCGCCCTCGGGGCCGGTCACGACCTGACGCACCCGGTCGATCACGCCGGGCACGGGCGCGTAGGGGTTCTCGTTCGAGGAGAGCTTGTAGGGGTGCAGGCCCGGGACGGCGACCGGCGGCTTGCCGGCGGCGTACGGCGGCAGCATGCCGACCTTCTTGTGGGGCGCGACCACGGCGGGCGTCTGCTGTGCGTCATCAGTCATGGCCACCAGGGTAGTGCGGGCCGCGGACGCTGTGATCCGCCGCACGGGCCCCGGACGCGGCGCCCCGGGGTTCAGTCTGCGCCGAAGGCGACGGCGACGGCCCGGGCCGCCTCACCGAGCCGGTCTCCGAGGCGCACCGGGTCCTCCGGCCGCGTCGCGTAGACCACGGCGAGGGCGGCGGGCAGCTGGCCCGGGACCCGCAGCGGCACGGCCACCGAGGAGACGCCGGTGATGACCTCGTCGGAGCTGACGGCCCAGCCGCGCTCCCGCACGTCGTCGAGCTCGGGCCGCTCGGGCGGGGCCTCGCCGGGCAGCCGCGCCCACTCCTGTCCGGTCAGGGCGACGGCGATCGCCATCCCCGGCGCACCGACCCCGAGGGGGTGCCGGGTCCCCGGCCGCTGCGTGACGAGGTTGCCGCTGGGCGGCTCGGCCGTGGCCAGGGTCAGGCAGTGGGCCCCGTCCCACACCACGAGGAACGCGGTCATGCCCAGGTCCGTGGAGACGGCGGTCAGGTGCGGCATGGCCGCCGCGCGCAGATCCTGCTCCACCCGGCGGGCGAGGACGGCCAGGCCGGGGGCGGCGTGGACGCGGCCGAGGCCGTCGCGGCGCAGCAGGCCGTGGGCCTCGAAGGTGCGCAGCATGCGGTAGGCGACCGAGCGATGGACGCCGAGGCCGTCGGCGAGGTCGGCGATGGTGGGCGGCTCGGGCGCCTCCACGACGGTCTCGAGCAGGGTGAGCGCGCGGGAGAGCGTCTGGGAGGGTGCGCCCTCCCGGACCGGGCCGCCGTCGTGCTCTGCCATCCGTGCTCCTCGCCTCGCGTGCCGGACGTGACGCGCCCGGGGCGAGCTCGGCCCGCGCACCGGTTGTGAACCCCGTCACGTCCGCGTACAGTCTGGCACACATGTGTTCCCAGGGGGAACACCGTGTTCTCTGAGAGAACACGCCGTCGGGTGGCACGCGCGCCGCGCAGCGACATCCCCCGCAGCGAAAGGACCCCCATGCTCTTCCACCACCACGGCTATGTCTCCACGAACCCGCGCGTCCAGGTGGCGGCCGGCATCGGCCTGGACCGCCCCGCCGAGCTGCCGGACGAGATGGACGTGCTGATCGTCGGCTCCGGCCCGGCCGGCATGATCGCCGCCGCCCAGCTCGCGATGTTCCCGGACGTCCACACCCGCATCATCGAGCGCCGCCCCCACCGCCTCGAGATCGGCCAGGCGGACGGCATCCAGGCCCGCTCCGTGGAGACCTTCCAGGCCTTCGGCTTCGCGAGCGAGATCATCGACGAGGCCTTCGACCTGACCTCCATGGCGTTCTGGAACCCGGCCGAGGACGACGCGGACACGATCGTGCGCACCTCGCTGGCCGAGGACGACCCGGAGGGCGTCTCCGAGTTCCCGCACCTGATCGTGAACCAGGCCCGCATCCTGGACTGGTTCGCCGAGTACATGAAGAACTCCCCCACCCGCGCGCGGCCGGACTACGGCTGGGCGTTCGAGACCCTCGAGGACACGAACGACGGCGAGCACCCCGTGCTCGTGACCCTGCGCCGCACCGTGGACGCCGAGGGCAACGCCCTCGAGGACCCCGCCTCGGGCCCGACCCGCCAGGTGCGCGCCAAGTACGTGGTGGGCGCGGACGGCGCGGGCTCTCGCGTCCGCAAGGCGATCGGCCACACCCTGACCGGCGACGCCGCGAACCACGCGTGGGGCGTCATGGACGCGCTGGCCGACACGGACTTCCCCGACATCCGCACCAAGTGCGCGATCCACTCGTCCAGCGGCTCGATCCTCCTGATCCCCCGCGAGGGCGGCCACCTGTTCCGCATGTACGTGGACCTCGGCGAGGTCCCGGCGGACGACGACCACAAGGTGCGCCAGACCCCGCTCGAGGAGATCATCCGCCGGGCCCAGCAGATCCTGCGCCCCTACACGCTGGACGTGAAGGAGGTCGCCTGGCATTCGGTGTACGAGGTGGGCCACCGCCTCACCTCGGGCTTCGACAACCGCGAGCGCGTGGCCCACCCCAACGTGTTCCTGCTCGGCGACGCCTGCCACACCCACTCCGCGAAGGCCGGCCAGGGCATGAACGTGTCCATGCAGGACGGCTGGAACCTCGGCTGGAAGCTGGGCCAGGTGCTCTCCGGGCTGGCCCCGGTCGAGCTCGTGCCGACCTACGCGGAGGAGCGCAAGGAGATCGCCAAGAACCTGATCGACTTCGACAAGGAGTGGTCGACGCTCATGGCCACGCCCACCTCCGAGCTGGGCGACCCGAACGAGGTGGCCGAGTTCTACACGAAGACCGCCGAGTTCCCGGCCGGCTTCATGACGGAGTACCAGCCCTCCCTCCTCACCACGGACGCCACCGGTCAGGCACTGGCGCAGGGCTACCCCATCGGCAAGCGCTTCAAGTCGGCGCTGGTGGAGCGCTCGTGCGACACCAACGTCAAGCACCTGGGCCACCTGCACCGCGCGGACGGCCGCTGGCGCGTCTACGTGTTCGCCGACGCCGCCTCCCCGCGCGCCGAGGATTCGAAGGTCGCGGCGTGGGCGAAGACGATCGAGGAGGACCCGCAGTCCTTCCGCAACCGCCACACCCCGTCGGACGGGCCGGAGGACGCCCGCTTCGACATCAAGGTCGTGTACCAGCAGAAGCAGACCGAGTTCGCCCACCCGGACGTGCCGTCGATCTTCCGGCCGACCACCGGCTCCCTCGGCCTGCACGACCTGAACAACATCTTCGCCACGTGCCGGCCCCAGCACGGCGAGGACATCTTCGAGGCCCGCGGCATCAGCCGTGACGGCGCCGTCGTCGTGGTCCGCCCGGACCAGTACGTCTCCGGCGTCTTCGGCCTGGACGAGGTCGACCGCCTGAACGCGTTCTTCGCGGGCGTGCTGCTCGACGCGAACTGAGCGGGCGGCGGCGGGCGCCCCGCCGCCGGGGCGATCACCGGGATCCCGGGGGCTGGTGGCCCCGCTCCGGCGGCGTGCGACGCAGGCGCACCGCCCGACTCGAGGCCACGGTGCCGGCGGTCAGCCCGGCCAACGCGGCGGAGAGCCCGGCGACCTCCGCCCGGGCCGCGGGCTCGGCGGCCTCGAACTGCCGGATCAGGTCCACCTGGCCCTCGAAGTCGTGGGCGGCGTCCAGGTCACCCTTGACCGCCAGCGGAGAGCCGGTCCGGAAGCCGCCCCCGGGCGCGTCCCACCCGTGGCCGGCCGGGTGGAAGACCACCTCGGCCCGGCGCGACGAGACGGGGGTGGGCGCCCCGTCCGCGGCGACGGCCAGGTCCCCGTCCGCGGAGAACTCCAGCACCGCGGCCCGCCCGGTCTCCACCGCGTTGCCGGACGGCGCCGCGATCGTCATGACGCCGGCCACGGGGTACACGGACGTGAAGTCCTCCCGGCCGGCCAGGTTCACGGCGTGCACCCCGCCCTGCGAATAGCCGGCCAGGACGAGCGGAGCGCCGTGCGGGACGCCGGCCGCCTCGAGCGCCGCCCGCACCGCCGGGGCCGTGACCTCGGACTCGGAGCCGAGGGCGTCCAGCAGCCCGCCGGCGTCCCACGGGTCGGTCGACTCGGGATCCGGGATCAGGCCGCCGCGGGTGCCCGGCAGGCCCACCACCCAGGCGCGGGTCCCGTTCTCCTGCACCACCTCCGTGACCGTGAGGTCCCCGTCCCCCTCCCCACGCGGGATGAGAGAGGCCAGCCCCGTGACCGAGCCGTCCAGCCGGGCGGGCGCCGCCGGCCGGTCCTGCGGCGCCCCGTGCGGGGTCACCGCGCCCCGGGGCGCCGCGCCGGCGAGGGTCAGGGCGTCCGCCGCCACGGTCCACGCCTCGTCCGGGGAGACCCGCAGCGCCTCGGTGAGGTCCGACGCGGCGTCCGTCCCCTTCTTCGCCGCGGTGGAGACGGGCCGCTTCAGCACGCGCTTCTGCGCCCTCGTCAGCATCTTCACGTCGATCCGCGCCAGGGCCGCGAGCAGGGGGAACCCGGTGGCCGCGAGCGCGGCGGACACGATGGCCTCGGGCACCGCCTGGACGAGGTCTTGCACGAGCCGCTCCGCCTCGCGGGTGGTGAGGCCGTCATGGCCGTCCCGCCAGAGCAGGCCGGGCAGCTCCTCCAGGGAGGCGTCCTCGGCGGCCATGATGCCGGCCGCGGCGCGCTCGGCCTCCTCATAGCGGGCCGCCGCGGAGAGCAGGTCACGGTGCAGCTCGGCGCACTGCTCCGACAGGCTCCGCACCCGGCCGACCGCCTCCGCCAGCCGGTCCTGCAGCAGGGCGGCGGAGGCGAGCCACGTGGCCGTCCGGCCCAGCCCGAAGGCGGCCGCGTCGACCTGCCACGAGGCTCCGGCCGCCTCGTCGGCGGCGTGCTCGTGCCGCCCGGCCACGACGCGCATCTCCTCGGCCTCCGCGTAGATCGAGCCCGGTCCGCCGTGCGTGCTGAAGGCCACCGACCCCGGGCCCGCACCCCGCCCGCCGGTCACGCCGCCACCGCCAGCGAGCGCAGGACGGCCAGCGCCGTCTCCTCGGCCGCCCGCTGACGGCCCTCGGCGTCCCGGCGCGCGTCCTCGGCGTCCCGCTCGGCGGTGGCCCGCAGGGCGAGCCACTCCCCGGCCTCCCGTTCGAGCTCCGCCGCCAGGGTCGCCGCCCGCCGCACGGCCTCCCCATAGGCGCCGGCGGCCTCCCCGCGCCATGCCGTGTGCATCGCCGAGCGCACGTCCGTGGCGGCGCTGACCAGCCCGCCCAGCGCCGTGCGCAGCTGCGTCTGGGCCACGGCGAGGTCGGCGAGGGCCTGCTCGGCGGCCTCCCGCTCGCGCCGGGCGGGGTCGGCCCACGCGACCAGGCGGGCGGCGTCGTCGTCGAGTCCGACGGCCCGCAGGGCCGTGGCGATCTGCTGAGGTCCGCTGAGGGGTGACATGCGGCCACCGTAGGGAGGGCCCGGGTCCCGCGGCCGGGGCGAGGGGCGATCCGGGGATGGGGGACGCCGTCGGGACGCCTGTGCAGGAGCGAACCGTCCCGCACCGTCCCGAGGGCCGCGTCGCACCCGGGTCGTGCCGGCTCCGGTGTTGACCGAGGTCACACCCTGGCCTATCCTGAACGAGCGGTCAGTAATTCGATGCGCCCCGGCGCGCCCTGACCACGGAACCAGCCCGCACTCAGCGTGAGGTGATCCCCATGACGCAGACCAGCTCCCCCCAGCACCTGGCCTCCGTCCCGTCCCCCGAGGATGCGGCCGGCCAGGAGAACTTCGATCGCCTGATCGCGGAGGACTCGCGCATCGAGCCCCGCGACTGGATGCCCGAGGCGTACCGCAAGTCCCTGACCCGCCAGGTCTCCCAGCACGCGCACTCCGAGATCATCGGCATGCAGCCGGAGGCCAACTGGATCACCCGCGCCCCCTCCCTGAAGCGCAAGGCGATCCTCATGGCCAAGGTCCAGGACGAGGCCGGCCACGGCCTGTACCTGTACTCCGCCGCCGAGACCCTCGGCACCCCGCGGGACGAGCTGAACGAGCAGCTGCTCTCCGGCCGCGCGAAGTACTCCTCGATCTTCAACTACCCGGCCCGCACCTGGGCGGACATGGGCGCGATCGGCTGGCTCGTCGACGGCGCCGCGATCTGCAACCAGGTGCCGCTGTGCCGCGCCTCCTACGGCCCGTACGGCCGCGCGATGGTGCGCATCTGCAAGGAGGAGTCGTTCCACCAGCGCCAGGGCTGGGAGATCCTCTACGAGCTCTCACACGGCACCCCGGAGCAGAAGCAGATGGCCCAGGACGCCGTGAACCGCTTCTACGGCCCGGCCCTGCAGATGTTCGGCCCGCCGGACGAGGACTCCCCCAACTCCCGCCAGTCCATGGCGTGGAAGGTCAAGCGCTTCTCCAACGACGACCTGCGCCAGCGCTTCGTGGACATGATCGTCCCGCAGGCCGAGGCCCTCGGCCTCACCCTGCCGGACCCGGACCTGAAGTGGAACGAGGAGCGCGGCCACTACGACTTCGGCGAGCTGGACTGGGACGAGTTCATGTCCGTGATCAAGGGTGACGGCCCCATGAACACCCAGCGCATGGCCCGCCGCATCCAGGCCCACGAGGACGGCGCCTGGGTCCGCGAGGCCGCCGCCGCCTACGCCCGCCGCCAGGCCGAGCAGAACGCGCCGGCCGAGACCCACCTGATCGGAGCCTGACCCATGAGCGAGACCACCGCCGCCTCCCACGCCTGGCCCCTGTGGGAGGTCTTCGTCCGCGCCAACCGCGGCCTCTCCCACGTGCACGCCGGCTCGCTGCACGCCCCGGACGCCACCCTGGCGCTGCGCAACGCGCGTGACCTGTACACCCGCCGCAACGAGGGCACCTCCGTGTGGGTCGTCCCGGCCGAGGCCATCGCGGCCTCCGACCCGGACTCCAAGGGCGGCTTCTTCGAGTCCCCGCAGGGCAAGTCCTACCGTCACGCCACCTACTACCAGCAGTCCGAGGGGGTGCCGCACCTGTGAGCTTCGCGACCAACGACTCCGCCACGAAGCACTCCGCGGGCGTGGCCATCACCGCGGAGGAGATCGCGGCCGGCGAGCAGAAGGCGAGCGACGACGTCGCCCGTTACGCCCTCGCCCTCGGTGACGACGCCCTGATGCTCGGCCAGCGCCTGTCCTGGTGGATCTCGCGCGCCCCGGAGCTCGAGGAGGACATCGCCCTGGGCAACATCGCCCTGGACCTCGTGGGCCACGCCCGCTTCCTCCTCTCCTACGCCGGCACGGCGTGGGGCAAGACCGAGGACGAGCTCGCGTACTTCCGCGACGAGGAGGAGTTCCGCTCCGTCCGCCTCGTGGAGGCCGAGAACGGCGACTTCGCCAAGACGATCGCCCGCCAGCTGTACTACTCGTTCTACTCGTACGAGCTGTACACCCGCCTGCGCGAGTCCACGGACCCCACGCTCGCCGCCATCGCAGACAAGGCCCTCAAGGAGGTCCTGTACCACCAGGACCACGCCGCCCTGTGGCTGCAGCGCCTGGGCCTGGGCACCGAGGAGTCGAAGCGCCGCATGCAGCGCGGCCTGGACGAGCTGTGGCCCTACGTGGCCGAGCTCTTCCACGACGACGACGTCGTCCGCGCGCTCGCCGAGCAGGGCGTCGCCGTGCTGCCGTCCTCGCTGGAGGAGCCCACGATGACCCGCATCCGCGCGGCCATCGAGGAGGCCGGCCTGACCGTCCCGACGACGGGCACCGCCCGCGGCGGCGACCGTTCCGGCGCCATGAGCGAGTACCGCGGGTACATCCTCGCGGAGATGCAGTCCCTGGCCCGCCGTCACCCGGGAGCGACCTGGTGACCACCGCCAGCGAGCTGCGCCCCGCCGATCCCGCCGACGCGCGGGTCTGGGATGCGGCCTCCACCGTGCACGACCCGGAGATCCCCGTGCTGTCCATCGCGGACCTGGGGATCCTCCGGGAGGCACGGGCCGAGGGCGAGAGGGCCGTCGTCGTCATCACGCCCACCTATTCCGGCTGTCCCGCCATGGACACCATCACCACGGACGTCGCCCGCGCGCTCGGGCGCGCCGGGTTCCCCGACGCCGAGGTGCGCCTGGTGCTCCAGCCGGCCTGGACCACGGACTGGATGACGGACGAGGGCAAGGCCAAGCTCAACGAGTACGGCATCGCCCCGCCCGTCGCGCGCACCACGGACGGCCCGATCAGGATCGGCATGGCCGTGAAGTGCCCGCGCTGCCACTCCCTGAACACCCGCGAGATCACCCGCTTCGGCTCCACCTCCTGCAAGGCCCTCTACACCTGCCGGGAGTGCCTCGAGCCCTTCGACTACTTCAAGGTGCACTGATGACCGAGACCACCGACGCCCCCACCACCGGCAAGCGCCGCGCCACGTTCAACACCCTCGAGGTGTCCGAGCTGCGGCGTCTGACCGAGGACTCCGTGGAGGTCACCTTCGCGGTGCCCGAGGAGCTCGCCGACGACTACGACTACGTGCCGGGTCAGTACGTGGCCCTGCGCAAGGAGCTCGACGGCGCCGAGGTGCGCCGGTCCTACTCGATCTGCGCCGTCCCGAAGCGCGGCGAGATCCGCGTGGCCGTGAAGAAGGACATCGGCGGCACGTTCTCCACGTGGGCCAACGAGAGCCTCGAGGTCGGCGAGAGGATCGACGTGATGAACCCGCAGGGCGCGTTCACGTCCCGCACGCACGTCACCTCCCTCAACGACGCCCAGAAGGTGGCGGCGGAGAAGGTCGCGGAGAAGAAGGACACGCACCTGGTGGCGTTCGCGGCCGGCTCGGGCATCACCCCGATCATGGCGATCGCCAAGGCCGTGCTCGCGGCCTCCGAGACCTCGCGCTTCGACCTGGTCTACGCGAACCGCTCCGCCATGGACGTGATGTTCGCCGAGGAGATCGGCGACCTCAAGGACAAGTACCCGGCCCGGTTCACGGTGCACCACGTGCTCTCCCGCGAGCAGCGCGTGTCCCCGCTGCTCTCCGGTCGCATCGACGAGGACAAGCTCACCACCCTCCTGGACCGCGTGATCGGCGTGGAGGGCACCGACGAGTGGTTCCTCTGCGGCCCGTTCGAGCTCGTGCAGCTCACCCGTGAGACGCTCGCCGCCCGCGGCGTGTCCGAGGACGACGTGCGCTTCGAGCTGTTCACCACCGGCCGCCCGGAGAACCCGCAGGGCCACTCCGGCCGTGTGGTGGAGGTGGACCCGAAGGGCGACAACGTGACCATCGAGTTCAACCTCGACGGCCTCACCGCCAAGGTCGAGTCCCCCCAGTCCGCCCACGAGACGGTCCTCAACGCCGCGCTGCGCGTCCGCTCGGACGTGCCCTTCGCGTGCGCCGGCGGCGTGTGCGGCACCTGCCGTGCCAAGGTCGTCGACGGCGCGTACGAGATGGACGAGAACTACGCGCTCGAGAAGGACGAGGTGGAGAAGGGCTACGTGCTCACGTGCCAGACCCGCCCGACCTCCGACTCGATCACGCTGGACTTCGACGCCTGAGCGCCCGCCCACGAGACCGAAGGAGCCCCCGATGATCGAGATCACCGTCGAGAACGGCGTCGCCGAGATCGTGCTGGACGCCCCCCAGAGGATGAACGCCCTGGACGAGGCCGCGCTGGACGAACTCCAGGCCGCCTACGAGCGGGCCGCCGCCGGCGTCGAGTCCGGCGAGGTCCGGGCCGTGCTGCTGCGCGGCGAGGGCCGCGGCTTCTGCGCGGGCCGCGACATCTCCGCCGTGGTCCCGGCCGAGGACGACGCCACCGCCTACCTGCGGGACAGGGTCACCCCGGTGCTGCGGGCCATGTCCGCGATCCCGGTCCCCACCTTCGCGGCGGTGCAGGGCGCCTGCCTGGGTGTGGGCCTGGGCCTCGCGATCGCCACGGACGTGGTGTACGTGGCCGAGGACGCGAAGATCGGCTCGCCGTTCGCGAACCTCGGGGCCACCCTGGACTCCGGCGGCCACTGGCTGTTCACCGAGCGCCTGGGCGCGCACCGCACCCTGGACCTGATCTACACGGCCGAGCTCCTCTCGGGCGCCGAGGCCGTCCAGGCCGGGCTGTTCTCCCGGGCCCTGCCCGCGGACGAGCTGCTCGAGTTCACCCGCGCGAAGGTCGCCCAGGTGGCCTCCGGCGCGACCCTCGCGTTCCGCGCGTCGAAGGAGCTCGTGGCCCAGGTCCGCGACCACCGCGTGGGCCTCTGGGAGTCCCTCGACGCGGAGAACATCGCCCAGGGCGAGCTCTGCGGCACCGCCGACTACGCCGAGGGCTTCCGGGCCTTCCAGGAGAAGCGGAAGCCGGAGTTCACCGGTCGCGGCTGAGCCGCCGCACCCCGCCACCGACGACGGCGCCGCACCCTTCGCAAGAGGGGCGCGGCGCCGTCGTCGTCCCGGCCCGGCCCGGCCGCGTCACATTCCCGTCATCAGCCCGGATCGTGGCGTGAATCACAGAGGATCGTATACGGTGACGGGTGTCACTTCCCGACCGATCGGTCGGGAACCACACCGTCCCGCCGCCGTCTCACGGTCGGCCGCCGCCCCGCATCCCAGGAGCACCCATGAGCCACACCGTCGCATCCCCCGCGGCGCCCGTCCCCGCGCGTGACCGCCGCGAGGAGCGCAAGGTCATCGCCGGCACCGTCGTCGGCACCACCATCGAGTGGTACGACTTCTTCATCTTCGTCCAGGCCACCGCACTCGTCTTCGCCGCCCTCTTCTTCCAGCCGATGGGCGAGAACGGCTCCCAGATCGCCGCGTGGGTCACCCTCGGCATCTCCTTCCTCGTCCGCCCGCTCGGCGCGATCGTCGCCGGCCACCTCGGCGACCGCTTCGGCCGCAAGCTCGTCCTGTCCCTCACGCTGATCGGCATGGGCCTGGCCACCACCCTCATCGGCCTGCTGCCCACCTACGCCCAGATCGGCGTGTGGGCCCCGATCCTGCTCGTCGCGCTGCGCCTGCTGCAGGGCCTGTCCGCGGGCGGCGAGTGGGGCGGCGCGGCGCTGCTGTCCGTGGAGCACGCCCCCCACGGCAAGCGCGGCCTGTTCGGCTCCGCCCCGCAGATCGGCGTGCCGCTGGGCATGATCCTGGCCACCGGCGTGCTGTTCATCGTGCGCTCCACCATGTCCGAGGAGCAGTTCCTCACCTGGGGCTGGCGCATCCCGTTCCTGATCTCCGTGGTGCTGATCGTGGTCGGCTACCTGATCCGCAAGGCCGTCGAGGAGTCCCCGGTCTTCAAGGAGATGCAGCAGCTCAAGGTGGACGAGTCCGCCCCGCTGGGCGAGCTCTTCCGGCACCACACCAAGGAGGTCATCCTCGCCGCCGTGATCTTCGCCGCGAACAACGGCGTCGGCTACCTGCTCATCGCGTGGTTCTCGAAGTACGGCGGTCCGAAGGGTCTGGGCATGACCTCCTCCGAGGTGCTCATCGCGAGCCTCGTCGGCGGCGTCGGCTGGTTCATCTTCACCCTGCTCGGCGGCTGGGTCTCGGACAAGATCGGCCGCAAGCTGACCTTCGTGTTCGGCTACGGCTTCCTGATCGTCTGGGCCTTCCCGCTGTTCGGGCTGCTGAACACCGCGTCTCTGCCGCTGTTCTCGCTGGGCCTGTTCGTCCTGACCCTCGGCCTGGGTCCGTCCTACGGCCCGCAGTCGGCGATGTACGCCGAGATGTTCCCGGCCCGCGTCCGCTTCTCCGGCGTCTCCATCGGCTACGCGCTCGGCACCATCATCGGCGGTGCCTTCGCCCCGCTGCTCGCCGACCAGCTCGTGAAGACCGGCTGGGAGAACGTGGCCTGGTACATCATCGTGATCTCCGCGGTCTCGCTCATCGCCGTCCTGTTCGTCCCCAAGGGCATCCAGGACCGCGAGCTGCACGACGAGCAGGTCGTCGCCACGCGCTCGAACCCGGTGGTCCCGGCCTGATCCGGCCCGCCTGACGGGCTTCGCCCGTCCCCACCCCACGACGACGGCGCGTCCTCCTCCGGAAGGGCGCGCCGTCGTCGTGCGGTGCGCGGGCCGGACCGGCGCGGAGGCCCGCAGACACGCCGCCACGTCGGCGACGAAACGGCGCGTCTGCGGGCCTCCGTGCGGGGTGCGCCGGGTCAGACGCCGACCGACGTGGCCTCGGCGCAGCCGCCCGGCCCCGCCTCCACCCCGTCACCGTCACACCCGCCCCCGCAGTTGACCCCCGTCACACCGGCCCGGGATACTGAACCTGAACGCACGGTCGGTAATTCGCCGCGCCCGCCCCGTCGTCGGTCACTCAAGGAGTCTCCATGTCTGCACAGTCCCAGGCCCTGCTCGTCGGCGGTCGCCGCACGCCCGTCGGCAAGTACGGCGGCGCCCTCTCCTCCGTCCGCCCCGACGACCTCGCCGCCCTGACCATCAAGGCCGTGATCGAGGACGCCGGCATCGACCCGGCGGTCGTGGACGACGTCATCCTCGGCAACGCCAACGGCGCGGGCGAGGAGAACCGCAACGTCGCCCGCATGGCCTGGCTGCTGGCCGGCTTCCCGGACACCGTCCCGGGCATCACCGTGAACCGTCTCTGCGCTTCGGGCATGTCCGCGATCGGCATGGCCACCGCGATGGTCCGCTCCGGGATGGCCGACGTCGTCGTGGCCGGAGGCGTGGAGTCGATGTCCCGTGCCCCCTGGGTGATGGAGAAGCCGACGACGGCGTTCGCCAAGCCCGGCGCGGCCTTCGACACCGCGATCGGCTGGCGCTTCGTGAACCCGCGCTTCGCAGACGGCGAGTTCGGGGAGAAGTTCACCTTCTCCATGCCGGAGACCGCCGAGGAGGTCGGCGAGGTGGACGGCATCACCCGCGAGGACGCCGACGCCTTCGCCGCCCGCTCGCACGAGCGTGCGCTGGCCGCCATCGAGGCCGGCCGCTTCGCGGACGAGATCGTGCCCGCCGTCGTCACGGGCCGCAAGGGCGCCGAGACGGTCGTGGACACGGACGAGGGCCCCCGCCCCGGCTCCACCCCCGAGGTGCTCGCCGGCCTGCGCCCGATCATCAAGAAGGGCGGCGTGGTCACCGCCGGCAACTCCTCCTCCCTCAACGACGGCGCCTCGGCGATCCTCGTCGTCTCCGAGCGGGCCGCGCAGAAGTACGGCCTGACCCCGCGGGCCCGCGTCGTGGAGTCCACCTCGGCGGGCCTGGCCCCCGAGATCATGGGCCTGGGCCCCGTCCCGGCCACCGAGAAGGCCCTCGAGCGCTCCGGATGGTCCGTGGCGGACCTGGGCGCCGTCGAGCTCAACGAGGCCTTCGCCACCCAGTCCCTGGCCTCGATGCGGCGCCTCGGCCTGGACCCGGAGACCGTCAACGCCGACGGCGGCGCGATCGCCCTGGGCCATCCGCTGGGCTCCTCGGGGTCGCGTCTCGTGGTCACGCTGCTCGGTCGGATGGAGCGCGAAGGCGCGGACAGGGGCCTGGCCACGATGTGCGTGGGTGTGGGCCAGGGCGCCGCGATGCTCGTCGAGAGGGTCTGAGCAGATGACCGACTTCAGCCACTTCTCGGCGCTGCGCGTCGAGGAGCGCGAGGACCGCGTCCACGCGCGCATGGACCGCCCGGGCGTGCGCAACGCGATCGACCAGACCATGGTCGACGAGTTCCACGAGCTCTGCGCCCATCTCGAACGCGAGCCGAAGATCCTGATCATCTCGGGCACGCAGGTGGAGTCCAAGCGCGAGCCGGGGACGTTCTCCGGCATCTTCGCCTCCGGCGCGGACATCGGACAGCTGCGCGAGCGCCGTCGCGACGACGCCCTGCGCGGCGTGAACTCGCAGGTCTTCGACCGCATCCACCGGCTGCCCATGCCCGTGATCGCGGCGATCGACGGCTTCGCCCTCGGCGGCGGCGCGGAACTGGCCTACGCGGCCGATTTCCGCATCGCCACCCCGGCGCTGAAGATGGGCCAGCCCGAGACGAGTCTGGGGATCACCGCCGCTGCGGGCGCCCAGTGGCGGCTCAAGGAGCTGGTGGGTGAGCCGGTGGCCCTCGAGCTGCTGCTCGCCGGACGGATCCTGGACGCGCAGGAGGCCCTGGAGCTCAAGCTCGTCACCGAGCTGCACGAGCCAGACGCCCTGCTCGACGCCGCCGACGCCCTCGCCGACCGCATCGCGCAGCAGGACCCGCTGGCGGTGCGGCTGTCCAAGCGCGTCTTCCACCTCCCTCGCGAGGCCCACCCCCACGTGGACGAGATCGCGCAGGCCATCCTGTTCGAGTCCGAGGCCAAGTTCGAGCGCATGCAGGCGTTCCTGGACCGCAAGAAGAAGTGAGGACTGACATGACCGATCAGCAGCACACCCCTGATACCGCGCCGTCCTCCGTGCCCGCCGTCGTCGGCGTCCTCGGCGGCGGCCGGATGGGCGGCGGCATCGCCCACGCGTTCCTCGTCTCCGGCTCGTCCGAGGTGGTCGTCGTCGAGCGCGACCCGCAGTCGGCCGAGGCCGCCGAGGAGCGCATCGAGGCCGACCTGGCCGCCTCCCTGGAGCGCGGCAAGATCGACGGCGACCTGGACGTGTGGGCGCAGCGCCTGACCGTCTCCGTGGACCGGGCCGACTTCGCCCGCTGCGACCTCGTGGTCGAGGCCGTGTTCGAGGACATGCAGGTGAAGATCGAGGCGCTCACCGACGTCGAGGCCCACCTGCGCGAGGACGCCTGGCTGGCCAGCAACACCTCCTCCCTGTCCATCGACGAGATCGCCACGCACCTGCAGCGCCCCGAGCGCTTCTGCGGCCTGCACTACTTCAACCCGGTGCCCGCCTCGAAGCTCGTGGAGGTCGTCATCGGCGAGCAGACCGGTGCGGAGCTCCAGGCCCTGTCCACCGAGTGGGTCCGCGGGCTCGGCAAGACCCCCGTCGTCGTCAAGGACGCCCCCGGCTTCGCCTCCTCCCGCCTGGGCGTGGCGATCGCGCTCGAGGCCATCCGCATGGTCGAGGAGGGCGTGGCCTCCCCCGAGGACATCGACGCCGCCATGGTGCTGGGCTACAAGTTCCCGGTCGGCCCGCTGGCCCTGACCGACATCGTGGGCCTGGACGTGCGCCTGGGCATCGCGGAGTACCTCGAGTCCCAGCTGGGTGAGCGCTTCGCCCCGCCGCAGCTCATGCGGGACATGGTGGCCCGCGGCGAGCTCGGCCGGAAGTCCGGCAAGGGCTTCTTCGACTACCGCTGAGCCCCCGGGGCGAGCGCTTTCGAACGTGAGATAGGCCCTATCTCCCGTTCGAAAGCGCCCATTCCCCCGATATCGCGTTCGAAAGTGCGGGGTCGGCGCGGCTAACGTGACGGGCATGGACGAGCCCACGCTGCTGCGCGTCGCCCGCGACCGCGCCCTCGAGCTGCCGGGCAGCGCCGCGTCGCACCCCTTCGGTCCGGACACCGAGGTCGCGAAGGTGCTGGGGAAGCTGTTCGTGGTGTTCATCGACCACGACGGGCGCCGCCTCGTGAACGTCAAGGCCCGCCCGGAGGACGGCGCCCAGCTGCGCGCGGCCCTGCCCGCGGCGATCACGCCCGGCTATCACATGGACAAGCGGCACTGGCTCAGCCTGGCCGCGCACCCGGACCTCGACGAGCAGCTCGTCCGGGACCTCGTCACGGAGTCGTACCTGCTGGTCGTCGCGAAGCTCCCCCGCGCCCGGCGCCCCGTGGACCCCGAGACCTTCGGCCGGGCCTGATGTCGGCCGACCGCCCCTTCCGCTTCACCCACCGCTGGGCCGTCCCCGCGGACGCCCGGTCCGTGCTGGCCCTGCTCGCCGACCCGGCCGGCTACCCACACTGGTGGCCGGCCGTCCCGCGCGCCCGCCACCTGGGCCCCGACCGCGCCGCCGTCCGGCTGCGCGGGTTCGTGCCGGTGCGCCTGACGATGGAGCGTCTCATCGACGACCGCGCCCGCGGCCTTCTGCTCGCCCACCTGAGCGGAGACCTGACGGGCACCGTACGGGTCACCGTCCACGACGACGGCGCCCCGGCCGGACACGCGCCGCGCTGCATCGTGGCGTGGGAGCAGGAGGTGGTGCTGACCTCGCCGTGGATGCGCGCCGTGGCCCGCGTGCCGGGCGCCCGCACCGCGATGGGCCTCAGCCATGCGGCCGCGATGCGCTCCGCGCGTCGGGCGCTCGGGGCGAAGGCCGTGCCGACCGCTGATCCCGCTCGAACGTCTCGTCCATGACGGCCCGGCGCCCCGGCCGGCTCAGAGCTCGGCCTGGGCCTCGTTCCACTCGCGGGACAGCGGCGGGCGGGAGAGGCCGTCGAGAAGGCCGTCGGCGGGGTCGACGCCGAGCTCCACGATCCTGTTGTCCGCGTCCACGTGGACGACCTTGGGCTGGAAGTTGCGCGCCTCGTCGTCGTCCATCTGCCCGTAGGCGATGAGGATGACGATGTCCCCCGGATGCACCAGGTGGGCGGCGGCGCCGTTGATGCCGAGCACGCCGGAGCCCCGCTCGCCCGCGATGGTGTAGGTCTCCAGTCGCGCGCCGTTGGTGACGTCCACGATGGACACGAGCTCGCCGGGGAGGATGTCCGCGGCGTCCAGCAGGTCCTGGTCCACGGTCACGGAGCCCACGTAGTGCAGGTCCGCCTGGGTCACGGTGGCCCGGTGGATCTTGGCGTGGAACATGGTGCGCAGCATGCGGCAGAACTCTCCGGATGAGGGGGGGTGGGGCGGGTCCGAGGGGACCGGTAATCGATTCTACGCCGGTCCGGAGACGAGGGGCAGGGGGTCGACGCCGGCCCAAGGGCCCGAGGCTCCCGCCCCTCTCGCCGAGGCCCGCAGACGCGCCGCTACGTCCTGGCCGTAGCGGCGCGTCTGCGGGCCTGGGCGGGTCAGATCCACGACGGCGGCACTCGGCCCGGCGGGGTCCGCGCGGCCACCAGGCCCCGCAGCTGCCGCACGAAGAGCTCCCAGTGCCCTGGCCGGAACGCGTCGGCGGTCACCCGGATCACCTCCCACCCCTCCGCGCGCAGGGCCGCGTCCCGCTCGCGGTCCTCACGCCACTGCCGGCGATCCGTGCGGTGCTGATCGCCGTCGTACTCGACGGCCACCTTGGCGTCCGCCCACACCAGATCCACGCGAAGCCGCTGTCCCGTGGCGAGGCGGACGCACGGGTTCACCGCGGGCTCGGGGACGCCGTCCAGGACGAGCCGCGCGCGCAGCCGGCTCTCCTGCGGCGAGTCGGCCCCGGGGCGCACGAGCTCCAGCGCCTCCCGGGCCGCACGGATCCCGCGCACCCGCCCGCGTTCCTCGACGGCGGCGCGCAGCTCGGCCACGTTCGTCACCCCGGGAGGCAGCCGGCGGCGGCGGGCCTCCGTCGGGGCGGTCCGCACCATGCTGTCCCCGAGCGCGACGAGATGCTCGAGCGGCCCGGCCTGCGCGGCGAGGTCCACGAAGATCCACCCCGGTGCGGTCACACGCACCCCGTCCACGATCCGCACCGGTGCGTCGACGCAGAGGCGGTGTGAGCGGATCCCGGCCCGGCTCGACGCGGTGCCGTGGCCGCGCGGGGTCGCGATGTGCACGGACCGGTCGGCGGCGAGCGGCCCGGTCAGCCACAGGCCGAGCACCCGAGCGGCTGTCACGTGGCTGAACACGCCCTCGGGGTGCAGATCCTGCAGTGCCCGCACATGGTCCATGGGATCCGGTTCGACGCCGCGCAGACCCCAGAGCCCCCAGCCGAGGGAGACCACGTCCCCGCGCCGCAGCCGGGCCGCACTCACGCCCGCCTCGCGCGCGGCCGGGGTCGAGAACACGGTCGGAGCGCGGAGGAGGCCGTCCAGTCCGCAGCGCATCGGAGGCAGGGGCGCGGGCGAGCGAGGCATGCGCCGAGCGTGCCCGATCCGGGGGCACCGCCGTCGTCGTCCGCCGGGATCTGTGGACGACGCCCCGCCGAGGCCCGCAGACACGCCGCTACGTCCTGGCCATAGCGGCGCGTCTGCGGGCCTCGGCGCCACGGGTCGCCGCCAGACCCCACCCCACCCC
>NZ_JABFAX010000021.1:40523-43939 GCF_017168395.1 Micrococcus sp. KRD128 | reverse complement strand
ACACCAGGAGCCCCCGTGACCGTCACCGCCCCCTCCCTCCCGGAGATCCTCCCCAGCTACGTCGCCGGCAGCTGGTGGACGCCGTCGCACCCGTCCAAGGTCACCGACGTGACGGACGCGAACACCGGGGCGCGCCTCACCGGCGTCTCCACCGACGGCCTCGACACGGCCGCCGCCATCGAGCACGCCCGCACCGTCGGCCAGCAGGCCCTGGGCGAGCTGACCATCCACGAGCGCGCCCTCAAGCTCAAGGAGCTCGCGCTCTACCTGAACTCCCGCGTCCAGGAGCTCTACGACGTCTCCTTCGCCACCGGCGCCACGCAGCGCGACCACGCCTTCGACGTCGACGGCGGCATCGGCACCCTCTTCACGTTCTCCGGCAAGGGCCGCCGCGAGCTGCCGAACTCCCACGTGATCATCGACGGCGACGTGGAGCCCCTCTCCCGCGACGGCTCCTTCATCGGCGAGCACATCTACCAGCGCATCCCGGGCGTGGCCGTGCAGATCAACGCCTTCAACTTCCCCGTGTGGGGCATGCTCGAGAAGTTCGCCCCGGCCTTCGTCGCCGGCGTGCCCACCGTGGTCAAGCCGGCCACCCCCACCGGCTACGTCACGCAGAAATGCGTCGAGCTGATGCTGGAGTCCGGCGTGCTGCCCGAGGGCTCGATCCAGTTGATCTCCGGCTCCGCCCGCGACCTGCTGGACCACCTGGACTACCGCGACCACGTCGCGTTCACCGGCTCCGCCGCCACCGCGGCCACGCTGAAGAAGCACCCGAACGTGCAGGAGGGCGGCGTCCGCTTCACCGCGGAGACCGACTCCCTCAACGCCGCCATCCTCGGCCCGGACGCCGCCCCCGGCACCCCCGAGTTCGAGGCGTTCGTGAAGGTCGTCTTCCAGGAGATGACGGTCAAGGCCGGCCAGAAGTGCACCGCCATCCGCCGGGTGATCGTCCCGCAGGACCGGGTCGAGGCCGTGACCGCCGCCCTCACCGAGCGCCTGGCCGCGAAGGTCGTCCTGGGCGACCCGCGCGTCGAGGGCACCACCATGGGCGCCCTGGCCTCGAAGGAGCAGCAGAGCGAGGTCCGCGGCGCGGTGCAGCGCCTGGTCGACGCCGGCGGTCGGGTCCGCCTCGGCGGCCCCGAGGGCTCGACCGGCGGCGCCGACGCCGAGTCCGGCGCGTTCTTCGCCCCCACGGTGCTCACCTTCGAGGACGCGCGCACCCCCGAGGTGCACAGCGTCGAGGCGTTCGGTCCGGTCACCTCGGTGATCGGCTACACGGACGTGGCCGACGCCGTGGCCCTGGCCGCCCTGGGTTCGGGATCGCTCGTGGCCACGGTCGCCACGAACGACGGTGAGATCGCCCGCGCGTTCGCCGCCGGGATCGGCGCCCACCACGGCCGCGTGCACGTCCTGAACCGCCAGACCGCCGCGACCACCACGGGCCATGGCGCCCCCGTGCCGGTGCTGGTCCACGGCGGCCCCGGCCGCGCCGGCGGCGGCGAGGAGCTCGGCGGGGTCCGCGCCGTGAAGCACTACATGCAGCGTACGGCGATCCAGGGCTCCCCGGACATGCTCACGGCCATCACCGGCGTGTGGCATCAGGGCGCCGCGGCCCACACGGTGACGCGCGAGGACGTGGAGGCCGGCACGGCCGTGCACCCGTTCTACAAGTCCCTGGCCGAGCTGACGGTGGGCGACCAGTTCGCCTCCGGCCTGCGCACCGTCACCCTGGAGGACATCACCGCCTTCGCGGAGGAGACCGGGGACAGGTTCTACGCGCACACGGACGAGGAGGCCGCCATGGCCAACCCGTTCTTCCCGCGCCGGGTGGCCCACGGCTACCTGCTGGTCTCGTGGGCCGCGGGGCTGTTCGTGGCCCCGGATCCGGGCCCGGTGCTGGCCAACTACGGCCTGGAGAACCTGCGCTTCATCACGCCGGTGACCTACGACGACGCCATCCGCGTGACCCTGACGGCCAAGCGCATCACCCCGCGCGTGAGCGACGAGTACGGCGAGGTGGCCTGGGACTGCCGGATCCACAACCAGAAGGACGAGCTCTGCGCCCAGTACGACGTGCTGACGCTCGTGGCCAAGACCTGGCCGATGGCCCCGTCCGAGACCTCCCAGGGCTGAGCCCCCCTGCTTCGACGGGCCGTCCCGTGCGCCCGCTGCGCGCCGGGCGGCCCGTCGTCGTCCCCGGGAACAAGGAGCGTGCCCGGGACGTTCACCTGTACGTCCCATTCGGACCGCGAGAGAAGAAGGTCGACACACATGTCCGAGTTCACCCGTTTCGAGCAGGTCGCCGTGCTGGGCACCGGCGTGCTGGGTTCGCAGATCATCATGCAGGCGGCGTACCACGGCAAGAAGGTGATGGCCTACGACGCCGTCCCCGCCGCCCTCGAGGGGATCGAGCGCCGCTGGGCGTGGATCCGCCAGGGCTACGAAGCAGACCTCGGGGAGGGCTACGACCCGCAGCGCTTCGACGACGCCCTCGCCCGCATCACGCCGACCTCGGACCTCGGCGAGGCCCTGGCGAATGCGGACATCGTGGTCGAGGCCGTGCCGGAGAACCTGGAGCTCAAGCGCAAGGTGTGGGCCCAGGTGGGCGAGCTCGCCCCCGCCACGACCCTGTTCGCCACGAACACCTCCTCCCTGCTGCCCTCGGACTTCGCCGACGCCAGCGGCCATCCGGAGCGCTTCCTGGCCCTGCACTACGCCAACCGCATCTGGGCGCAGAACACCGCCGAGGTCATGGGCACCGCCGCGACCTCGCCGGAGGCCATCGCGGGAGCCCTGCAGTTCGCCGAGGAGACCGGCATGGTCCCCGTGCACGTGCGCAAGGAGATCCCGGGCTACTTCCTCAACTCCCTGCTCATCCCGTGGCTGCAGGCCGGCTCCAAGCTGTACATGCACGGAGTGGGCAACCCGGCGGACATCGACCGCACCTGGCGCGTGGCCACCGGCAACGAGCGCGGCCCGTTCCAGACCTACGACATCGTGGGCTTCCACGTGGCCGCCAACGTCTCCCGCAACACGGGCGTCGACTGGCAGCGCGGCTTCGCTGAGCTGCTCGAGAAGAGCATCGCCGAGGGCCACAGCGGTGTGGCCGACGGCCAGGGCTTCTACCGCTACGGGCCGGACGGGGAGAACCTCGGCCCGGTGGAGGACTGGAACCTGGGCGACAAGGACACCCCGCTCGGCTGACCTCCCCCGCTGACGGATCAGGGGCCGTCCGATGCGCACCACGCATCGGGCGGCCCCCACGCATGCCCCGCCACTTCCTTGTGGCATCCGTCACAGCGCACGTAGAGTCGGGCCATGACGACCTCCCGACTCCCCCTGTTCGGCGTCCTCGCCGTGGGCGCGCTCGCCCTCGCCGGGTGCGCGGGCGGCGGCGCAGAGCCCCCCTCCCC
>NZ_JABFAX010000021.1:13933-40423 GCF_017168395.1 Micrococcus sp. KRD128 | reverse complement strand
CCCTCGTCGGCGTCGGCGTCGTCGGCATCGTCCACGACGACGACGGCGGCCTCGTCCGCGTCCACGTCCCCCACGGCTAGCAGCGCCACGGCCCCCACGTCACCCGCGGCCAGCAGCGCCACGGCGAGCACGGGCGCCGCCTCCTCCTCGGGCAGCCTGTCCCTCGAGATGCCCCCCGCGCTGGACGGGCAGCGGACCCTGGCGGTGCAGGCCGCCGTGCAGCGGGCCGCGGGGCCGGGGTCCGAGGTGGGGTTGAGCGCCGCCTCGCCGCTGGAGCGGCAGACGGAGCTGCGTCAGCGGGCCGCCGGCCTGGAGCAGGCGGTCGACGCCGCCGCGAGCCCGGCGCCCACCCGCAACGCGGAACAGCAGGCCTGCCTGGACGCCACCCGCTCCGACCTGGAGCGGGACGCCGAGGCCGGGGCCGCTGACCTGGGGCTCACGGCCCAGCCGGAGACGGCCGCCACCACCGGCGGCGGGCCCACCTCGACGCCGCCGCCCTCCTTCACGGCGTCCCCCGACGCCGAGGTCACTCCGCTCGGCGTGCGCGTCACCGTGTACCCCACGGAGGAGGCCGCCCGCGCCGCCCTGGAGGACGCCCGAGCGGCGGGGCAGGCCTGCACCGGGGTGGACCTGGCCGGGCTCGGCGTGGAGAGCGTGACGCGGACCGAGCACGAGGGCGGCACCGCCTACACGGCGCTCCCGGCCCCCGGGGGGTCCGTCTACTCGCACCTCACGGCCGTGCAGGACGGCGCCCGCATCGTGGCCGTGGCCCAGGCCGACGCGGACGGCGGGGTGCCCGCGGACGCCGAGGACCGTGCGGCCTCGATCGTCGCCGACGTGCTCGCCGCGCTCGACGGCGAGGGCTGAGGACAGCGGACCCTCAGCCCCGCAGACCCCCGAGCACCACGCCCGTGACGGCGTCGATCATCTGGCCCGGTCCCTGCTGGCCGGGGACGCCGCGATCCGGCCGGTACCAGTCGACGATCGAGTTGATCATGCCGAGCGCCAGGCGGGCGAGGTTGCGCGGGGTCACATCGGAGCGCACCGCACCCGCGGCCTGGGCGGCCTCGAGCAGGTCGCCCAGACGCCGGGTGATCTCGCGGCGGCGCTCGACGGCGGCCAGCTCGACCGCCGAGTTCCCGCGCAGGCGCAGCAGCAGGGTCACCTCGGGCTGCTTCTCCGCCAGCACCCCGAGCGTGCCGCGGATGGCCGCCTCGACCTGCGCGCCGGCGTCGGCCCCGCTGGCCACCACATCGTCCAGGCACGCCTCGAGGGCGTCGAGCGCCTCCGTCACCGCGTGGTCGAGGATCGCCTCCTTGGACTCCACGTGGTGGTAGATCGCGGACTTGGAGATGCCCAGGTGGGTGGCGAGCATGCCCATGGACGTCGCCTCGTAGCCGTGCCGGTTGAAGAGCTCGACGCACTCGGCCAGCAGCGTCTGCCGGTCATAGCCGGGCCGGCCGCGGCGCGGGGTGGGGCTGCTCTGGGGCACGGGGCTCCTTCGGAGGCGGGCGGACGCCGACGACGACGGCGCACCGGTCCACTCTACCGGGCACGCCGGCGTCGGCATCGGCCGCGGGGACGGGATCAGGCCTGGTCGCGCAGGTCGTAGATCCGCTTGAGCTTGCCGGAGGAGCGGGCCAGGGACTCCGGCTCCACCACGTTGATCACGCACGAGGAGCCGATCTTCGTCTTGATCTCCATGCGCAGGTGCGCGGCACAGGCCTGGGCCTCCTCGAGGGACGCATGATCGCGGCGCTCGATGTTCACGGCCATCTGGTCCATGCGGTCCGGCCGCGTGATCTCGAGGGTGAAGTGCGGCGACAGGGCCGGCTCCTTGAGGGCCAGCTCCTCAATCTGCGACGGGAACAGGTTCACGCCGCGCAGGATGATCATGTCGTCCGAGCGGCCGGTGATGCGGCCCATGCGGCGGTGACCCGGGTGCGTGGTGCCCGGCAGCAGGCGGGTGAGGTCGTGGGTGCGGTACCGGATGATCGGCAGCGCCTGCTTGGTGAGCGAGGTGAAGACGAGCTCGCCGTGGCGGCCGGTCTCGAGGACCTCGTCCGTGAGCGGGTCGATGATCTCGGGGCGGAAGTGGTCCTCCCAGATGTGGGAGCCGTCCTTGGTGGCCGCGGACTCGCCGGCCACGCCCGGGCCCATGACCTCGGAGAGGCCGTAGATGTCCAGGGCGTCGAGGTCGAAGGTCTGCTCGATCTCGCGGCGCATCTCGTCGGTCCACGGCTCGGCGCCGAGGATCGCGACCTCGAGGGAGGACTCGCGGGGGTCCAGGCCGAGCTTCTTGAAGCCGTCCGCGATGGTCAGCAGGTAGGTGGGCGTGGAGAGGATGGCGCGCGGCTGGAAGTCGGTGATCAGCTGCACCTGCTTCTCCGTCTGCCCGCCGGACATCGGGATCACGGCCGCCCCGATGCGCTCGGCGCCGTAGTGGGCGCCGAGGCCGCCGGTGAACAGGCCGTAGCCGTACGCGTTGTGCACGCGGTCACCGGGGCGGATGCCGCCGGCGCGGAAGCAGCGGGCGACGAGGGTGGCCCACGTGGCCAGGTCGTCGTCGGTGTAGCCGACCACGGTGGGCTGGCCGGTGGTGCCGGAGGAGGCGTGGATGCGGCGCAGCTCGGGGCCCGTGGCGGCGAACGCGCCGAACGGGTAGCTCTTCCGCAGGAACTCCTTGTCCGTGTACGGGAACTTGGCGAGGTCCCCGAGCTCCGTGAAGTCCGAGGGGTGGACGCCGTGCGCGTCGAAGTGCTCGCGGTACGCGGGCACGTTCTCGTAGGCGTGGTGCAGGGTCCAGCGGAGGCGCTCGAACTGGAGCGCCTCGATCTGGTCCCGGCTCATCGTCTCCTCGGGGTCCGGCGCCCCGCGGTCGGCGGGGGCGGGCAGGGGTGCCGGCGTGTACGGGTTGGGGATCGAGGCCTCAAGCATGGCGTCCTCCTGGGGATGCGGGGTCGGGCGGCGGTCGACGACGGCGGCGCACCGGCGGGTGCGCCCCTCGGTCAGCGTCCGGGGGCGGGGATGGTGCGGGAGCGGCCGCGGAAGGCGGCCACCGGGGTGCCGTCGTCGGTGGTGACGGTGATGTCGTAGACGGCCGAGCGGCCCGCGGCGGCGACCAGGCGCCCCTCCGCGACGAGGGTCTGCCCGGCGCGGGTGGCCGCGAGGAAGTTGACGTCCACGCCGGAGGCCACGGTGAGGGTGGAGCCGTCCGAGGCGGGGTCGTTGCAGGTCAGCGCGAAGCACGTGTCCGCGAACGCGAAGACGGCGCCGCCGTGGGCCAGGCCGAAGCCGTTGTGCTGGTCCTCGGTGAGCGTCATCCGGATGCGCGCGTGGTCCTTCTCGGCGGCCTCGAGGGTGACGCCGAGCCACCGCGCCACGCGGTCGTCGGCGAGCATGGGGTGGTGGGCGGTCTCGGTCATGGGCGGGCCTCCCTGCGGGCACGGGCGCGCCGGCGCGGCGGCGCAGAGAATTACTGAACGATCATTAGGTAACTCTCTGGATGTGACCCACGTCAAGTCCGGTCCGGTGTGTGACGCACACTGCCCCGCCCTGCCGCTGCCGGGGCGAGGCGCACCGGGATCCTGTGCGTGGGCCCCGCCTATCGTGTCCGCGGCTCCTGTCTAGGGTGACCGCATGGTGACCTTCGCGCCGGACCGCGCCTCCTTCATGCTCAGCCCCTCGGACATCACCGCCGCCGCCACGTGTACGTACGGGTGGCTGCGCGGGACGGTGGACCCGAGACTCGGTCGCGCCGAGCGGATCGGCGTGGCGGACGCGTTCCTCGAGCGGGTCTCCCGCCTCGGGGACGAGCACGAGTCCCGCGTGCTCGCGCGCCTCGAGGCGGAGCACGGCGCGGACCAGGTGGTCCGGCTCGCCCGCCCGGAGCGCTACACGCCCGAGGGCGTGCGGGCCGCCCGGGAGCGCACTGCGGCGGCGTTGGCCGCGCGTCCCGCCGTCGTGTTCCAGGGGATGCTGCACGACGGCGCGTTCGGCGGCCTGGCCGACTTCCTCGTGCTCCGTGCGGACGAGGGGCACCCCGAGGGTGCGTACGAGGTGGTGGATACGAAGCTGGCCCGGCATGCGCGGGTGACGGCGCTGCTGCAGATCGCCGCGTACGCGGACCTGCTGGACGTCATGGGCGTGCCGCGGGCGCGGCAGGGCAGCCTGTGGCTCGGGGACGGTTCCCGGCACGTCGCGGACCTGGACGAGGTGATCCCGGTGTACCGGCACCAGCGCGCCCGGCTGGAGGCGCTGCTGCAGGATCACGTGGCCGCCGGGGAGCCCGCCCGCTGGGGCGACGACCGCCTGAGCGTCTGCGGGGCGTGCGAGGCGTGCGAGGAGGCCGTCGCCGAGCACCGGGACGTGCTGCTCACGGCGGGGGCCACGCGGCTGCAGCGCACCCGGCTGCGCGAGGCCGGCATCACGACCATCGAGCAGCTCGCGGCCTCCGTCGCACCGCCGGAGGGCATGGCCCGCCGCACGTGGGAGGCACTGCGGGACCAGGCGGCGATCCAGCTGGAGCCGGCCGGGGCGGACGGGCTGCCGCCGCATCGGATCGTGGACCCGCGCGCCGTGGCGGGGCTGCCCGTGCCGGACGCCGGAGACGTCTTCTTCGACTTCGAGGGGGACCCGCTGTGGGTCTCCGCGGACGGGAGCATGGAGGGCCTCGAGTACCTGTGGGGCTGGGTCGAGGCTCCGGGCGGGGACACCGCGCGCACCGCCTCGGCCGACTTCCGGTTCACGGGTCTGTGGGCGGACACCCGTGCCGCCGAGCGGGCGGCGCTCGAGCAGTTCGTGGCGTTCGTGGAGGCGCGGCGCGCGACCCACCCGGGGATGCGGATCTACCACTACGCCGCGTACGAGGTCACCGCGCTGAAACGCCTGACCGTGCGCCACGGCGTGGGCGAGCGCGAGCTGGACGACTGGCTGCGCGCGGGGCTGTTCGTGGACCTCTACGCCACGGTCCGCGCCGCCCTGCGGGCCGGTGTGCCGAGCTACTCCATCAAGAAGCTGGAGCCCCTCTACATGGGGGCGGAGCACCGGGCGGAGGACGGCGTCACGACGGCGGCGGACAGCGTCACCGAGTACCACCGGTACGTCGCCGCGATGGAGGCCGGGGACACCGAGGTCGCGAGGGCGATCCGCGCCGACATCGAGGACTACAACCGGTACGACTGCGTCTCCACGGCGCGGCTGCGGGACTGGCTGCTGGCGCAGGTCGAGCCCGAGGAGGCGGCCGTCGCGGACCGTCCCGTCGACGACGCCGCGACCGGGGACGAGCCGCTGGTCGAGGCCGCGCCGTCGCTCCAGGAGCAGGACGCGGCCCTCGCCGCCTCGCTGCAGGCGCTGGCGGGCGTCGAGAGGGACGAGGCGGGCGGGACGGGGGCCCCGGAGACGGAGCTCGACGGCGGGCCGCGCGGTATCGCCCTGCTGGCCGCTGGCCTGGGCTACTTCGCGAGGGAGAACAAGCCGCTGTGGTGGGCCATGTTCGATCGGGCGGTGTCCGCCCCGGACGAGTGGCAGGAGCCGCGCGCGAACCTGGTGTTCGACACCGTCGAGTCGGTGGGTGCATGGGAACGTCCCACCCCGCGGAGCAACCCCGCCCGGACGCTGACCGTGACTGGGCGCCTCGAGCCGGGCACCGAGGTCCGGCCGCGTCGGAACAGCAAGGAGAGGTTCAAGCTCAACGCCCTGTACGAGCAGCCGCCGCGCTGGGCGGAGCTGGCCCCCAACGCCGTCCGCTGGCAGAGCCGATCGCCCGTGGACGTGACCGAGGTGGAGGAGATCGCACCGGGCCGGTTCCGCGTCAGCCTGCTGCAGCGCCTCAGCGCCAAGTACGAGCCGGAACCGCACGCAGAGGTGCCCATGGCGGTGTTCCACCTCAACTATGTCCGGCCCGGCGGCCTCCTCGAACGCATCCGGGAGCAGGCCGCCGAGGCCGCCCGCCGCGGCCGGCTGCCGGACGGAGCGGTGTTCGACATCCTGGCGCGCCGTGCCCCGCGCACCACGGGCCGGACCCTCGCCGCGATCGGGGCGGACGTACGAGACGGCCGGCGGGACGGCGTCGGCGGCCTGGTCGAGGCGGTCGAGTCCGCACGCGGCTCCTACGTGGCCGTGCAGGGCCCTCCCGGCACCGGCAAGACGTTCGTGGGCAGCCGCGCGGTGAAGGAACTCCTGGACCGGGGCTGGACGGTCGGTGTCATGGCCCAGTCCCACGCGGTGGTGGAGAACTTCCTCGACCAGCTGATCGGCGTCGGTGTGGACCCCGACCGCGTGGGCAAGGAGCCCAAGGACCCGGACGGACCGCACCGCTGGACGTCCCTGGGCTCATCGGAGGTCCATGCCTTCCTGGCACCGGGCCGGGTCCTGGGCGGCACCGCGTGGACCTTCGCGAACGCCGCGGCCCAGCCGGTCGACCTCCTGGTGGTGGACGAGGCCGGGCAGCTCTCCCTCGCGCACCTCCTGGGCGCGAGCGCCCTGGCCGAGACGGTGCTGCTGCTGGGTGACCCGCAGCAGCTCCCCCAGGTCAGCAAGGGCGAGCACCCCCAGCCCATCGGCGACGCGGCCCTGACCTGGATCGCGGAGGGCGCCCCCGTGCTCCGCGCCGACCGCGGCTTCTTCCTGGACACCTCGTGGCGCATGCACTCTGCGCTCACCCACGCGGTCTCCGAGCTCTCCTACGCCGGCCGGCTCGGCGCGCGGGAGGAGGTCACGGACGCCCGCCGCCTCGACGGCGTGGATCCCGGGCTGCACCCCTGGCCGGTCTCCCACACGGGCAACGCGGTGTCCTCGCCGGAGGAGGCCGCGGCCGTCGTCGAGATCATCCGGTCACTGCTCGGCCGCACCTGGTCCACCGGCCCAGACGACCCCGGCCGGCCGCTCGAGCCGTCCGACGTGATCGTGGTGGCCCCGTACAACGCGCAGGTCGCCACGGTCCGGGAGGCACTCGACGCCGCCGGCCTCGAGGGCACCACCGTCGGCACCGTGGACAAGTTCCAGGGCCGGGAGGCCGCCGTCGCGATCCTGACGATGGCGGCGTCCTCACCGCAGGAGGTGCCGCGCGGGCTGGACTTCCTCCTGAACCGGAACCGGCTCAACGTGTCGATCTCGCGCGGGCAGTGGGCCGCCTACCTCGTCCACTCCCCCGCCCTCGCGGACGCGCTGCCCACCCGCCCCGAGGACCTGCCGATGATCGGCGCGTTCCTGCGGCTCGTGCACCGCTGACTCAGTCGGCGGCGCCCTGGCGCAGCAGGAACCGCTGCAGCTTGCCGGAGGGGGTCTTGGGCAGTCGGTCCACGAAGTGCACCCGGCGCGGGTAGGCGTGCTTGGAGTACTCGTCGCGGACCTTCGCCTGCAGCTCGGCCGCCAGGGCGTCCGGGTCCGCGACGGCCCCGGCGGGCACCACGAACGCCACGACCTCCTCGCCCCGCACCCCCTCCGGGTCCGGCAGGCCGACGACGGCCACGTCCTGCACCCGCGGGTGGTCGATGAGCACGGACTCCACGTCGAACGGGCCGATCCGGTACCCGGCGGCGAGGATCACGTCGTCGTCCCGGGAGGAGAAGAAGAACCAGCCGTCGTCGTCCTGCCGGGCGGTGTCCCCGGTCAGGTACCAGCGGCCGTCCGGGGTGAAACGCTCCGCGGTCTTCTCCGGCTCCCCGAGGTAGCCGGGGAACCAGAACAGGGGTGAGGCCGCGTCGATCGCGATCTGCCCGTCCCGGATCTGGGCGGCGATCCCCGGCAGGGGCACACCCATCGAACCCGGGCGGGGCGGCGCGGCCAGCTCGGGGTGCGCGAGGGTGCAGACGACCATGCCCAGCTCGGTCTGGCCGTAGTGGTCGCGGATCTCCGTGCCGAGGGCCGCCCGGCCCCACTCGAGCACGGACGGCGGCAGCGGCTCCCCCGCCGTGGACACGCGCCGCAGCCGCAGCGGGGCGTCCTCGGTGACCTCCCCGGCCTTGGCCAGCGCGCGGAACATCGTGGGGGCGCCGGCGAGGTTCGTGACGCCCTGCGAGCGGATCACCTCGACCATGGTCGCCGGGGAGAAGGCGCCGCGGTACTGCACCGAGGTCGCCCCGAGCATCAGCGTGCCGACGATCCCGTAGTACAGCCCGTATGCCCAGCCGTGGTCGGCCGCGTTCCAGAACAGGTCCTCGGGGCGCAGGTCCACCGCGCACGTGAGGTAGACGGCGAACGCGGCGGCCGCGCGCAGCGGCACGGGCACCCCCTTGGGGCGGCCGGTGGTGCCGGAGGTGAACAGCAGGGCGATCGGCCCGTCCCCGCCGACCGCGACGTCCTCGGCCAGCGGCGCGGAGTCCGCGAGCGCGTCCCACTCCGGGCCGGTGCGGATGATCTCGATGCCCGGGATGTCCGTGAGCTTCTCGGCCTGGCGGGGCTCGGCGACGACGAGCCGCGCCGCCGCGCCCTCGATGCGCATCCGCGCGGCGCCCGCGGCGAACGCGGTGAACAGCGGCACGTGCACGGCGCCGAGCCGCCACAGGGCCAGCAGCGTGATGACGAGCTCCTCCCGTTTGGACATCATCACGGGGACCCGGTCGCCGCGCGTGACGCCGCGGGCGGCGAGGCCGGTGGCGAGGCGGCGGGAGCGGTCGGCCAGCTCGCCGAAGGTGAGGTCGACGGCGGACATGTCCTCCGCCACGAACCGGAACGCCACGGCGTCGGCCGGCCAGCGGTCGCAGAGCAGGTGCGCGGCGCAGGCGTCCGGGGTCTCGACGTCGGCGACCCACCCGGCCATCAGCCGGTCGATCGTCCCGGCCTCGTGGGCCTGCCCGGTCCGTTCCGTCATCTCGGTCTCCTCATCCCTCTCGGCACGCCGACGCCGGGCGACGGCGACGTCAACCACGGTAGGTCCGCCGCGCCCCGGGCCACCGGGCGCGTCCGCATGTTGCACTCGCCACCCCGTCGCGGTCGAGGACGGACCCGGTCGTCGCCTTCGTCGGGCGTCCGCGGCGCCTGCCAGAATGGGGGCCATGACCTCGCAGCCCGCGCCCGCGTCCACCGCCCACCGCCGTTCCCTCGCCGAGGCCGGCATCGCCCTCGGCCCCCTGGACGGCCGCTACCGTGCGGCGGTGGAGCCGCTCGTGGAGCACCTGTCCGAGGCGGCGCTGAACCGCAACCGCATCCACGTGGAGGTCGAGTGGTTCATCCACCTGGCCGAGCACCGCGTGCTGCCGGGTCTCGAGCCGCTCACGGCCGAGCAGCAGGCGGGCCTGCGGGCGATCGTCACGGACTTCGACGCGGAGTCCGTGGCCGAGCTGGCGGCCACCGAGAAGGTCACGGTGCACGACGTGAAGGCCGTCGAGTACTTCATCGCCGACCGCCTCGAGGGGCTGGGCCTGGGCCGGCTGAAGCCGCTCGTGCACTTCGCGTGCACCTCCGAGGACATCAACAACCTCGCCTACGCGGTGGGTGTGCGCGACGCCGTCGAGCAGGTCTGGCTGCCGGCCGCCCGCGCCGCCGTGGCCACCGTCTCCGCGATGGCCACCGAGGCCGCCGAGACCCCCATGCTCTCCCGCACGCACGGCCAGCCGGCCACGCCCACCACGCTGGGCAAGGAGATGGCCGTGTTCGTGCACCGTCTGACCCGCCAGACCCGGCGCATCGCCGGCCAGGAGTACCTGGGCAAGATCAACGGCGCCACCGGCACCTACGCCGCCCACCTCGCCGCCGCCCCGGACGCGGACTGGCCGGCCCTGTCCCGGTCCTTCGTGGAGCACCTCGGCCTCACCTGGAACCCGCTGACCACCCAGATCGAGTCCCACGACTGGCAGGCGGAGCTGTACGCCGACGTCGCGCGCTTCAATCGGATCCTCCACGGCTTCTGCGTGGACGTGTGGAGCTACATCTCCATCGGCTACTTCGCGCAGATCCCCGTGGCCGGCGCGACCGGCTCCTCCACCATGCCGCACAAGGTGAACCCGATCCGCTTCGAGAACGCCGAGGCCAACCTCGAGCTCTCCTGCGCGCTGCTCGACTCGCTGGGCGCCACCCTCGTGGAGTCCCGTTGGCAGCGCGACCTCACGGACTCGACGTCGCAGCGCAATATCGGCGTGGCCCTCGGCCACTCGGTGCTCGCCCTCACCAACGTCACCAAGGGCATGGGCCAGCTCCAGGTGGCCGAGCCCGTGCTGGCCGAGGACCTCGACACCAACTGGGAGGTCCTCGGCGAGGCGATCCAGACCGTGATGCGCGCCGAGGCGATCGCCGGCGTCGAGGGCATGGACAACCCCTACGAGCGCCTCAAGGAGCTGACACGTGGCCACCGCGTGGACGGGGCGCGCATGCGCGAGTTCGTGCAGGGCCTGGGCCTGTCCGAGGGCGCCCAGGCGCGCCTGCTGGAGCTGACCCCGGCCGGGTACACCGGCGTGGCGGCGGAGCTGGCCAAGGAGTTCGGGCCGGCGCAGGGCTGACGCCCAGGTCACGATCCGAGGACAGGATGGTCACGACCTGAGCACGCCTCTGGTGTGGCGGGCGCCACGCGGGCAAGCTGAGGCGTGGCCTCCACCCGGCGGCCACGACCTGCCGCAGAGCACGCCCCGAGGAGACCTGATGTCCGCTCGCCGCACCACCCGCCCGCTGTCCACCGCCCTCGCCGCCGCCGTCCTGGCGGGCGGCCTCGCCGCCACCGCGGCCACCCCGGCCTTCGCCGCCCCCGCCGAGACCACGGACGGGTGGCAGAACGGGCACTTCGTCGGGGGCACCTTCGGCTCCACGGAGCTCTCGCCCCTGACGGGCCGCTTCTACACGCAGCACGCCGTCAAGGACGTCCGCGTGACCGTGGCGCCGTTCTACCCGTCCTTCACGGATCTCGAGGAGATCTCCTATGACGTCCCCGGTGAGATGGGCCCGGAGACGGATGTGGAGTTCACCTACGACGCCCAGCTCGAGACCGGCTACGTGGACGTCCTGGAGCAGCGTCGGGTCCTCGGCGAGGAGGGCACCGCCGGCGCCGTCTTCACCCTCTACGTGGACGGGAAGGCCACCGCGACTCTGGTGTTCGGGGAGGACCGGAACCTCGGCGACGACGTCCCCGGCATGTTCCTGGACGCCAGGGGCCCGCAGGCCTACGAGTTCGGCGGACGCCCGACGGTGGACCACCAGACCCACCTCGCCGCTCCCGGATCCCGCCTGGTCCGCCTGCAGGGCAACTCCAGCGGCGACGTCGCCGGCGGCGGCCCCATCGAGGACTCCACCATGACGGTGGTCGAGCAGCCGGAGCACGGCACCCTCGTCGAGCTGCCCCGCGTCGGCGACCCCACGGTCTGGACTCCCGGCGAGGAGCGCGGCAGCTGGGCCAGCACTGTCTACGTGGCGGACGAGGGCTTCACCGGCACCGACCAGGCCGTCTTCACCCTCACTGACGGCAGCACCGGCGAGCAGAAGACGCTCGTCGTGACGTTCTCGATCGGGGACCCGCGGGCCGCCGACCCCCACCTGGGGGTCCAGGGCACGGGTCTCCCGTTCGACGAGGCCCGCGTGTGGGAGGCCCTCGAGGCCCAGGGCGAGGACGACGCGTCCGAGGCACCCGCACCGGAGTCCCCGGCGACCCCCGCCCCGGATTCGACGGACGCCCCGGAGGCCTCCGAGCCCTCGGAGCCCGCCGGCGAGCACACCGTCCCCGAGACCGTGGAGACCGGCTCCGGCCAGGCCTGGTGGCTGGCCGCGCTGGGCGCCCTCGGCGCCGGCGGTCTCGTGGCCGCGCGTCGCCGGTTCGGCCTGACCCGCTGAGACCGCGGGGCGGCGCGCGCTTCCCCCACGCGCCGCCCCGCACCCCCGGCCCCGGTCGCCCGTCGGTGGCTGGGTGCCGCCCGACAGGGGACGATGGGCGGGTGCTGCTTCCGTCTCTCCCCGTGTGGCTGCTGTCCGCCGCCCCCAAGGACCCCGCCGAACTCGAACGGGATGTGCCCGAGCCGATCGACGCGCACGGCGATCTGGCCGACGCGATCACGGCGGCCATCACCACTGTGGACCTCGTGGGCGTGTTCTTCTTCGCGATCTCCGGCGCGGTGCTGGCGGTCCGCAAGGGCTACGACATCGTCGGCTCCCTGCTGCTGGCCCTCATGGTGGGCACGGGCGGCGGCGTCGTCCGCGACCTCGTGGTCGGCCGGGACGTGCCCGCCGCGTTCGACAATCCCTGGTACCTGATCCTGCCGGCGGTCGCGTCGCTGGCGGTGTTCCTCCGGATCTTCGACGGCGAGCGCGGCCACCACGCCGTCATGGCCTTCGACGCCATCGGCCTGGCCGTGTACTGCGTGGTGGGCACGCGCATCGCCCTGCTCGCCGGCCTGAGCCCGGTCGCCGCCGCGGTGCTGGGCCTGGTGACCGCCGTCGGCGGCGGCATCCTGCGCGACGTCGTCGCCGGGGAACCGCCCGCCGTGTTCGGCGGGCGCGGCTGGTACGCGCTGCCGGCCATCCTCGGCGCGGGCACGACGGCGGCCCTCGGCCAGGCGGAGCTCCTCGGCCCGCTGACCTCGGCGGCGGTGATGGTGCTCGTGCTCGTGCTGCGCGTGGTGTCGCTGCGCAGGGAGTGGCTCGCCCCGGGGGCCGAGATCTCGGGGGAGACCCAGCGCCAGCGCCTGGATCCGCACGACGAGCCGCCCGTGCCGGACATCCGCGACCGCAAGGGCAGGGACGGGCCGCCCGCCGACCCCGGCGAGGACGGCCCCCCGGCGAACGAGGAGACGCCCGGAACCGACGAAGACGTCACACCTCCGGGGACACCCGGGTGAACAAACGAGCCACTGCGCGGGCCGCCCGGGACAATGGCCGGTGAATCCCCGGACCCAACGGAAGGAGCCGCCGTGGACGTGCAGCAGTTCTTCGCCACCCTCACCGACGTCCCGTGGCTGCTCACGACCCTGGACCTGATCGGGATCTTCTTCTTCGCCACCTCGGGGGCACTGCTGGCGGCACGCAAGCAGTTCGACCTGGTGGGCTCGCTGGCGCTGTCCCTGCTGGCGGGCCTGGGCGGCGGCTTCACGCGGGACATCCTGCTGGACCGCGGTCTGCCCGCGTCCCTGGAGAACCCGGTCTACCTGGCCCCGCCCGTGCTGGTGTCCCTGCTCGTGTACGTCAAGGTGATCCACCCGAATCGGCTGAACCTGACCATCACCCTGTTCGACGCCGCCGGGCTCGCCCTGTTCACGGTGTCCGGTGTGCTGCTGGCCCACTCGATGGGCGTGCACCCGGTGTCCACAGTCGTGATCGCGATGGTCACGGCGCTGGGTGGCGGCGTGCTGCGGGACATCGTCGCCAACGAGGTCCCGTCCATCTTCGACCCCCGCGGCGTCTACGTGCTCCCCACGTTCCTGGGCGCGGTGCTGGCGACCGTGGTGGCGATGAACGGCGCGCTCAACGCGTTCACGGGCTTCCTCATCGCGTTCCTGATCTTCGCGGTGCGGATGATCGCCTACCGCTACCAGTGGCGGTTCTTCGGCGCGGAGATCTCCCAGGACAAGGAGTCCCTCGAACGTCTGCGGCGCCTGGCCACGCAGGCGCAGGAGGCGGCCGCACGCCGGGTGGAGCGCACCCTCGAGCGCCGGCTGCGCTCCCCCGGCGCCCCCGCCTTCCCCGACGACGACACGCACGGATCCTACGGACCGCGGGAGGAATACGAGGACCAGGTGCGGGTGGACGACTACGACCCGCAGACCCAGACGATCACCGTCATCGACCCCGCCTCACACCAGCAGGTGCGCCTGGACCGCGGCACCGGCGTCATGGACGTCACCGACCTGCGCACCGGGCGCACGCGCAGCTTCGACGACCCCGAACACGACTGGATCGCGGACGACCCGGAGGACCCGAGGGACTGAGGGATGCGGTGGGCCCGACGCCGGGCCGCGCACCCCGCGAACAGGTCTATGCTGAGAGTCCATGACCGGCACGCATGAGACCGCCCGCCCCGCCAGCACGACCACGGAGGCCGCGGCCTCCGGCCCCCTCCACCGCGTCGGATTCGACCGCGCGAAGTACATCGAGCTCCAGTCCCAGCACATCCAGGAACGCCGCCGCCAGATCGGCGGGAAGCTGTACCTGGAGATGGGCGGCAAGCTCTTCGACGACCTGCACGCCTCCCGCGTCCTGCCCGGCTTCACCCCGGACAACAAGATCGCGATGCTCGACCGCATCAAGGACGAGACCGAGATCCTGGTGTGCTTCAACGCCAAGGACCTCGAGCGGAACAAGGTCCGCGCGGACCTGGGCATCACGTACGAGGACGACGTCCTGCGCCTCGTGGACGTGTTCCGGGAGCGCGGGTTCCTGGTGGAGCACGTGGTGGTCACGCAGCTGGAGGACGCCAACCACCGTGCGCTGGCGTTCCTCGAGAAGCTCGAGCGCCTCGGCCTGAAGGTGGCCCGCCACCGTGTGATCCCCGGCTACCCGCACGCCATGTCCACGATCGTCTCGGAGCAGGGCTTCGGCGCGAACGAGTGGTCCGAGACCACGCGGGACCTCGTCGTCGTGACGGCCCCCGGCCCGGGCTCCGGCAAGCTGGCGACGTGCCTGAGCCAGGTGTACAACGATCGGCAGCGGGGCATCCCGGCCGGCTACGCGAAGTTCGAGACGTTCCCCATCTGGAACCTGCCGCTCGAGCACCCGGTGAACGCCGCCTACGAGGCCGCCACCGTGGACCTGGACGACATCAACCTGATCGACCCGTTCCACCTGGCCGAGTACGGCGAGCGGGTGACGAGCTACAACCGCGACGTCGAGGTGTTCCCGCTGCTGTCCGCGCTGCTGGAGAAGGTCACGGGCACCACCCCGTACAAGTCCCCCACGGACATGGGCGTGAACATGGCCGGCGCGGCGATCGTGGACGACGAGGTGTGCCAGGAGGCCGCGAAGCAGGAGATCATCCGGCGCTACTACAAGGCTCAGGTGGCGGAGGCCGTCGAGGGCGCGGACGACACCGAGTCCGAGCGCGTGGCCCTGGTGATGTCCAAGCTGGGGCTGAGCAGCGAGGACCGTCCGGTGGTGGGTGCCGCGCAGTTGGTGGCCGAGCGCACCGGTGAGCCCGGCGCGGCCGTGCAGCTGGCGGACGGCACCCTGGTGACCGGCAAGACCTCGGAGCTGCTGGGCTGCTCCGCCGCGGTGCTGCTCAACGCCCTCAAGGTGCTGGCCGGCATCGAGGACGACGTGCACCTGCTCTCCCCCGCCTCGATCGAGCCGATCCAGACGCTCAAGACCGTGCACCTGGGCTCCAAGAACCCGCGGCTGCACACGGACGAGGTGCTGATCGCGCTGTCCGTGTCCGCGGCGACCGACGAGAACGCGAGGGCGGCCGTCGAGCAGCTGGCGAGCCTCGAGGACTGCGACGTGCACACGACGACGATCCTCGGCTCCGTGGACGAGGGCATCTTCCGGTCCCTGGGGATGCTCGTGACGAGCGAGCCGAAGTTCCAGAAGAAGGGGCTGTACCGGAAGCGGTGAGGCAGAGCGGTTCTCGCGACGAGCCTTGCGATATGGCCCCTTCCGGGGCGTTTTCGTTCGAGAAGTGGGAGCGGGTCGCGCGTGGGCCGCGGCCCGCTCAGGAGGCTCCGGCGGTTCGCCGAGGCATGGCCAGGGGTCATGAACTGAGCGGGTGGGCAACACCTACCCAGGGCTGAGCTATAAGCAATCACGCACGGCCCCTCCCCATAGATAGGGCAGTAGTTCGCCTCATTCTTTCTTACTCGTCCGAGTAGCGCGCTAATGCGTTGACACGCTGCTATCTGCTCCAGTAGTCTCTTATCTGCAAGGACAACCTCTAATTCGGCCGTAAGGCCAACACTTGACAGATAGGACTCTGATGCGCCAGATCGAACTCAGCGGATACAAGCCTTACACCGAGGTTCTGGCCCAGCGCTCACCGCGCGGCCAGCATCGCAAGACCTACACGATCGCCCTCCCCCTCCACCTCATTGGCACCTACCTGCCGATTCCTGACCCGGAGGTTCCCTTCCCTGGGAACCGTCGGGTCAACAAGCGCCACGCCAACAAGTTCACGGACTACTGGCTCGAGAACAAGACCTGGGTCACTCCGCCGCTCCTGATCGACACAACTACCCCCCTGCACGAGGACTTCACGGTCGAATTCGGCGCGGGTGATGTGGAGTTCGGCGTCCTGAAGCTCTACCAGAACTCCGACCGCACCTTCGAGATCCTGGACGGGCAGCACCGCATCCTTGGCTGGAAGATTGCGGGGGACCGAATTGCCGATGACCTCAAGGCATACCGCAGTCGGCTGCAGGCGGCGGAGGAGAACGGCAACTCGGACACTGCCGAGCATTGGAAGAAAAAGATCCAGGAGACTCAGGCGCTCCAGACCCGGTACGAGCATGAGTACGTGACGGTCGAGATTCTCCAGGGCATCACGGAAGACGGCCACAAGCAGGCGTTCAACGACATCGCGACGAACGCCCTCGGCATCACCAAGTCTGTGACGGTCTCGTTTGACCGGCGCAGCATGATCAACCGCATCGCCATCGACGCTGCAGAGGGGGTAGAGCTGCTCCAGGACCGTGTGGACTGGGAGAAGGACCGCGTCGCTGGCAAGAACGAAAACCTCTTGTCCGGCCGGAACCTGGCGGACCTGGTGCGCCACGTGGCGGTCGGTATCGCCGGACGTATGACCCGCCGGCGCGAGGCGGAGATGAACGAGAATTCCGTGGCAAAGCTGGCCGAGAAGTTTTTCACCGTTCTGGTCGAGTCCTTCACCTCCTTGCAGGAGATCGCTGGCGGTTCCGTCACCCCCCTCGAGGTTCGCGAACGCGAAATGACCATTTCCCCGACGGTCCTCCGCGTGCTCGCTGGCGCGTTTCATGAGTGCGCAGTAGACCTGAGCGACGAGCGACACCCGAGCCTTAGCACGGAAGGGGTCGAGCAGATTCAGCGGTTGTTCCGTGAGCTCGACGGAACCATGTCTTACCCGCTCGATGATCGGTGGATCGAAACGGGGTTCTTCGCCGACGAGGACTCCAAGACCCCTCTCTCGCGCGCCCAGGACTTGAGCGGCCTGACGGCAAAGCTGACAGAGTGGGCCAAGATTGGCTCGCCGTTCAGGGAGAACTGAACCCCTCAATGTGAGGGGCGGTTGGCCTGCCCGGTCCGCTGCCCCTCACTAGTCATTTAGGCAACGTCTGCCACCGTTGCAGTCCGGAAGCGGTCGTAGGCCCACATGAGCTTGTCGTGATCGGGTCGGTTCGCTCGCGCCTTGGGAAGCATCATGAGCGGCTTCCCATGCAGGTCCTGCAGACCGTGGCGCAGCATGGGGCCGTCCACCTCATCGAGCAGGTCCTGCCGGATTTCGACGATGGGGCGTTCTAGCGTCGGACGCAATCCGAGGAACCGTCGATCAAACGCCGCGTGATGGATCTTGCACAACGCCATCCCGTTGCCCACGGTCGGCGTGCCTAGTCCATGGCTGTCGTCCACGATGTGCGCGGCGTCGAGTAGCTCCGGGTGCGCCAGGTTGCAGACGGCGCAGTGGTTCTCGTAGGCCTTCAGGACGGTGGACCGGAAGACCGGCTGGTGCAGTCTCACCCTCGTCTCCCGCATGAGGTAGCGCTTGAGAGCAGGGACGGCGATCCCATCCTCGAGCGATTCGACAGCGAAGTCCTCCTCCGCCAGCGGAGCGAGGATGAACTGCTGTTTCTCCGGCTCCTCGTCCGCGAGGTAGACAGGCGCCACGACCTGGTACTCCGGCGGGGCGCCTCCGACGCCGATGAACCAAATAATGGGCAGACGCAGGACCATGGCTCGGCGCAGGCCAGCGTTCTCATGGTGCAGGGGATTATCCCCGCGCCACTTGTAGCGGATAAGTCCGTCCGCCCCAACCTCATCGTCGTAGGGTCGCTTCTGCCCCGGGGCCCGGAAGGTCGTAACGATGGAGAGGGTGGCCTCAAATCCACGAGGCTTCCAGATGCCCTGCTGAGACGGGATCAGCCGGAAGGGTTTTCCGTCCCACTCAAAGTCACCGATCTGGTCACGCGTGAGCGAAATCTGGCGGTCGAAAGTACGTTTTTCCAACCAGGCAATCGCTGCGTGACGCAGTCCCTCGGGTTCCGCCATCGCCCCTCCCTCGTCTCGGCGGGGATACCGCGTCGGCCTCGAATGAGCAGCACGTTACCAATAGCTCAGCGGTACTCCGCCCACACCCGCCTCGCCTCACCGTCGACGGTCATCACCCCGCCGTGCGGCAGGATCCACTGCGGCCGGGTGTGGCCGAACGGGATGCCCACGCACACCACCGCGTCCGGGTTGTAGCGCTCGACCTCCTCCAGCACCACATCACCCTGCTCCCGGCGCAGCCGCGCCCGCTCCTGCGCCGTCGGGCGCACCTCGAAGGAGCTCACCGGCGGGCGCGCCGCCAGCACGGCGTCCACGGCGCCGAGCACGCCGCGCTCCCCCAGGATCCGCAGCAGCCGCCGCACCTCGCCGGCGCTCGGCAGCTCCTCGCTGGTCTCGATGAGCAGCACACCACCCTCGAGCACCGCCATGTCCGCCGGCCCGCGGCCGGCCGCCATCACCCACGGCAGCACCTCGAGGCAACCGCCCCACGTCCGGCCGGTCACCGCGCGCCGCGGCCCGGCCCAGCGCCACGGTGAGGCGCCCTCACCGACGCCGCGCCCGCCGTCGTCGAGCGGGCCCGGCACCGGCTCGCGCGTCCCGAACTCGGTCAGCGCCCGCGGGTCCAGCCAGTCGACGCCATGGTCCTCCGCCTCCCCCGGCTCCGTGATCTCCAGCCGCCCTCCCGTCAGCAGGGCGGCCCGCAGGGACGCGGCGTGCACCTCATCCACAGTCGGTCCCGGCCCCAGGTGCACCTGGGTGGAGCCGCCGTAGAAGCTCGCCACCCCGTTGCCCCACAGCCACTGGTGCAGGTTGGTGTTGTCGCTGTAGCCGAGGAACGGCTTGGGGTCCGCGCGCACGGCGTCCGCGTCCAGGTGGCCGATCACGGTGATCTGGTCCTCCCCGCCCACCGTGGCGATCACCGCCCGGATCTGCGGGTCCGCGAACGCCGCGTTCAGGTCCCGCGCCCGGCTCTCAGGACTCGCCCCGAGCTGCCGGGTGGTGGGGTACTCGAGCGGCTCCAGTCCGGTCACCTCGGCCAGGCGCCGCATCGCCTGCTCATGCACCGCGGGCGCGAAGCCGGGAGCCGCGAACGACGGCGAGACGACGGCGATCCTGTCGCCCGGCTGGGCCTTGGGCGGGTGGACGAGCGGCTGAGTCATACCGGGAGCGTAGCGAGAGGCCACCTGTCCGTCGTTCCTCTCGCCCAGACCAGACGACCTGCGCCCGGACCCCCTCCGCCCCTCACCCCTGACGCAGCTCGCGGCGCAGGATCTTGCCCGTGGCGTTCTTCGGCAGCCCGTCCAGGACGGTCACCTCCCGCGGCTGCTTGTAGCGGGCCAGCCGTTCGGCCGCGAACGCCTGGAGCTCCTCCCCCGTGACGGTGCTACCCGGGGCCAGCGAGACGAAGGCGGCGATCTCCTCGCCCAGCCGTTCGTCCGGCACACCCACCACGGCGGCCTCGACCACGTCCGGGTGCTCGTAGAGGACCTCCTCCACCTCGCGGGGGTACACGTTCATGCCGCCGCGGATGATCACGTCCTTGAGCCGGTCCACGATCATCACGTACCCGGCCTCGTCCCGGCGGGCGATGTCGCCGGTGCGGAACCAGCCGTCCTCGTCGAACGCCGCCGCCGTGTCCTCCGGGCGGCCCCAGTAGCCGGCCATGATGCCCTCGCCCCGGATGCGCAGCTCACCGGAAGTCTCAGGGTCCTCCTCGGGCACCTCGGTGCCGTCCATCGCGACGATCCGGAACTCGAAGCCGTCCACCGGCCGGCCCACGGTGCCCGGGCGGGTCGGCGCGTCCACGGGGTTGAAGAAGCACGCACCCGCGTTCTCGGACAGCCCGTAGCCCTCCAACACGGGCACGCCGTACAGCTTCTCCGCCGCGCGCAGCGTCTCCACCGGCAGGCTCGCGCCGCCGGAGAGGGGCATGCGCAGCCGCGAGAAGTCCGCCGGCTCGGCCCCGGCCTCACGGCGGGCCCGGGCCACGGAGAGGAACGCCCCGTGCATGGTGGGCACGCCGGGCAGGAACGTGATGCCGTGGTCCTGCAGCTGGTCGTAGGCGGCCTCCGGCACGAACCGCGGCATCAGGGACAGGGTGGACCCGGCGAACACCGCGCCGTTGAGCACCACCGAGAGCCCGAACACGTGGAACATCGGCAGCGCCGCGAACACGACGTCGTCCGGGCCGAGCCGGCCCAGGCCGGTCGCCGTCGCCATGGCGTTGGAACGCAGGTTCGTGTGCGTCAGTCGGGCACCCTTGGGCCGCCCCGTGGTGCCCGAGGTGTAGAGCAGGACGGCGTCGTCGTCGGGGTCCCGCGGGGTGATCTCCGTGACCGGGGCGATGCCCTCGGCGGCGCACTCCCGCCCGACCGCTTCGAGGTCCAGGGTGACCACCTCGACGTCGACGTTCCTGGCCACCTCGTCCACGGCCGGCAGCCCGGCCATGGCCCAGAGCATGCGCGCCCCGGAGTCCTCGAGGAAGTACTCCAGCTCTCGGGCGGTGAACAGCGGGTTGAGCGGCACCATCACCGCACCCAGACGCATGAGCGCCTCGTAGACCGCCACGAAGGCCGGGACGTTGGGCAGCAGCACGGCCACCCGGTCCCCCGGACCCACCCCGCGGTGGCGCAGCCAGCCGGCCGTCGCGGCCGTGACCTGGTCCAGTTCGCGGTAGGTCATGCGGGCCTCGCCGATCCGCAGGGCCGTGGCATCCGGCTGCCGGGCCACGGTGGCCGAGAGCAGCTCGGCCACATGGCCCCGGCGCTCGGTGGGCCGGCCGGGGGTGGTCGTGGAGGTGTCAGGGGTCTCGGAGGTGGTCTCGGAGGTGGTCACGGTGGCTCCTGATCTGGTGGGGCGGTCGTCGGAGGGGAGGGTCAGAGGAAGGCGGAGTGACCGGTGAGGCCGCGGCCCACGATCAGCGAGTTCACCTCGTAGGTGCCCTCGTACGTGAAGATCGCCTCGACGTCGCAGAAGAACCGGCCGAGCCCGACGTCGGCGAGGATGCCGTTGCCGCCCATCATCTGCCGGCCCAGCGCGGCCGACTCGCGGCACATCTGGGAGGTCTTCAGCTTCACCAGGGAGGCCTGCGTCATGGACACCTCGCCGGCGGCCTCCAGCTGCACCGCCCGGTGCGCCATGCCCAGGGTGGCCGCCAGGTTGGCCGCGATCTGCACGAGCAGGGACTGCACCAGCTGGTGCCCGGCGATCGGGCGGCCGAACTGGGTGCGCTCCAGCGCGTAGCGGCGGGCGGCGTCGAGGATGCCCTGCTGCGCGCCCGCGGCCTGCCAGCCCAGGCCGTTGCGGGAGCCCAGCAGGATCACGTTGGTGTCCGCGAAGGTGTCGGCCTTCTCCAGCTTGTTCCCCGCCGGGATGCGGACGTCCGTGAAGGTGATGTCCGCGTTCTGGACGATCTTCACCGCGGTCTTGTGCTCGATCTTGGTGGCCTCGTAGCCGGGGGTGTCGGTCTCCACGATGAAGCCCTTGACCTGGTCGTCCTCCTCGTCCCGGGCCCACACGATCGCGATGCGGGACATGGTGCCGTTGCCGATCCACCGCTTGGCCCCGTTGATCACCCACTCGTCCCCCTCCCGGCGGGCCGTGGTGGCCATGCCGCCGGCGACGTCGGAGCCGTGCTCCGGCTCGGTCAGCGCGAAGCAGCCGGTGTACTCCATCGCGTACAGGCCCGGCAGCCACGTCTGCTTCTGCTCCTCCGAGCCCAGGGCCTCCAGGGTGGCCCCGACGAGGTCGTTGTGCAGGGCGAAGTACACGCTGAGGGAGATGTCCGCGCGGGCCAGCTCGGCCATCAGGTGCCCGCGGAACAGCGGGTCCTCGGTCGTGCCGCCGATGTGGTTGTAGCCCAGCTCGCCGACGCGGCGGGCGATCTCGTGCGGGAACTCGTCCCGGCTCCAGGCCTCGGCCACGTGCGGGGTGACGATCTCGGCCAGGGCGGCGCGGATCTCCGTGAGCTTCTCCTGCTGCTCGGGCGTCAGGAGGCGGTGGTACTCGAGGACGTCGACGTCGGTCAGCGAGCGGGTGCGGGAATCCGTGGTGGTCATGAGGGGCTCCTTGAGGTCGTTCGTGGGTGGTGCTGAGTCGTGGGGGTCAGGCGGTGGGGCTGGCCAGGGCGGTGAGCGGGATGCCCCGCTCCTCCCCCCAGGCCTGCCAGTGGGCGGCGTCGTGCCGGGAGAGGGCCTCGGTGAGCTGCGCGCGGACGTCCCCGTCCGCGTCCAGCCCGAGGCCCGCCACGAGCGCGGCCGCGAAGTGCGGCTCGAGCGCGCCGACGGCCACATGGCCCTCGGCCGCCGGATACACCCCGTAGTGGGGCAGGGCCCCGCCCAGGGGGCTGCGCGGGCCCGTCATGCGGTGCCGGTTGGGCAGGGCCAGGGCGTGCGCGGCATCGGCGAGCGCCACCGTGGCGTGCCCGCCGTCCCCGTCCGCGCCGCGGGCCCACAGCAGGGCCAGCGCGGCGGAGACGGCCCGCTCGGCACCGTGCAGATCCGCCGCGAGGATCCGCGGTGGAGCCCCCGGCGCCAGCAGGCCCGCCGCGGCCTGGTAGTTGATGTCATGGCCTGGCACGTCCGTGCGGTCCCCGTCGTATCCGGTGATGTCCACCTGGCAGATCCGCCGGTGGCGGGCGCGGACGGCGTCGGCATCCAGGCCCAGCCGGCGCAGCGCCCCGGAGCGGTGGGAGGTGAGGAATACGTCCGCCTCGGCCAGGATCTGCTCCATCTCGGCGGCCCCGGCCTCGGACTTCATGTCCACGGTGCGCACCGACTGCCCGCGGTGCAGCTCCTCGTAGAGGGCCGGCACCAGGGTGGCCACGGGGTCCCCGCTGGGCGGGAGCACCGTGACGACGTCGGCGCCCAGCTCCTGCAGGCGGGCCGCGGCGACGGGCCCGGGCAGGTTCAGCGCGATGGTCACCACGCGCACCCCGGCCAGCGGTGCGGCGCTCATCGGCCCGGCCCCTCGCCGCGCTCGGCCAGCTGCCGGAGGGTGTCGCCGGGACGGAACCGCTCGCCGTAGCGGTCGGCCAGCTCGTCGGCGCGGGCCACGAACGCGGCCGGTCCGCCCTCGCGGTGCGTCATGAACGTCACGGGCCCGCCGGTGTGCGGCGGGAAGCCGATGCCGAACACGCCGCCGAGGTTCGCCGAGGGGGCGTCGGTGAGGACGCCGTCGTCGAAGCAGCGGGCCGTCTCGATGGCCATGCGGTACAGCAGGCGGTCCTGCAGGTCCTGCTCGGGCACGTCCGCCCCGGTGGCGAAGTGCTCGGCCAGGCCCGGCCACAGGTGCTTGGGGCCCTGCTCCGGGTACTCGTAGAAGCCGGCGCCCTGAGCGCGGCCCGGGCGGCCGAACTCGTCCACCATGCGCTCCACCACACGCTCGCCCGGACGCACCGGACGCTCACCGCCGGCCTCGGCGACGGCCTTCTCCTCCTCGCGGCGGATGTGCTGGATCAGGGTCAGGGAGACCTCGTCCATCATGGCCAGCGGGGAGGCCGGGAAGCCGGCGTGGCGGGCCGCCCGCTCGATCCGCTGCGCGTCCACGCCCTCCTCCACGAGGGCCGCGGCCTCGAGCACGAGCGTGCCGTAGACGCGGGAGGTGTAGAAGCCGCGCCCGTCGTTGACCAGGATGGGCAGCTTGCGGATCTGCTGCACCAGGTCGTAGGTGCGCTCCACCGTGCGCTGGGAGGTCTGCTCACCACGGATGATCTCCACGAGCCTCATCCGGTCCACCGGGGAGAAGAAGTGCAGGCCGATGAAGTCCTGGGGCCGCTCCCGCGGGCCCTGCAGCAGGGTGATCGGCAGTGTGGAGGTGTTGCTGCACAGCAGGGTGTCCGGGCCGACCACCTTCTCCACCTCGGCGAACACCGACTGCTTGAGCTCGACGTCCTCGAACACGGCCTCGATCACCGCGTCCACGTGCGCGAGGTCCTGATAGTCCTCGGTGGGCTGCACGCGGGCCAGGACGGCGTCGGCGTCCTCGCGGCTCATGCGCCCCTTCGCCACGCGCCCCTCGAGGAGGGCGCCCACCCGCTCACGGCCGCGCTCGGCAGCCTCCAGGCTGACGTCCTTGAGCATCACGTCCACACCGTTGAGCGCGAGCGCGTGGGCGATGCCCACGCCCATCATCCCGGCGCCCAGCACCGCCGCCGTGGTGATCGTGCTGCGCTCGCGGGAGGGACCGCCCAGGGCGGCGCCGGAGCGCAGCGCCTGCATGTCCGAGTGGAACGCCTGGATCATGGCGGAAGAGGTGTGGCCCGCCACGAGGGACACGAAGTACCGGGTCTCGATGCGCGAGGCGGTGTCGAAGTCCACCTGCGAGCCCTCCACCGCGGCGCTGAGGATCGCCTTCGGGGCGGACAGGTCCGCGCCGTGGAGCTGCCGGCGCAGGGTGGCGGCGAACGCGGGCAGGCGGGAGGCGAAGGAGGCCTGGGCGGGGGTGCCGCCGGGGATCGTGAAGCCCTTGACGTCCCAGGGCTTCACGGCGGCGTCGGCGTCGTCGCGGTGCTCCAGGATCCAGCGCGTGGCGGCGGGCACCAGGTCCCCGGGGTCGGTCACGACCTCGTCGAGGATCCCCTTCTCCATCGCGGCCCGGGCGTCGCGGGCGGTGCCCGGCAGCAGCCAGTCCATCAGGGCGCGCTCCACGCCCACCATGCGCACCAGGCGCGTGATGCCGCCGCCCCCGGGCAGCAGGCCCAGGGTGACCTCCGGGAGACCGACCTTCAGCCCCGGGTCGTCCACGGCGATGCGCCGGTGGCAGGCCAGCGCGATCTCCAGGCCGCCGCCGAGCGCCGTGCCGTTGATCGCGGCGACCACGGGGCGGCCGAGGGTCTCGAGGCGGCGCAGCTGGCCCTTGACCCGCTGCGTCAGCGCGAACACGGACTCCACGTCCTCGGGGCCGGCCTGGGCCAGGGAGTCCAGGTCGCCGCCGGCGAAGAAGGTCGTCTTCGCGCTGGTCAGGACGACGCCGGTCACCGTCTCCCGCTCCGCCTCCAGGCGGTCCAGGACGGCGTCCATCGCGTCCTGGTACCGCTCGTTCATCGTGTTGACCCGCGCCTGCGGGTCGTCCATGGTCAGCGTGACGACGCCGTCGGCGTCCTGGTCCCAGGTGATCATGTGCTCACTCATGCCGGTGCTCTTCCTGCCGTGCTGGTCGGTCGGGTGGGTGGGGCGCTCAGACGCGCTCGACGATGGTGGCGACGCCCATGCCGGCGCCGATGCAGAGCGTGGCGATGCCGGTCCGCAGGTCGCGCCGCTCGAGTTCGTCCACGAGGGTGCCGAGGATCATGGCGCCGGTGGCGCCCAGGGGGTGGCCCATGGCGATCGCGCCGCCGTTGACGTTGGTCTGCTCCTCGGTCCAGCCCATCTCCTTCATCAGCAGCAGCGGCACGGCCGCGAACGCCTCGTTGATCTCCACGAGGTCGATGTCCGCGGCGGTCATGCCGGCCACCTCGAGGGCCTTGCGGCACGCCGGGGTGGGGCCGGTGAGCATGATGGTGGGCTCGGAACCGACGACGGCGGCGGAGACGATCCGGGCCCGCGGGCTCATCCCGGCCCGCCGGCCGGCCTCCTCGGAGCCGATCAGCGTCAGCGCGGCGCCGTCGACGATGCCCGAGGAGTTGCCGGGGTGGTGCCGGTGCTCGATCTCCGCGAGCGAGCTGTACTTCTCCAGCGCCACGGCGTCGAAGCCCGCCTCCCGGCCCAGCGCCTCGAAGGAGGGCTTGAGTTTGGCCAGGGTCTCCACGGACGAGTCGGGGCGGATGGTCTCGTCCCGGTCCAGCACGGTCATCCCGTTCATGTCCGTCACCGGGACCACGGAGCGGGCGAACCGGCCCTCCTGCCACGCCGCCGCAGCACGGCGGTGGCTCTGCGCGGCGAAGCGGTCCAGCTCTGCGCGGCTGAAGCCCTCACGGGTGGCGATCAGGTCCGCGGAGATGCCCTGCGGGATGAAGTCGGTGGCCAGGGAGGTGGCCGGGTCCATGGCCCACGCGCCGCCGTCGGAGCCCATGGGCACGCGGGACATGGACTCCACGCCGCCGGCCACGAGCAGGGACTCCCAGCCGGAGCGGATGCGGGCGGCGGCCTGGTTCACGGCCTCGAGTCCGGAGGCGCAGAACCGGTTCAGCTGCACGCCTGCCACGGTCTGCGGCAGGCCCGCCTTGAGGGCGGCCACGCGGGGCAGGACCGCGCCCTGGTCGCCCACCGGGCTCACGCAGCCGAGGATCATGTCCTCGATGTCGGCGGGGTCGAGCCCCTCATGGCGGTCGCGCAGCGCGTGGGTCAGGCCGACGACGAGGTCGATCGGCTTGACCTCGTGGAGGGAGCCGGAGGGCTTGCCGGCACCGCGCGGCGTGCGGAGGGCGTCGTAGAGGAAGGCGTCCTGGGTCACGGGGTCTCCTGGGGTCGGGGT